>NZ_JBBCKX010000025.1:0-78348 GCF_037153115.1 Pantoea sp. USMM079
AGGCCTTTTCCCCGGCAGAAGGATATCCAGGTGTGAGACGAGCTGGGTCATCGAATGGGAGCGAAAAAGTGCCATGCCGGTCACAGCCCAGACCATCATTTCCATCGATAACCGGCGCTTTCGTAACGTCACTGTGCCGGTATCAGCAAGACACTCATCAATGAGCTCAGGAGAAAGGAGATCAGAAAGCGTCGAGAATTCCTGAGGCGTAAAGTGATGAACGATATCGAGAGCCTGACTGAGAAGCATAAAAAAATCCGTAATCCCTGAGAGATTACGGATTTTTGCAGAACTGCCGGATCGTTCAACCGATCATTTTTGTCTTAACTGATCGGCATTACGTCGAGGCGGGGTTTTTTCATTACAGCGACGTTAGTTGCTGGCAGGAGCGGCTTTTGCCGCCTCACCTTCCGGCTTGGCTGGCGTCGCATCTGACTGCGCTTTCTGCGCTGCAGCGGCATCAGCTTTCGCTTTGTCCTCCGCCGCTTTCTGTGCAGTGGTTTTCTCAGCTTTCGCTTTATCCTCTGCTGCTTTTTGGGCAGCCGCTTTGTCCGCCTTCACTTTCTCTTCAGCGGCTTTAGCATCAGCCGCTTTCTGCGCAGCTGCTTTGTCCGCTGCGGCTTTATCTGCGGCCGCTTTATCTGCAACGGCTTGATCCGCTTTCGCTTTAGCATCGTCATTGGCAGCAGCAGGCGCAGGTTGTGCCGCTGGCTCTGCTGCTGGAGCAGGAGCAGCCGGCTGCAGCGGGGTACCCTGCAGTGCAGTATTCAACGCGGTAGCAAACTGATCCCAGCTGCAGTAGCCGTTAGCATCGACGTCACAGCCTGCCAGTTGCAGCGTGACACGCTTCGGCGGGTTTTTCAGGCTCAGCACATCAGCATTACGCAGTTGTTCCGCTGTCTGATAAACGTATTCCACTTTCAGCAGATCTTTGTTGTTTTTAGCATCGTGCCAGCGCTCAAACACCACCTGGCCACCGATGGGCGTTTTCTCATCGTTACCCGGCAGCTCGTATGGCTTAACCTGCAATGCGCTCAGCAGCGAGGCAATATTCGAATCGTGCCCCACCATCACGGTGACTTTCGGTGCGTTCGCTTTGTCCTGGTCCACTAGCTGGCTGCGGATGTAATCCACCAGCGGTGCGGCCACTTCACGCGCGACATCGGGAGAAGTGAACAGCGCATCCTGATAACCATTTTTGATTGCCGCGAGGGATTTCCACTGCTCAGGGGTTTTAATCTGGCCCCAGGCCACCTGATCGGCCGGGAATCCTTCGTAATATTGCAGCGTGAAGGCATCGACCAGCGAATTGCCGATTTTCAACGGTCCATTCACGTTAGGCTCTTTGCCATTTTCTGCGCTGAAGGTGTTGTCACCGCCGCTCAGATCACACTGTTTTTTGCCGTTACAGGCCGGTGCCGATTTGTAATCAACAATTTTTTCTAACTGCTGGAAAGCCGGTTTCAGCGCCAGCTTCTCATTCGCAGCCGTCATCGCCGCCAGTGCTTTCTTATTAAATTCGTCGCTGCCGTCCGTGATCACCGGATTAAAGATAGGATCCATGGTGCCCATCGCATCCTGATGGGTCACGGAAATATCACAGCCAGGGAAAGCGCCAGTAATGAAGTATTGCGCGGTGGCTACCGTACGTTGCAGGCTGTTGGCATAGACAAAGATGTTGCTGCTGTCCGGGCAGGTGCCGCTTTCCACCAGACCCTGCTGTGCCAGCCACTGACGGGTATAGTTACCCATGTAGACTTCCAGCACGCCGCCCTTGGTGGTTAACTCGCCGCCGGGCACATCCCACTGCGGCCAATTCTTCTTGGTGGATTGTTCCAGCACGCTGCCGTTGTTGGCTAACGGTGCGCGCAGATTGTGACGGCTCAGCATCAGCACTTGCTGTAACTGCATATCTCCATCTGCCGCGTAAGCAGACATACCGATCGGGAGCGCAGCGATAACTGACAACGCGCAAAGACTCAGTTTCTTGATCATTGTGCCTATTCCATAATTCATCAGTGAAACACTCTGGCATTCAAACGATTAGCTCGCCATTGAGCGAATTACCGCACAGTGTAACCCAGCTTGCCTCGGAAAATCGCCAGATGTTTACAAAAACCGTGAATGGAATATAGCAGTAAACGCGCGTGCCGTCGGGTAACGGCAGCAGATGGAAAAGCAACGGGATGTTTTTCGGAATTCCGGAACGCAGAAAAGCAAAAAGCCCGCATTTCTGCGGGCTTCTTTAATATGGCGGAGGAACAGAGATTCGAACTCTGGGATGGTTTCCCATCGACGGTTTTCAAGACCGTTGCCTTAAGCCACTCGGCCATCCCTCCGGAAATCTTTTTGACACTTCACTCTGCAAGAGTGATGGCGGAGGAGGAGAGATTCGAACTCTCGGATGGTTTCCCATCGACGGTTTTCAAGACCGTTGCCTTAAGCCACTCGGCCACCCCTCCGCAATGAGGCGCACTATAAACATCCCCCCGAACGATGTAAAGCGCGGATTGAATCGTTCGCCTGAAAAACAGCCAAAATCCATTTTTTCGCTGTCAAAATCACCATTCTGCTCAGTGAAACAGCAATTTATCGCGTAAAGATGGGTAAAACGACTTTGCTGTCTGGTAGCCGTTGCGTATCCTCAGGCCATATTTGGTGTTCTCTCTCTATAATGGAGCGCATGATGGATAGAATAATTAGCTCGTCACAGCAGCAATCGCTGATCAGCACCCACAAAGTGCTGCGCAATACCTACTTTTTACTTGGCCTGACGCTGGCGTTCTCCGCGGTCACTGCCACGCTCAGCACCGTTTTTGCTCTGCCCTCTCCCGGATTAATTTTGATGCTGGTCGGTTTTTACGGTCTGATGTTCCTGACCTACCGTCTGGCGAATAGCCCGGCAGGTATTCTGGCGGCCTTCGCCTTTACTGGTTTCCTCGGTTATTGCCTTGGCCCAATCCTAAGTTCCTTCCTTGCTGCAGGCATGGGTGATGTGATTGCCATGGCGCTGGGCGGTACGGCGCTGGTGTTCTTCTGCTGTTCGGCCTACGTCCTGACCACGCGTCGTGACATGTCCTTCCTTGGCGGCATGATGATGGCTGGCTTCGTGGTGCTGCTGGTTGCGGTCGTGGCGAATATCTTCCTGCAACTGCCAGCGCTGCATCTGGCGATCAGTGCGCTGTTTATCCTGTTCTCTGCGGGTGCGATTCTGTGGGAAACCAGTAACATCATTCATGGCGGCGAAACCAACTATATCCGCGCCACCGTGAGCTTGTATGTGTCGCTGTATAACATCTTTGTCAGCCTGCTGAGCCTGTTAGGCTTCGCCAGCAAAGATTAAGCTGCAGACGTAAATGTCCAAAACCCCGCTTCGGCGGGGTTTTTGCTTTTTAGCCGTTGGCGAACTTACAATACGCCGATTGATGCTGTGAGGAATGACTGTGATTTTTGCCGGTAAAGAGATCGCCACCGATGCGGAAGGCTATTTAAAAAATAGTGCGGACTGGAGCGAAGCACTCGCTGCGGTGATTGCTGAGAATGAAGCCATTGTGATGAGTGAGGCTCACTGGGAAGTGGTGCACTTTGTGCGCGCCTTCTATCAGGAGTTCAATACTTCCCCTGCGGTGCGCATGCTGGTGAAAGCCATGGCGCAGAAGTATGGCGAGGAAAAAGGCAATGGCCGCTACCTGTTCCGACTGTTCCCTGAAGGTCCGGCAAAACAAGCCACTAAAATTGCCGGTCTGCCAAAACCTGCCAAGTGTCTGTAATCAGCCAGTGGTAAATCGCGTGGGCATCGGCGTGGGTTGATGAGGTTCCACCAGCACCTTATCGACCCGTGCACTGGTTGGCCCGCCTGCTTTTAGCCAGGCGATTAACGCCTCCACTTTTTGTTCATCGCCAGCGGCCAGCACTTCAACACTGCCGTCGCGCAGGTTGTGCGCATAACCGGTAACGCCCAGTTTATTGGCCTGTGACTGGGTGTAATAACGAAAGCCTACCCCTTGCACCATACCGTGCACCCAGATTTTGTAGCACGTGTTCGCCATGGCTATCTCCCCATTGTGCGTTGCAATTTGCCGCCATCCACCGGAAAATGGCGCCTCATTTTTTCAGGTAAGCATAGCAAACATGACCGTTCGATTGATTCTCGCTAAGGGACGTGAAAAATCCCTGCTCCGCCGCCATCCGTGGGTGTTCTCAGGTGCCGTTGCCCGTATGGAAGGTAAAGCCCAGTCTGGTGAAACTATTGATGTCTGCGACAGCAATGGTAAATGGCTGGCCCGTGCCGCTTATTCTCCACAGTCACAAATTCGCGCGCGCGTCTGGAGCTGGCAGCAGGATGAGTCAATCGACATCGCCTTCTTTGTCCGCGCTTTTGAAAAAGCGCAGCAGTGGCGCAAATGGTTGGCGCAACGTGATGGCCTTGATAGCTATCGCCTGATTGCCGGTGAGTCGGATGGCATGCCTGGTGTGACCATCGACCGTTTCGGCAACTTTATGGTGCTGCAGCTCCTGTCAGCCGGTGCTGAATATCAACGCCCGGCAATTCTTTCTGCCTTACAGCAGTGCTTCCCAACTTGCGCGATTTACGATCGTTCTGATGTTGCCGTGCGCAAAAAAGAAGGACTGGAATTGACACAAGGTCCAGTGACCGGTGAGCTACCGCCGCCGTTACTGCCGATTACCGAACACGGTATGAAATTGCTGGTCGATATTCAGGGCGGCCATAAAACCGGTTACTACCTTGATCAACGTGACAGCCGTTTTGCCACGCGCCGCTACGCTGAAAACGCTCGCGTGCTTAACTGCTTCTCTTACACCGGCGGATTTGCCGTGTCGGCTCTGATGGGTGGCTGCCGCGAAGTGATTAGCGTGGATACGTCACAGGATGCGCTGGATGTGGCGAAACAGAACGTTGAGCTCAATGGCCTCGATCTGTCTCGTGCACAGTTCGTGCGTGATGATGTCTTCAAACTGCTGCGTCGCTACCGTGACAGCGGCGAAAAGTTTGACGTGGTCGTGATGGATCCGCCGAAATTTGTTGAGAACAAGAATCAGCTGATGGGCGCCTGCCGCGGATATAAAGATATTAATATGCTGGCGATGCAGTTGCTCAATCCTAACGGTATTCTTCTGACATTCTCTTGCTCAGGACTGATGGCCACCGATTTGTTCCAGAAAATTATCGCCGATGCCGCAGTGGACGCGGGTCGTGATGTACAATTTGTAGAGCAGTTCCGTCAGGCAGCCGATCACCCCGTGATCGCCAGCTATCCTGAAGGTCTTTATCTGAAAGGTTTTGCCTGCCGCGTGCTGTGACTTGAAAATCTGTACCCTGCCTCCATATTAGAGACAGGGCACAGTTTTGGGAGGCACCATGATTACCAGTAAATTTGGCATTGGACAGCAGGTCCGTCACCGTCTCTCCGGGGTGCTCGGCGTTATTGTGGATGTCGATCCGGAGTTTTCGCTCGATGAACCCGAGCAGGATGATGTGGCGGCCAGTGAAACGCTGCGCGCCGCACCCTGGTATCACGTAGTGATGGAAGATGAAGAAGGCGAACAGGTGCACACCTATATCGCCGAAATTCAGCTCGCCGGTGAAACGTCGTATGAGCATCCTGAGCAACCTTCGATGGATGAACTTGCTGCTTCCATCCGGCAGCAGTTGCAGGCACCTAGCCTGCGCCATTAATGACAACGGCGACCTCGGTCGCCGTTTCAGCTTTACGACGCGATGGGCGGAATACCCAGACGCGGAATCTCAATCTTAGGACAACGATCCATCACCACCGTCATGCCCGCATCGCGCGCTAGCACTGCCGCCTGCTCATTGATCACGCCCAATTGCAGCCACAGCGTATCGGCACCAATGGCAATCGCTTCCTGCGCCACACCCCAAGCCGCCTCAGCATTGCGAAATACATCTACCATATCCACTTTACCCGGAATTTCTGCCAGCGTGGCGTAAGCGGTCTGCCCCAGCAACTGCTGCCCCGCCAGTTTTGGACTCACCGGAATAACCTCATAACCCTGATCAAGCAAAAACTTCATCACACCATAGCTTGGGCGATCGGCGCGATCGCTCGCCCCTACCAATGCAATGCGTTTGGTTCGGCTCAACACATCACGAATCGTTTGATCATTCATTTTTTTCTCCTTGTTCGTTCGCCTGAGTGTAGTTGCCATTGCGTGACACAGGGCAAGCCCCTCAGATAAAAACTTTGCGCCTCAGCACGAATAAATATGTGAAAATGTAAATTTACTGCCATAATGTAATAATTTGCTACACATCACCCTTAATCCCTATCCTCCGGGAGTTGAAATGAAGCTGTCTTTGGCTGTTACGAGTTTACTCGTGTTACTCGTATCGGCATCCTGCCATGCCATCACCCTCAAACTCGATCCTGAAATCGACTTGCTGGTGCTCGATGGTCGCAAAATCTCAGGCTCGTTGCTGAAAGGCGCGGACAGCCTGGAGCTGGAGCGTGGGCAGCATCAATTCCTGTTTCGCGTTGAAAAACCTTGTGCGGATGCCACGCATTTTCAGTCGGTGCCGATGATCGTCACGTTCAATGCCAGCGCCACCTCAGTCGCGATTCGTTTACCCGTTCTGGCCAACCGCCGAGAACGCAGCACGTTCGATAAGGCGCTAAATTTCCAGCTCGTTGATGAACGAGGGAATGAAATCACCAGCGTGCGCGATCGCTTACCACAGGGTAGCGATAGCGATCTGGAAAAGGCCATGCTGAATTATAACCGTACTGCCCAGGCGGCATCGGTTCCTCGCTTTGCGCTGCAATCGGTGAGTGCGCCGGATGCCCAGATGAGTCTCGATTTTGCCTGGCAGGATGCGGGAGAGTTACCTTATCTGCAACAGTGGTTTCAGCGTTTTGATGCTGCTACACGCCTGAGATTTATCAGTTGGATGAAAACCTTACGCGCAAGTTGATAGTGTTGAAATGTCAGGGGTAAACTCATGCCTTAAAATTAATGCATGAGAAGAAACAGGAAGCCCTATGGAGCAGACCGTTCGTACCCTTAACGTTCAGAAACACATTGCCCTCGTTGCCCACGATCACTGTAAAGCGACGCTACTGGAGTGGGTTAAAGCCAACCAGAGCGCGCTGCAACCGCATGTGCTCTATGCCACCGGCACCACAGGTAATCTGATTAATCGCCACACCGGTTTAGACGTCAACGCCATGCTAAGCGGCCCGATGGGTGGCGATCAGCAAGTGGGTGCTTTGATTTCCGAAGGGAAAATCGATGTGCTGTTCTTCTTTTGGGATCCGTTAAATGCGGTGCCGCACGATCCCGATGTCAAAGCCCTGTTACGTCTGGCCACCGTGTGGAATATCCCGGTGGCGACCAATCGCGCCACCGCGGATTTCATTATTCAGGCACCGATGTTTGCCCAGCAGTTTGAGATCCAAATCCCCGATTATCAGCGCTATCTTGCCGACCGCCTGAAAGAGTAATGTTCAGGCCTTCCGACTTTGCGGCACGCCCAATTCGCGGAAGTGTTCGACAAAAACGGAAGGCCGATCTTTATCAAACAGCATCCACACTTGCTGACGTGCGCGGGTAATCGCCACATAGGCCAACCGTCGCTCTTCAGCGTCAGGGAAATCTTCCGGCTGGGGTAATAACCCCTCTTCCATAATCGATTCACGCGCCTCAGCGGGGAAGCCATCACGCCCCTCATGCAGGCCCAGCATAATGACAAAATCTGCCTGCTGCCCTTTGCTGGCATGAATAGTCATAAATTCGATCTGCAATTTCGGCCAGCGCGTTTTGGCTTTATCGAGGATGGCAGGACGCAGATGGTGATAGCGCGCCAGCAACAGCACACGCTCTTCCGGTTTCGCATAGCCACTTAATTTATCCAGCAACGGTTCCAGTTGCTCCTGCGGCAGCAGCGTGACTGACTTCTTATTCCCCTTGCTCAGACTGTTGAGCGGCTTGCGCAGCTGATGTGGATTCTGCTGCACAAAGCGGTTGGCAATCTCACCGATGCGATCGTTGAAACGATAGGTGGTGTCCAGCACACAGCGATCGCCGTCACCAAAGTAGTGGTGGAAAGCCGTGGTCAGACTCATCTCGGCGCCGCTGAAACGGTATATTGCCTGCCAGTCATCGCCCACCGCGAACAAACTGGTGCGCTTATTCTGCTGACGTAACGCAGTCAATAAAGCGGCACGCTGTGGCGAGATATCCTGAAACTCATCCACGAGAATATGCTTCCACGGACTGATAAAGCGCCCTTTTTCGAGAATGGCAATCGCCTGATGGATCAGTCCGGAGAAATCGACTGCCCCCTCCTCTTTCAACGCACTTTTCCAGGCTTTTAATAGCGGCGCCATCAGTTTGACGCGTTTGCTGAAGTTATCGCGGAAATCTTCTGGTACATCGGCAATCATCGCCGCCTGCGCACCGCCGTGCATGCGCATCAGTCCCAGCCAGCGCTCCATGCGTGAGGCCAGCCGTTGCGCCAACTTGTCATCCTGCCAGAATGGGCCTTCAGCGACCTCCCACTCCAGTTCCTCCTGCAACCATTGACGCCAACCGCTCGCCTGCGCTTTTTTACTGTTGCACTGTTCGCGCCAGGTGTCGATCAGCAGTTGCCGCCGCGCCTTGCTGTCACTTTCAAGCTTGCTGATCACCGGCTGCTTATTGCTGCCTTCGCGGATGATGTGCAATGCCAGCGCGTGAAACGTTCGTGCCTGAATCGCACTCTCACCTAAGCGTTGCTGAATACGATCGTTCATCTCTTCGGCCGCCTGGCGACCAAATGCCAGCAGCAGAATCTGCTCCGGCTGTGACAGCTTGCGTTTCAGCAACCAACCGGCACGTGCCACCAGCACCGAGGTTTTACCACTTCCCGCGCCGGCCAGCACCAGTAAGGCGTCTTCACCGTTGACCACCGCTTCGCACTGGGAAGCATTAAGCGGTGTAGTTTCGACAGTGGAGAAAAATTCGTGATAGTCCTTGATGACCTTCGTCGTCCATTCACGGTTGCGCTGGCGAATGGCGGTTTCACCTTGTTCTAACCACTGCTGGCAAAACTGCCAGCGCGCACGGCAATTATCAAACTCATTCAGGCGCGAAAGTGGCAGCGGTAAGGCGGAAAATTGGCGTTGAATGCTCTCCTTTACCGTAGCCAGTTCGCTACGCTTTAACCAGCGATCCTGTTGCGTGAAGGCGATAATCTCCTGTTCCAAAGCCATCAGGACTTGTGCACTGACTTCGCTCATTTCCTGGCTCCACTGCTGCCAGGCATGCTGCAAGTAATGGAAAAAACGCTGCGTCTCCTGCCATTCCGTGCCGTGCAGGCGTACAACCTTATCTTCTGGCAAGTGAAATTCCAGCTCTCCCCAAACCATGCCGCGTTTACAGGCAATGCTGATTAACTGATTGAACGGGATAAGATATTCGTGACGATCGCCACTGACTTCCACGCCAGCGGCCAGCAGACGCACCCGATCATAGGGATGCTGAGCCAGACGTTTGCCCATTGATGTTGCTTTCAGTTCCATGTCCGCACCGTCTTGTGGAATTCGATTATCGCGCAGTTTACCTGTCAGACTCTTGGCGCTCCAGCCTTAAAACAGGCTAAACTGGGCGACACATATTGCGGATTGCAAAAGGAAAATCGTGTTATGCGCACCGTATTGAATATTCTTAACTTCGTTTTGGGTGGCGTGTTCACCACGCTAAGCTGGCTGTTTGCCACGCTTGTCAGCATTGTGCTTATCTTTACCCTGCCTTTAACGCGATCCTGCTGGGAAATCACTAAACTTTCACTTCTGCCCTTTGGTAATGAAGCGGTGCATGTCGATGTGCTGCGACCTGACAGTAAAAGCCATGTGCTGAATGCTGGCGGAACCTTCCTCAACATTTTCTGGCTGGTGTTTTTCGGCTGGTGGCTGTGTCTGATGCATATTTCTGCTGGCATCATCCAATGCCTGACCATCATCGGTATCCCCGTCGGTATCGCTAACTTTAAAATTGCCGCTATCGCACTCTGGCCCGTAGGCCGCCGTGTGGTCTCGGTGGAAGAGGCTCAGGCCGCGCGTGAAGCGAATGCGCGTCGTCGATACTAAGGCGGACAATTGATGCTTCTGAACGCGATGCCGGGATGGCGACGTTATCTGTTCAATAGCAGCCTGCGTTATTTATTGCGCATTTTCTTCGCGCTGGCAGGGTGTGCCGCCGTTCCGTGGTGGCTGCAGCAAATAGAATGGACCATTCCTTTGACGCTTGGCGTGGTGGCGGCCGCGCTAGCCGATCTGGATGACCGATGGACTGGCCGCCTGCGCAATCTGATGATTACGCTGGTCTGCTTCTGCATCGCTTCGGTATCGGTTGAGTTGCTGTTTCCCTATCCGTGGGCCTTTGCCATCGGTTTGGCGCTCTCGAGTTGGGGCTTCATTTTGCTTGGCGCTTTGGGGCAACGCTATGCCACTATCGCTTTTGGTGCGCTGCTCATTGCGGTTTATACCATGTTGGGGATTGGACTGTTCCCTCAATGGTGGATGCAGCCCGCCCTGCTATTGATTGGTGCGCTGTGGTACAACCTGCTGACATTTATCGGCCATTTGATTTTCCCGGTACGGCCGGTACAGGAGCAACTGGCGGCCAGTTTTTCTCAGCTGGCAAGTTATCTGGAGGCCAAGGCGAATCTGTTCGATCCGGATGCCGGTGAACAGGATGATGCCAGTACCATTGCCACGGCGATGGTGAACAGCCAGTTGGTGGCGCAACTTAATCAGACGAAAACCACCATTCAGAGTCGCTTGCGCGGCGACCGTGGATCGCGCAGCACACGTCGCAGTTTGCACTACTATTTCGTTGCGCAGGATATTCATGAACGCGCCAGCTCATCCCATCTGCAATATCACCTGCTGCGCGATAACTGGCGCTATAACGAAGTGCTGTTCCGCTTCCAGCGCCTGTTGAATATGCAAGCTCAGGCCTGTCGCAAGCTGGCTGAGAGCATCTTGTTAAGACAGCCGTGGCACCATGACAGCAGTTTTGAGCGCACCTTCTCCCGGCTGGAAACGGCTTTGGAACGATTACAACAGAATGACCCGCAGGATTCGCACATCCGCGCGCTGTTTTGGCTGCTACGCAATTTGCGTGCGATTGATGCGCAACTGGCCTCGATTGAGTCTGAACAAGCGCTGGCAGAACCGCCTTCCTCAGCCGATAACCATCTTTCGCGTGAAGGGCTGAGTGGATGGGCGGATATCCGGTTACGGCTAAGTCGTCATCTGACTCCAGGTTCGGCATTATTCCGCCATGCTGTTCGCATGTCCCTCGTGCTTTGCGTTGGCTACGCTTTTATTCAGATTACCGGTCTTCATCGCGGCTACTGGATTTTGCTCACCAGTCTGTTTGTCTGCCAGCCTAACTACAATGCCACGCGCCGCCGGCTCGCCTTACGTATTGGTGGAACACTAGCGGGTATCGCTATTGGCTTACCGGTACTATGGTTAGTGCCCTCTATTGAAGGGCAACTGATTCTCATCGTGCTCAGTGGCGTACTGTTTTTTGCCTTTCGTCAGATTCAGTATGCGCAAGCCACACTGTTCATCACCTTGCTGGTGCTGCTCTGCTTTAACCTGCTGGGCGAAGGATTTGAGGTGGCGTTGCCGCGTATTGTTGACACCCTGTTGGGTTGCGGTCTGGCCTGGCTGGCCGTGGCATTTGTCTGGCCCGATTGGCGTTTTCGCAAAATTAGCGCCGTGGCGGATCGTACGCTGAATGCCAATTGTCGTTATCTCGATGCCATCCTTGAGCAATATCATCAGGGCAAAGATAACCGTCTGGCTTATCGTGTGGCGCGTCGTGATGCTCACAATGCCGATGCGGAATTAGCATCGGTGGTCTCGAACATGAGTAGCGAACTTAAGCTTCAGCAACCGCTGCGTGAAAACGCGTTCCGGTTACTGTGCCTGAATCACTCTTTCCTGAGCTACATCTCAGCGCTGGGCGCACATCGTGAACGGCTTTCTGATCCCGCATTGCTCAAAGTTTTAGACGATGCAGTGTGCTTTGTTCAAGATGTGCTGCAGATTGAACGCGTTAACGACAAGCAGGCAGTAGCCATGCAGCAGCAGGTGATGCAGCAGTTAAGTGATATCAAAAACAGTTCGGACGTGCAGGCGCCGCTGGTGATGCAGCAGTTGGGTTTACTGATTGCCCTGCTGCCAGAAATTGCCCGCCTGCGCCGCACATTATCCAGTCATTAAGTTAACTCGGCTCC
The DNA here is from genome assembly GCF_037153115.1 of Pantoea sp. USMM079. Classification (NCBI taxonomy): domain Bacteria; kingdom Pseudomonadati; phylum Pseudomonadota; class Gammaproteobacteria; order Enterobacterales; family Erwiniaceae; genus Pantoea; species Pantoea sp. USMM079. The sequence goes on from NZ_JBBCKX010000025.1 coordinate 12,275, forward strand.
ACCGTGTTTTTTTGGTGGAGCGTTTTGACATACCACGCATGCAGTTCTTCTCTGATCGCTGCAGGCAATGCGGCCTGGTGATGTCCGGAAATCGCTCCTTCCAATGCCATTAACGTTTTCAGCCCGATATGTTTGTTAACGGCACGCAGTTTGAGCCAACTCTGGCGCGAGCCCATTTCATGCAGCACTTTCACTGAACTGATGCCAACTTTATGCAGCATCATCTCCATGCGCAGGCTAAGGTTAGGCAGATCCTTCAACCGTAAGGTCACTGTCCGGTTTGCTAACTCATGCTGTGCTGCGTGCAGTGCACTGGCCGACAACCGCAAGAGTTGCTCAGGATCCTGCCAAAGCTTCGCATCCACTTTGAAGTAATTCAGTTGCACTGGTATGCCGCGTTTGCGATAGACCAGCGGTTCAAGAGCACGTTGGGTGTGGTAAGTCTGCAATGCCTCACTGGCACGCAGGTAAAGCGCGTCTTCATTGATATACGCAAAAATGACCTTTTCTACTGTCAGAGCATAGCCACCAAATTGCGTTCGGGATTCGATCTTTCCCAGCGGCGCCAGCTGTGTTTTGGATTGTTTAACGAGTGGATTGTTGGTTTTCATTACAGCTCCTTTCCGTGAATTCTCATTCGAGAAAATTCCTTAAAATCCTGGGTTTTCATCTGGTTAGAAGATAGAAAAAACCCATTAGCTGTTCAATGAATAAAAGCATTTGCTGTGTGCGATGTGCACAATTTGCGAGGTGTTTTCAGAAATTGAGGTTGATCTTTATCCAGGAAGACATTACTGTACATCCATACAGTTCATTACTGAGTGATTAAAACATGCGTACTCAATTCTCTGGCCTTGCTGATCGTTCTCAACGTTTTGCTTCTACAAGCCTGACGCAGCCTTCTCTGGGTGGAATTACTGAACTACGTTACAGCGAACAACCTGGCATGATGCAGTTACTGCTGTTGCCGGTGTTAAAGCAACTCAGCGAACAGTCCCGCTGGCAGCTGTGGTTAACACCTGCGCATAAGCTGAATCGCAACTGGATGCAGCAGTCAGGATTACCGCTTGAGAAAAGTATGCATATCACCGAATCTGAACGACTCACGACAGTGGAAAGTATGGTGAAGGCTCTGCGCACGGGAAATTATAGTGTGGTTTTGGCCTGGATTCCGTACGAATTGAATGATGAAGAGCGGTTTGAACTTGAAATGGCAGCGGCAGAAGGTGAAGCACTAGGTTTAATTATGCGTCCGCAAGGTCACGATCGCGTCTTGTCCAGACAACCAAATACGCCAAAAATTCCGTCGGATTTGTTTCATTAAGTAAAACCAGGAATTTTCTCACGCTTTTTTTTCTTATGGATGCTGCTAAGCCACTGATTCTTTTCCCGCCAGCTTTGACAATGGTTTAGCCGCATTTTCTCAATTCGCTGGCGAAGATTTTGCCATGTGATTTGTTAAAATGTGTGTATAAATCCCTGTTTTTTTGCTGGCTGGCCTCACATCATACTTGTAACTTTCCAATCTCGTTGTAGACTTTATCTCGCCAGGGTGCTCAATAACCTCCGTTTTTTCGGTAGAGTCAAAAGCGAGCGTTTAGACCCGGCGAAGGATTAACACAAAGAGCAACCTTTTTGCTCATTGCCTATTTGGATGATAACGAGGCGCAAAAATGAAAAAGACAGCTATCGCAATTGCAGTGGCACTGGCTGGCTTCGCTACCGTAGCGCAGGCCGCTCCTAAAGATAACACCTGGTACACCGGTGCTAAACTGGGCTGGTCTCAGTATCACGATACTGGTTACTACGGTAACGGTTACGCGAACAACGACGGTCCAACTCACGAATCTCAGCTTGGTGCTGGTGCATTCCTGGGCTACCAGGCTAACCCATACCTGGGCTTCGAGCTGGGCTACGACTGGTTAGGCCGCATGCCTAACAAAGGCGACCAAGTTAACGGCGCATTCAAAGCACAAGGCGTTCAGCTGGCAGCGAAACTGAGCTACCCAATCACTGAAGACTTTGATGTGTACACCCGTCTGGGTGGCATGGTATGGCGCGCAGACTCTAAGCAGGCCAACCTGAACACTGGCGACCGTATCAGCAACCACGACACCGGCGTTTCTCCGCTGGCTGCAGTTGGTGTTGAATACGCACTGACCAAAAACTGGGCGACTCGCCTGGACTATCAGTGGGTTAACAACATCGGTGACGCAGGTACCGTTGGTGCGCGTCCAGACAACAGCATGCTGAGCGTCGGCGTGTCTTACCGTTTCGGTCAGGATGAAGAAGCAGCACCAGTTGTTGCTCCAGCACCAGCTCCAGCGCCAGTTGTAGAAACCAAGCGTTTCACTCTGAAGTCTGACGTGCTGTTCAACTTCAACAAAGCGACTCTGAAACCAGAAGGCCAGCAGGCTCTGGATCAGCTGTACAGCCAGCTGAGCTCAATGGATCCTAAAGACGGTTCTGTTGTTGTTCTGGGCTTCACTGACCGTATCGGTTCAGAGCAGTACAACCAGAAACTGTCTGAAAAACGCGCTCAGTCTGTAGTTGATTACCTGGTCTCTAAAGGTATCCCTTCTAACAAGATCTCTGCACGCGGTATGGGCAAATCTAACCCAGTGACTGGCAACACCTGTGACAGCGTGAAAGGCCGTAATGCCCTGATCGACTGCCTGGCGCCAGACCGTCGCGTTGAAATCGACGTGAAAGGTATCAAAGACGTTGTAACTCAGCCACAGGCTTAAGTTATCACGCAATAAAAAACCCCGCTCTTGCGGGGTTTTTTTTATCTCTTTTCAACTGGCTAACAACACCATCATAGTGCACACATTAGCGCTATTCGTTCTCTGATCCGCCTTTACCCAAAATCGCCTGCAGATCCTGCTTAAGCGTTGACATCTGGCTGGCATACTTCTCTTTGCGCTCGGCATCTTCAATCAACTGCACAATGGTTTCTGATAGCGTGTTGCTGCGACGCTGTGCCAATCCTGCCAAACGCTGCCACACCAGATATTCCAGATCGATCGACTTCTTACGCGTATGCTGATGTTCCGCATTAAAATGCCGCTTACGGCGCGCACGAATAGTCTGCTTCAGACGGTTCTCGAGATCGGGGTGAATGTGCTGAGCAATCCATTCCGCTACCTCTACTGGACTATTTTCCATCGCCAGTAAGGCATCCACCGCAGCCTGCGCGGCGCTGAGCTCAAGATGACGGGTGATCAATTCACCCTCCCGATGCTTTTTCACCAGGTATTTCCACTTCCATCCACTTTCAAGATTTTCGAGTTGCTGGTATTTCATCGGAATCTCATCGTGATCACGTAACAAACTAAGAATAACAGCTTTTTTCCCGGATGCAGCAAGGAAAAACATGTAGCGGTCATCACATTTCGGGCTGGAACTCCGCAGTGCTTAACAAGGTTGATTCCTGTATAATCGCGCTTTTCCTAAATCTGACTAATGCGAATATTTTGACCAGCACTCAAATTACGTGGCAAGCCCTGCAGCCGGATAGCATCCGCTACCAATCCATTTTTTCAAACGTCTCACTGGAAGATAGCGATAGTCTTGCCGCGGTTCAGCCGCGTCTGCTGAATGCGCTGGCGCATTTGCATCATCAAACCTTAGGTTTTCCTCTGTTGCTATTACGCAGTCAGGAAAACAGCGATTACCTCGCGTGCATCGCCGAAGCCGCACAGCGCTTCCAGCCCGAAGAGATCGCGCTGTATGGCGGTGACTATCATGTCATGGGTGACACGGTCAGCCTGATGCCGCCCAGCGATGCTAACCGGCCATTCACCAGTCAGGGCGGTGTTCACTTTGCCGACTGGATTGAAGCAGAACAGCTGTTTGGTTGTGTGCGTCAGTACAAAGATCGTATTCAGCCCGAGCCGGGATTGATTCATCAAGCCAATGGCGGCACTTTAATCCTGTCCGTGAATACGCTACTGGCTCAACCACTGCTATGGCTGCGTCTGCGTAAGTGCATCGAGCAAGGCCGCTTTGACTGGTATTCGCAGGACGAACGCCATCCGTTGCCAGTGGCCATCCCTTCCCTGCCGCTGCAACTGCGCCTGGTACTTTGTGGCGATCGTGATGCGCTAGCCAGCTTCCAGGAATTGGATGCAGAAGTGCATGAAATGGCACTCTACAGCGAGTTCGAAGAGAACCTGCAGATCACTGATGAAGAGGACATGACCTTCTGGTGCCAGTGGACGCTCACGCAAGCTGAACAAGCCGGTCTGGACCAGCCTGCAGCCGATTTCTGGCCGCTCTTGATCAATGAGGCGGTTCGCTTCACGGGCGATCAAGAAACCCTGCCGCTCTGCCCGCGCTGGTTACGCCGTCAGCTGCAGGAAACCGCGCTGCACGGTGACGTCATGAATGCTGAAGCATTGAAAGAAGCACTGGAAGCGCGCGAATGGCGTGAAAGCTACCTGGCCGACCGCATGCGTGACGAAATTCTGCTCAATCAGATTATGATTGAAACTGAAGGTGAAGTGGTGGGACAGATTAACGGTCTGTCTGTAGTGGAGTTTCCTGGTCATCCGCGTCCGTGGGGCGAGCCGTCACGTATCACCTGTGTTGTTCATCCGGGGGATGGCGAATTCACTGACGTTGAGCGTAAAGCCGAGCTGGGCGGTAATATTCATGCGAAAGGCATGATGATTATGCAAGCTTATCTGATCGCTGAACTTGAACTCGAGCAACAGCTGCCCTTCTCAGCCTCGTTAGTGTTTGAACAATCCTATTCCGAAGTGGATGGTGATAGCGCCTCACTGGCCGAACTCTGCGCGCTGATTAGTGCACTGGCCAATCAGCCACTAAGCCAGCATATTGCGGTGACCGGTTCCGTAGACCAATTTGGTAATGTGCAGCCTGTTGGCGGCCTGAATGAAAAAATCGAAGGCTTCTTCAGCATTTGCCAGTCACGCGAGCTGACCGGTAAACAAGGCGTTATTCTGCCAGCCAGTAATGTGCGCCATTTGAGCCTCAGCGAAGCTGTGGTTGATGCGGTGAAGCAAGAGAAATTCCACATCTGGGCAATTGAAAGCGTGGATGAAGCGTTACCCTTATTAACCGGCATCGCATGGCAAAGTGAGAGCGGCGAGTCACTGCTCAATACCATTCAGGAACGTATTGCACAGCTGAACCAGCAGGAAATTCGTCATCGTCCGTGGCCATTGCGCTGGCTCAACTGGTTTAACCACAGCTGATTGATTTGCCCAGCGTACAACTGTTCGCTAATATTCGGGCTTCACTAAAAGAAGGCATATTGAGAACATGGTAGATAAACGCGAATCCTATAGCAAAGAAGACCTGGTTGCCTCAGGTCGCGGCGAACTGTTTGGCGAAAATGGACCGCCGCTTCCCTCTGATAACATGTTGATGATGGACCGCGTGGTCATGATGACCGAAGACGGCGGTAAATTTGACAAAGGTTTTGTGGAAGCCGAACTGGATATCCGCCCTGACCTGTGGTTCTTCGATTGCCACTTTAAAGGCGATCCGGTCATGCCTGGCTGCCTCGGCCTTGACGCCATGTGGCAGTTGGTTGGCTTCTACCTCGGCTGGTTAGGCGCTGAAGGTAAAGGCCGCGCACTGGGTGTGGGCGAAGTGAAATTCACCGGTCAGGTACTGCCAACCGCGAAGAAAGTCACTTATAAAATTCACTTCAAGCGCGTGATCAACCGCAAGCTGGTGATGGGCGTGGCTGATGGTGAAGTCTTCGTTGACGGTAACCTGATTTACACCGCGACAGATTTGAAAGTAGGCCTGTTTAAAGACACATCTGCTTTCTAATTCCCCAAACGAAAACCTCCGCATTCAGCGGAGGTTTCTTCCTTCATTTATGGACATCCGACAGTGCTAGGCCACCGCCGACCTGTCCTCCATGGCTTGACGCCAACCTCCCAACCAGTAAGACCGCGCATCGATCATTTGATAGGGGCATATCTCTTTTGAGCGGCCAGTAATACCCGCTTGATAGCCTCGTGAATGTGCACGTTCCAGGCGGTCTCTTTTCTGTCTCTTCATGCCTCGATTCCCTCATTTCAGGTCTGGTGGATTCTGGGTGGAAAGAAAGAGTGGCGATATAATGTTCAACCACAGTAATGTTCTAACTCCAGACCGAAGAAAGATCAATGCGCAAAATTCACGCCAATGTCATCATTTTGACGTTAAAATGACATCTATAATTGTCAATTCCGTGTATATCTGGCTGATAAGACGATAAAAAAAGCCCCTGATTTGATGTCCGTCACACAACGGCAAATCAGGGACTTAGCATAAGCATCGAACAAATCTTAATTTAGCGAAATGACACTTTTTGCGATTTGTTGTGCTGTTTGCTGCCAGCCGATAGCCAGAGTACGCACCAGCGCATCATAGCCATCTTCGTTTTGCGGCAGAGTCAGATTAAAGCCATGTTTGATTAAGCGCCCTTGATGTTGCAGGAGCCATTCTCCACTCACCACAACCTGGCCATCATAGCGACCCTGGAAACCGGTCACATTCACCGTCAAAGTATCGTGGCTCTCACCTAACGGAGCACTGGCAACAATTCGGCCCGGCAGTGCTTTGCTGAGGTTGCTGATCAATGTCTGTTGTAGTTGTTGATCCAGCGGACTGGCCCACAAGTTATTGGCAGCAATCACATACTTTACATCGCTGGTTTGATACACCAAACCATTCCCTGCCATATAATCCGGAACCGATACCTGCTCGACCCAAATCATTGGCTGGTTGCCGCTGGATGCGCTGTCTACACGCGCGACATTGCTGCCCGCAGGCAGTTGATAATAGGTGTTTTCGATGGTGCTGCTACAACCTGCCAGGAGCAGCAACGCACCAATAATCAGCCCTTTTTTCACTGTTTCGCCCTCTTTGGCTGGGGATCCTGGCCCGGTTTGGCTTCAAACACCAATGCATTGCTCTTGGTATTGAGCGTTTTCAGCACCGGCTGCAATTCGCGCAGCACCTGGTCAAGTCGCTGCATGTCTCCCACCAGTTTGTTATAAGCCGGTGAACCCGGCTGCAAGCCTTTCATGCTGCGATTCAACTCGCGCAGCGTCTGCTGCATATCTTCTGGCAGCGTTTTCATCGCCGGGCTGGCAGTGATGTGATTGAGGTTATCCAGGGTTTTCTGCAATTGCTGCATCGTACGCTGGCTCTCTTTCAGGGTGCCTGTCGCTTCGGTGATCATCGGATTTAATGGCAGACCGTTGATCTTATCCAGCGCTGCCGTCAGTTTCTGCTGGATCTGACTTAATCCACCACTGACCGTTGGAATCACCTCCAGGCCCGCAATCTCATTTGGACCTTTATACGCCGGCGCGTTGTCATAGAAGTCCAGATCGATATACAGCGCACCCGACAAGAGGTTACCGGTTTTCAGCGTAGCGCGCAGACCCCGCTTCTTGCCATCCTGCAGATGCTGCTCAAGATTGAAATCTCCGCCCAGACGGCTGATAAAGCGATCCGGTTCGATACGAATCAATATCGGAACACGATAATCGTTATTCAACGCCTGATTGACACCTGGAATGGTGTAAGGCACTTGCGAGACGGTACCCAGACGAATGCCACGGAACTCAACCGGTGCGCCTACCTGCAAGCCACGAATCGAATCGGTAAAGAACAGCAGGAAATCGGTGTGGGTGGTATATAACGAATCCTGGATGCTGCGCTGATCGTCAAACAGATGGTATTCCGCTTTATTTTCGGCGATCTGCCCCAGCTCCGCGCCATCTGGCACATCAAAACTAACGCCACCGCTAAACAGCGTCGTCAGTGAACCCATTTCCACCCGCATGCCCGAGGCAGACATATCGACGGCGATACCGCTGTCTTTCCAGAAACGGACATTGGTCGTGATCAGACGATCGTACGGAGCGGCGATGAACAGTTGATAGGTCATCATGCGTTTATCGGTATCAAAGGTGCTGGATTCCACCGTACCCACGCGATAGCCACGGAACAGCACCGGATCGCCCGCATTAAGCTGTCCGGCTTTTTTACTGTCGAGTGTGATGCGAATGCCTTTGGCATCCGGCGGTGCCAGAGGTGGCGCATCCAGCAGTTGATAGCGCTCCGGTTGATCGCCCTTCGTACCTGGCTGCAATTCAATATAGGCACCCGAGAGTAATGTGCCGAGACCGGTAATCCCTTCGCGCCCGATTTGCGGTTTCACCACCCAGAATACGCTGTCGCCATGCAACAGTTTTTCCATCCCGGAATTGAGGCGTGCTTTGATCTCCACATGGTGCAGATCGTCAGTTAATACTGCACTTTCCACTACGCCAACATTGACACTGCGGCTCTTAATGGTGGTTTTTCCGGCTTCTATACCCTCAGCGCTTTCGGTGATCAACGTCACCTCCGGACCCTGATGGCTGAAATGATAAAATAAGATCCAGCCACCAATGAATAGCGTGACGATGGGTACGATCCAGACCGGTGACCAGCGTTTAATCTGGTCGACCTTAGCAGTCCCGTGATGGTTGTCCGTCAAGACGCGGCTCCTTTCGTTCAGTTTCCCGTAATCGATCCCAAATCAGGCGCGGATCAAACGTCATCGCTGCAAACATGGTAAGAATCACTACCATGGCAAACAGCAGCGCACCTGGCGCAGGGTAAACACTCATTAGCTGCCCCATCCGCACCAACGCGGATAACACAGCGATGACAAACACATCAATCATTGACCAGCGGCCAACAAATTCCACCACCTCATACACCACGTGCATTTTCTCATCATCACGTCGACCGCGACCACTGGCGTGCCAGCAAAGCCAGGCAATCGCCAGCATCTTGAGCGATGGCACCATGATGCTGGCGATAAAGATCACCAGTGCCACTGGCCAGGAACCATCGCTCCATAGCAGAATCACCCCGGCCATAATGTTCGAGGGATACTGCGAGCCGAGCGTCTCGGTCACCATAATCGGCATAATGTTCGAGGGAATGTAGAGCATCACCGAAGTGATCAACAGCGCCAGCGTCCATTGCAAGCTGTGCTTCCGTCGCGCTGCAGCCACCACGCCACAGCGGGGACACTCGGCCTGCGCGGCAGATAAGATAGCGGTACAGCAAGGGCAACTGCGCAGTCCCTGCTTCAACCCACTGATTCCGGCTTGCGGCACCATCGGCAAAGGCGGCAGTGGCTGAATGCACTGCCACACCCAGCGCCGATCCACACACTGAAATGCGCGCAGCTGTAATACACAGAATAGACACCACGGCCAGAAACTGCTGCCAAGGCCAATTTCGCCGTAGGCCATCAGCTTCACAAAGCTCACCAGCACGCCAGCCATAAAGATTTCGGCCATGCCCCAACTGCGCAGCTGGAATAAAATACGCGCCAGCCCAAGGCGCAGACTGTGCGGCATACGCACGCGATTCACCAACAGCAGAATGGTGATCATGCAGAATGCGGGAATCCCCTGTACAAACAGCAGAAACAGTGTCGCCAGGCTGCGGTAATCTTCACGATCCATCACCGCGGGAATTTCGAGCAGCGAGATTTGGCTGCTCAGCCCGGCCACATGCATATTGATAAAGGGAAATAGATTCGCCAGCACCAGCATAAACAGTGCCGCGAAAGCGTACCCGGTAGGACGTTTTCGCGGCTCATGCCAGTTAGCGGTCAGCGTGGTATGACAACGTGGGCAGCGCGCGCGACTGCCCACCGGCACGGCAGGCAATTTTACGGTTAAATCACACTGTGGACAGAGCATCCACTGGTGCGTCTGATCCGTTGCACACATACTGACTTCCTCTGTGTTACGCGCCGTTTTTCAGCGCTTCCAACTCTTCCCAGCGCTCAAACGCCACTTCCAGCTCTTTTTCCGTCTGCGCTAACGCATCCAGAACCGGTTGAGTTTTGTCGTGCGGCTGGCTGAAAAAGTCCGGATGGCTCATTTTCGCCTGCAGTTCGCCGATACGTGTTTCCAGTTGCTCCAGTTTTTGCGGCAGCTGTTCCAGTTCACGCGTCAGGTTATAGCTGAGTTTGTTCGCGCTACGTTTTGGCTCCTGATTTTTCTCTGCCGCTTTGGGCGCAGCGGATGCGGTTTTCACCGTAGCGGACTTGGTTTGCTTATAGGCGCTACGCTGCAACTGCGCATCGTGATAGCCGCCGACAAAGGCACCAATCTCACCGTTGCCTTCAAAGATCCAGCATTCGGTCACGGTGTTATCGACGAATTGACGATCGTGGCTCACCAGCATCACGGTGCCCTGATAACCATCCACCAGCTCTTCCAGCAGCTCAAGCGTTTCCACGTCAAGGTCGTTGGTCGGTTCATCGAGAATCAACAGGTTGCTAGGTTTCAGGAACAAACGCGCTAACAGCAGGCGGTTACGCTCACCACCGGATAACGCACGCACTGGCGTCATCGCACGCTTCGGATGGAACAGGAAGTCCTGCAGATAGCCCAGCACATGGCGCGGCTTACCGTTGACCATCACTTCCTGTTTACCTTCCGCGAGGTTATCCATCACGGTACGATCCGGATCCAGTTCAGCACGGTGCTGATCGAAGTACGCGATCTCCAGCTTAGTCCCGCAGTGCACGCGACCACTGTCCGCTTTTAACTCATCCAGCATCAGACGCAGTAAGGTGGTTTTACCACAGCCGTTCGGGCCAATCAGGGCGATCTTATCGCCGCGCTGCACCTGAGTGGAGAAATCGCGCACCAGCGTTTTGCCATCCACGCTGTAATTGACGTTTTCCATCTCAAATACAATCTTACCTGAGCGAGCGGCTTCGCCGACCTGCATGTTGGCTTTGCCCATCACATCACGGCGTTCTGAACGTTCACGACGCAGCGCTTTTAATGCGCGCACGCGGCCTTCATTACGGGTACGGCGCGCTTTGATGCCCTGGCGAATCCAGACTTCTTCCTGCGCCAGCTTGCGGTCAAACTCCGCGTTCTGCATCTCTTCGACGCGCAGTGCTTCTTCTTTACCCAGCAGGAATTGATCGTAATCGCCCGGCCAGGAAACCAGTTTACCGCGGTCGAGATCGACAATACGCGTCGCCATATTGCGGATAAACGAACGGTCGTGCGAGATAAACACGATGCTGCCGGTAAAGGCCTTGAGGAAGGTTTCCAGCCAGTTGATAGTTTCAATATCGAGGTGGTTAGTCGGTTCATCAAGCATCAGCACGCGTGGATTGCTCACCAGCGCACGGCCCAGCGCGGCTTTACGCAGCCAGCCACCGGAGAGTGAGGAAAGCTCAGTGTCAGCTTCCAGACCAATCTGCTGCAATACGTCATTGATACGGCTATCGAGCTGCCACAAATTCTGATGATCCAGAATGGTTTGCAGTCGACCCATTTCGTTGAGGTTTTTCTCGCTCGGATCTTCCATCACCAGATGAGAAATCGCGTGATAAGCTTTCAGATGCTCAGCCTGCTCCGCAACGCCCTCCGCCACAAAATCGTAGACTGAACCGGTAATGTTGCGCGGTGGGTCCTGTTGCAGGCGCGCCACCACTAAATCTTGTTCGTAAATAATGCGGCCATCATCCAGCGGTTGTTCGCCATTGATGATTTTCATTAATGTGGATTTACCGGCACCGTTACGGCCCACCAGACAGACGCGTTCGCCCTCTTCGATGTGCAGTTCGGTGTTATCCAACAGCGGCGCATCGCTGAATGAGAGGTAAGCGCCATGGATACTGATCAGTGACATAAAACTTATTCCTTACCGGCGTGGCTAACCAGCCAGCAGTTGTGAATTTGACGGTTGCGTGCGAAATCTTGCGACAACGTTTTTTGGGTAATTTCCTGCGCCTGTAAGCCCAGAGCGGCTAAACCGTCCAGGTCCATTTTGAAACCGCGCTTGTTATTCGAGAACATAATGGTGCCACCGCGACGCAGCAGACGTTTCAGATTCTGCATCAGCATCATGTGGTCACGCTGCACGTCAAAATCATCTTCCATTCGTTTGGAATTCGAGAAAGTCGGCGGATCGATGAAGATCAAATCAAATTGTTCGTCACTGTCACGCAGCCAGCTCAGACAATCGGCGTGCATCAGTCGATGCTGACGTCCGGTCAGACCGTTAAGACGCAGGTTGCGCTCGGCCCACTCCAGATAAGTGCGAGACATATCCACGGTGGTGGTGGTTTTCGCGCCGCCTAACCCGGCGTGCACGCTGGCGGTGCCGGTGTAGGCAAACAGGTTAAGGAAGTCTTTACCCGCGCTCATTTTGCCCAGCATTTGGCGGGCCAGACGGTGATCCAGGAACAAACCTGTGTCAAGATAATCGGTCAGATTCACCAGCAGACGCGCGTCAAACTCCTGTACTTCGAAGAAGTCGCCCTTTTCTCCCAGCTTCTGATACTGATTTTTACCCTTCTGACGCTCACGGGTTTTCATCACCAGTCGATTGGCCGGAATCTCCAGCACGCTCAGCGTCGCGCTGATCACATCAAACAGACGCTGACGTGCTTTATTGGCATCCACGGTTTTAGGTGGTGCATATTCCTGAATCACCACCCAGTCGCCGTAGCGGTCTACCGCGACGTTGTATTCCGGCAAGTCGGCATCATACAAGCGATAGCATTCAATGTTGGATTGCTTCGCCCACTTTTCCAGCTTCTTGATGTTCTTACGCAGACGGTTGGCAAAGTCTTCGGCAATTTGCGCGCTACCTTCACCGCTGGTTGCGGCCAGCTGATAGTTTTTCTGCACACATTCCAGTGGGCCGTTTTTGGCTTTGAACTGGCGATCGGCGCGCAGCTGCAAACAGCTCAGCAATTCCGGTGACGCACTAAACAGAGACAGATTCCAGCCGCCGAACTGCTGTTTCATAATGCGTCCCAGCAGGCTGTGCAACGCAATCAACGCGGGTTCGCTTTCCAGACGTTCGCCGTAAGGCGGGTTGCTCAGCACGGTGCCGGTGATCTCCTGGCCCGCCAGCGGGTTCTTCAGCTTAATCACATCCTGCTGGGCAAAAGTGAACAGCTCGAACACGCCAGCACGACGCGCATTGGCTCGCGCGGATTCCAGCACGCGGCTGTCATTGTCGTAACCGAAGAAGCGCGCGGTTGTGGCCGCCGTCCCCACACGGGCACGCTCTTTCGCCTCAGCCAGTACTTCCTGCCAGACCGCCTGATTATGGTTTTTCCAGCGGTTGAAACCCCAATGAGTACGCAGCAAGCCCGGCGCGCGATCGGTAGCCATCAGCGCCGCTTCCAGCAGTAAAGTACCAGAACCGCACATCGGATCGATCAATGGCGTGGTGCTCTGCCAACCAGAACGCATCACTATCGCGGCCGCCAGCGTCTCTTTCAGCGGTGCCTGACCGGTTTGCTGACGAAAGCCACGCTGATGCAGCGCATCGCCGCTCAGATCCAGTGCGATGCTCACGCGATCTTTATTCAGCCACGCATTAATACGGATGCCTGGCTGTTCACGATCCACGCTTGGACGCTCCAGATTCTGACGCGTAAAGCTGTCAACAATCGCATCTTTGATACGTAATGCACCGAACTGGCTGTTGCGGATCACCTCATTGGTACCGCTAAAGTGAATTGCAAAGCTGGTGCTGCTGTCGAACATCTCGGTCCAGGGAATGCTCTGCGCGCCCACATACAGGTCGAGATCGCTCCAGACGCCAAATTCTCCCAGCGGCAGCAAAATACGCGAAGCCAGTCGGCTCCACAGCAGGCTTTGGTACATCACACGGTCATCGGCACGGAAGTGGACGCCGCCCTGCACCACCTGCAAATCCTGCGCACCCAGCGCGTCCAGCTCAGTTTTTAACAGCTCTTCGAGCCCACGCGCCGTACTGGCAAACAGAGAATTCATATCGTCACTTTTTACTCTTGCTAAAATTGTTGCGCATTATAGCGAATCAGCGTCCTATGTCATAAAGTTAGCTTCTTTTTGTCCTGTTGGAGTTTCGATGATTACGCTTTCTCGCCTCTATATTCATCCGGTCAAATCGATGCGCGGTTTGCAACTGTCTCATGCACAGGTGCTGGAGAGTGGTCTGGCGTTTGATCGCATCTTCATGGTGACCGAACTGGACGGCACTTTTATTACTGCGCGACAGTATCCGGACATGGTGCGTTTTACTCCTGCGCTGTTACCGGATGGCTTATTTTTAAATGCCCCGGATGGCAGCCAGGCCTTAATTCGCTTCAGCGATTTCACGGCACAATTGTCACCCACTGAAGTTTGGGGGAATCATTTCACCTCGCATATTGCGCCCGCTGAAATCAATGATTGGCTGAGTGAATTCTTTCCGCGTCCGGTGCAATTGCGCTGGACCGGTGTGGCTCCCACGCGACGGGTGAAAAAATTTGATGAGGTATCGCTGAGTTTCGCGGATGGTTTTCCCTTCCTGCTGGTGAATATGTCGTCACTGCAGGATCTGCAGCAGCGTTGCCCGGCCAGCGTTCGCGTTGAGCAATTCCGCCCTAACCTGGTGGTCAGCGGCGCAGCCGCATGGGATGAAGACAGCTGGAAGCAAGTTAAAATCGGCGAGATTGTTTTTGATATGCCCAAGCCCTGCAGCCGCTGTGTATTCACCACCGTGGGTACCGAAAGCGGGCGCAAACATCCCGAAGGTGAACCCCTGGCCACGTTACAACGTTTCCGCAGCGGTCAGGACGGCAGCGGAGATATCGATTTCGGTCTGAATCTGATCGCCCGCAACAGCGGCGTGATCCGCGTCGGCGATGAGCTGACGGTTTTGGCTCGTCAGACACCGCGAGCTTACGGAGCGGGCGCGGTGGTGGAAACCCTCAAACCGGCTGCCAGCCAACAGGCAGAAGTGATCATTGGCTATCAGGGCAGTGAATTTACCGGCGACAACCAGCAAGTGCTACTCGAACAACTGGAGATGCAGGGCTTTCGCATTCCCTACTCGTGTCGTGCCGGGATATGTGGTAGCTGCAAGGTGACGCTGGTATCGGGCGAAGTGAAAGCGCTGAAACAGAGCGCAGTGCGCGCAGACGGAACGATTCTCAGTTGTAGCTGTATTCCAGCAGGCGATATTGTTCTGGCTTAAACGCTTAAACCGCCCGCGCAAAGTGGGCGTTTTGTTCCTGCTGATGCGGCCGCAAACGATCGTTCATGATCTTAATGGCATCGCCTAACTGCATACCTTTACCGGCTACCGATAATGTATTTTGCGCCAGCAGACACAACGCCGCATTTTCGCCACTCTCGACCACCAGCAATTGCGCCTGTTCGCCGCTATCGGCCAGCGTCACGGCTACCATATCGCCTGATGCGGGTTGCCAGCTCTGGGTATGGCTGGTGAAATGCCAGCTTTTTGGCATCAGCGGTTTTAAAAAACGACTCGCGACTAATGCGTTTAAGACTAATTCCGCGCGCTGGTCGCCTTTTAATCCACTCTGTCGGCAACGCTCTTCAAAGGTAAAATAAAGCGCGGCATCATCGACACAAAACCCGCTGACATTAAAGGCATCCGGTGTCAGCATTTTACGCGAGAAGCGCGAACGAAATAGCATGCCATCGGCCAAATCCAGCATCATACGATCGTGCTCTGCGTCAAAATACCAACGCCAGTTATCATCAGGTTTGATTTTCATGATGTGCCCTGTGGTTAATCGCTGCGCTAAATGGCGCTCAATGAAAAAATAAAGCTCTAAGGAAAAGCTGAAAAAAACATCAGCAGGACAAAATATAAACGAGCCGAAGGGATAAATAAACCCCCCGGCGCGGGAAAGTGGGAAATGTCTTAGAGATGGGTCACGATATCTTTAATTAAACCTGGGCCTTTATAAATAAAGCCAGAGTATATCTGCACCAATGTGGCCCCTGCGGCCATTTTTTCACGAGCGGAAACCAGTGAATCAATACCACCGACGCCAATAATAGGTAAGCGACCTTGCAGCTCTTGCGACAAGCGGCGAATCACTTCAGTGCTGCGTGACTGTACCGGACGGCCACTTAATCCACCCATCTCATCGGCATATTTAAGTCCAGCAACTAAAGCACGATCGAGCGTGGTATTCGTGGCAATGACACCGTCAATTTCATGGCGCACCAAACTGTCGGCAACCTGGATCAATTCTTCTTCAGAAAGATCCGGCGCGATCTTCACCGCGACCGGCACATATTTAAGGTGCCGTTCCTGCAGCTCTTTTTGTTTTAATTTGATCGCCGAAAGCAGATCGTCCAGCGCTTCGCCATATTGCAGCGTGCGTAATCCAGGTGTGTTTGGCGATGAAATATTGATGGCGATATAACCAGCATGGGCATACACCTTTTCCATGCAGATCAGATAATCGTCTTTGCCTTGCTCCACTGGCGTATCTTTATTTTTGCCAATATTGATACCGAGCACACCTTTGAAACGCGCTTTTTTAACGTTCTCGACTAAGTGATCGACGCCGTGATTATTAAAGCCCATGCGATTAATAATCCCTTCCGCTTCCACCAGACGGAACATGCGCGGCTTATCATTGCCAGGCTGTGGACGTGGCGTCACCGTCCCGACTTCCACGAAGCCGAAACCCATCGCACCAAAGGCATCAATGCACTCTGCGTTTTTATCGAGGCCTGCAGCAAGCCCCAGCGCGTTAGGGAAAGTCAATCCCATGCAGGTCACCGGGCGTGACGGCAGCGACTGGCGAATCAGTCCTTCCAGCGGCGTTCCGCTGATAAAACGTAATTGTTGAAAGGTGAGTTCGTGCGCACGCTCTGGATCGAGCTTAAACAGCGCCGGCCGGACGATAGGATATAACATGCACTCTCCTGAATGGCGGAAGCGAAGAAGTCGGGTGCACGAAAATTTGTGCGCCAGAATGGTAAAGGCCTCTGGCGCAAAAGTAAATTTAATCAGCAGCGGGAGAATTGATCACGGTCAGCGACGTGCAGAATAGCGCCCAACCTGTTCACGAACATTTTGCAATCCGAGGTAAATCGACGGGCAATACCACAGCAGCTTCAGGCGCGCATCCTGTTGCAGCATCTTACTTACCACTTGATTCACCGGAGCCTGCCATTCATTGGGCACGGTCATGTGATTTTTACGGATTTGCGCGAGACAGCCCTTCATCACCGTCTGGTAGTAATCATCCAACAACAACTCATCAACGGGTTGCTGCTGGTCGCGTAAAAACTGCTCGCTGCTTTGTCGCGCAATGAAGTAATTTTTTACCCACGAAAAGTCACGCGTGCTCTGTGACAATGAACTGAGCATGAAGCGCTTGTAGTAGTAGCTTTGGCTGGTGCAGTAGATTTGACGCGCGGCCATATAGAGCGCAAACATCCAGGGCGCATCTTCGTGGTTCTGAATGGGAAGGAACTGCAACGCCAGCTGATCGATTAAACGTCGCGACATGATCGAGCTCCACACCACGCGATGTGCCGACTGGTGTTGCAGCAAAATGTGCAGACTTGCCCTGCCCCCGGGCAATAAACCACTGACATGACGTTGATGAATACGTTGATACTGGCGCTGCGCCACAGGCAGATCAAGAAACATCTTCGCGCCAAAACAGAACAGATCAATCTCCTGATGCCTGGCCTGTACCCGTCGAAAATCAGCAAACAGTTCAGTCGAAACGAAATCATCCGCATCCATGAAATAGACAAAATCACCGGTGGCTGCGGCGAGTCCTTTCATACGCGCCGCGCTGACGCCGCCGCGTTCACCGCTCAGCAGTGTGACCTGCGGATGCGCAGCAGCGAAAGCGGTGAGCCAGGCCACACTGCTATCACTGGAACCGTCATCAATGATAATGATCTCATCGGGCGGTGATGATTGACGTAACAACGAACCCATCGCTTCTGGCAGCCACGGGGCACAGTTCCAGTTTGGCACGATGACAGAAACGGTCGGCACGCGGCGAGATGTCAACATTCTCATCCTCTCTCCTCAACATTGAATAACGGCAAGCGCAGACGCTTTAGCACCAGGCTATGCAGCAAACAGCACACACCAAGATTGATTGCGCCAATCAGGCCTAACCACAGCAGGTTGATCCAACGGTTTTGATTCCAGTCGATAGGCAAGAAGGTGCTTAACCAGGCCATCAGCGCGGATGCCGCCCAAATCAACATCACATCACGCGTGAGCCAGGTGAAATGCAGACCGGGCGCGAAACGGCGATGGACCAGCCATGCCCAACCCACTAAATAGAAGATGTTTTGCCCCAGCCACAACCATCCGGTACCCAGCGCGCCAAAATGCATCGCGCACCAGATGTTGAGCGGTACCAAAATCAATGCGAACACGCTGAAGCCTTGCATATGCAATTTGAGATTGCCGTTGATGTATTGCAGGTGATACAGCAGGCCACAGATGGCCTGAATGCCGCTGCCCAGCGCGTAAAGACTGAGCACAAATGACATCTCATCAACAATCTGGGTTTTCTGGGTCCAGGCCCAAAGCAGCGGTCCGGCGTAGCAGGCAATGGTCATACTGAGCGGCGCCATAAATATCGCGACGGCCTGAGTGGTATAGCGATAGAGTTTTAGCGCTTCCGCATCGCCTTCATTACGGGTTTTCATGCCGGTCATGCGCGGCACAATCGCCTGCATGATCGGGCTGCTGAGCAGCAGAATGCCGGTAGCCGCGGTCGCCACCACGGTAAACGAACCGTATTGGCTCAGCGGCAGGGTTTTGGACAGGACCAGTCGGTCAATCTGTGAAATAAAGGTCCAGACCGCACTGGAGTAGGCCGCGCTGAGCGCAAAACGAATAAAGGGCCGCAATACTCCTTTCAGGTCATCACGCTTCTCTTTGCGCGCGGAACGTGGGACCAGTTGGCAGGATTTGTAGATACAGCATGCCGCTTCGGCAATCGATACCAGGAATTGCCAGATAAAGAAGGTCAGCACAGGGTTAGGGAAAAACTGAATCACCACCACGGCACCAAAAGTACGCAAAGTGGTGATGATCAGGTTAACGCCATTTAGCCAGACCTGATGTTCAAATCCGACAATCACGCTACGATACGGGCTGGTACGCCAGCGTATGGCCGCGGTAATGACCATAATGCCAACCGCAATCACCACATCCCTGGCTGGCAGATGTTGCGCATTGAGCCAATGAGCGGCAATCCACGGCGTGGCAATCCAACCCAGTACCACAAGGATCAGCGTTGAAATCAGAAAGAATCGCGTCAAGGTGGCAAACAGTGCCGGGAACCAGACAAATTCGGCTTGATTGGCACGATAGCGCGCAGCTTCACGCATCAAGGTAGTAGAAACCCCGGCATCCAGCAGTTGTAACCACGTCAATAAAATAGAAAAGAAGCCGACCAGACCGTAAGCTTCCATTCCTAAATGTTGAATATAAAGTGGTACCACCAAAATACCTGACAGCGTCAGATAGATTTGGCCAACATAGTTGGCAATCGCGTTACGTTTAATCGACATAAGTGTTTTGGTGTCAGGTTTTTCTCAAGGAGAATTAGCGTGGCATAAAAAAAGCTCGGCGCACACGGGACTAATTCTTAAAACCAACGTTGGTCTCATACAACAGAGGTTTTTCTGACTTTCATCAGATTGAAATAGATGTCCGGTTGTTTCAACATGAGTTTTTCCATGACACCCTGTGCAGGAAACTGCTCTGAGAAATAGTGAATGGCGTGCCGCACATTATCAGAGAGTTTGTCTGTATGATTTAAGTCCTGCTGAATCAGGTTCAATAATCCGCCCCTTAAATAACTTTGCCGATAAGCATTCCTTTCAGGCAGATAATGCGTCATTCGGGTCAATTTTTCATACTCTTGCATAAACTGTTGATAGCTTAACGTGGCACACTCTTTTTCGTCACTGGCGCTATTTAAGGTATCCAGTACCCAGACGGACTCCGTATTAATCAACCCAGCGAGCATCACATCCCGCATGCGATTCAAGGGTGTTGCGGCGTAAACAAGCGCAACACGCAGGATGACGAGGTAATGTTGACACCAATGCTGCCCGGTCTGTAACTGCTGAAAGAGTTGTAATGAAGACTGCAATCCCGTTTTAAGGGTGTGCTGAGGGGACAGAGGTTGGATAAAACAGTTCAGCTCAGGACGCTGATCGTTGCATTTAGCGACCTCCAGCAACAGTGCGTCTGCAGGCGTAAAGCCAGCGGGTGCAAACAGTAAGAAGTCATCCTCATTCAAACCTGCAATCCTGTCAGGGTCTGTATTGACCAAATTAAAGCGTTGAGAGGTGATAACCGATTGGAGCTCATAGCAGCGAAGGGTTAAATCTGATAGCAGTCGATCTTCATGCCCTGCGTTCATCGCTGGGCCAGACACATCGTGATCCGGAGAAAAGCGTTCCATATTTTATATCCCCAATAAAAGATGAAAACCTGAACCTTTCCCAATGAAATGCTCAAGTAAAAAATAACAGACAAGCTGATGAAGATTTTTAGCGCAATTAATCTCAACAGATTATAAACAGGCTAAGGGCAGAGAATTCATTTTTTATCGGCCTTCCAGACGTCACCCTAATCTTAATTGTTAAAACTTTCTGCACCAGGGCTAAAGCATCGAGAATAAAGATAACGATTTTTAGCCAGAACAGGAGTAAGGCATGCCTTGTTTTTAATGTTTGCACGCTTTTGGAAACACTTAATCACGAATTAATCCATTATTTACCAGAGTGAAACACCCCTCCTAAAATGACTTACCGCTCAAAAAAAACACTTCGGTCTGTTCACTCCCCCACTACTCTTTCATTCGTAAAAGAAAAATATTCTTTTATCGTTTGAAAGATTCATTCATCCTTCATTTTCTCTCTCAAACACTCTATAAATAAGAAACTTCATCCAAATTAATCATTCCCCTGAGTGATACTCACGCCCGTGCTTAAGTGAGAAGCATTCACCTCACTGAGTTTTCAGAATATCCTTAGCCCAGAACACGGCATGCCTTTCACTAACATCTCCTCCCCGCCAATCCCATAT
Source organism: Pantoea sp. USMM079 (assembly GCF_037153115.1). Lineage (NCBI taxonomy): Bacteria > Pseudomonadati > Pseudomonadota > Gammaproteobacteria > Enterobacterales > Erwiniaceae > Pantoea > Pantoea sp. USMM079. The sequence continues at coordinate 33,182 of NZ_JBBCKX010000025.1, forward strand.
TTCGGCTTAAGTTTGCCAGATAAATCATTTATACCCGCGCACGCGCTCTGCCAGTATTGAACGTATCAGTTCTCAATTTTAGATAATCAATAACTTTCAGTTATAAGGAGTGACCATGCGAGTTATTACGCTGGCGGGCAGCCCTCGCTTCCCATCGCGCTCTACTGCACTGCTCAGCCTGTGCCAACACGCGTTGGAAGCACGCGGTGTTGAAGTCATTCCCTGGAATATTCACAACTTTCAGGCGGACGATCTGCTCTATGCGCGCTTTGACTCCCCAGCCCTCAACGCGTTGAAAGCCGACCTGGCGCTGGCAGACGGACTGATTGTTGCCACTCCTATTTATAAAGCTTCATTTTCGGGTGCGCTGAAAACCCTGCTTGATTTACTGCCAGAACGCGCCCTGGAACACAAAGTGGTGTTGCCATTGGCCAGCGGAGGTAGTGCATCCCATTTACTGGCCGTGGATTACGCGCTCAAGCCGGTATTGAATGCGCTGAAAGCCCAGGAAGTGCTGCATGGGGTGTTTGCCACCGATACGCAAATAGTGAATTACGACCGCCAGCCAGAGCTGGATCAACAACTGGCCAATCGCATTGATGATGCGCTCGACACTTTCTGGCACGCGCTACACCGACGCCATCAACCCTACGCACAAGCGGTATAAAGGAAAAATCATGAAAAGGATGTTTACGGGTTTACTGCTGCCAGCCTTTGCTGCGCTATTTGCCCTGAGTGCCAACGCCGTTGCCGCTGATGCCCCGGCGCAATTGCGTGTGGGTTTTCAAAAAGGATCGGTGAGCATGGTGTTAGCAAAATCTCACCAGATGCTGGAACAACGTTTCCCCCATACCCAGATCAAATGGATTGAATTTCCCGCGGGCCCGCAGATGCTGGAGGCGCTGAATGTCGATAGCATTGATTTAGGCAGCACCGGTGATATTCCACCGCTGTTTGCACAGGCAGCAGGCGCGGATCTGCTGTATGTCGGTTCCGAACCACCGAAACCTCAGGCTGAAGTGATTCTGGTACCCAAAGATAGCCCGATTCACAGTGTGGCCGATTTGAAAGGCCATAAAGTCGCCTTCCAGAAAGGCTCCAGTTCACACAACTTGCTGCTGCGCGCGCTCGAACAGGCAGGCCTGAGCTTTAAAGATATCCAGCCCACCTATCTGACCCCCGCCGATGCGCGAGCCGCTTTCCAGCAGGGCGATGTCGATGCCTGGGCTATTTGGGATCCCTACTACTCTGCCGCCTTACTGCAAGGCAACGTGCGCGTACTGGCTGATGGCAGCAAGCTCAACCAGACCGGTTCCTTCTATTTAGCCACACGCAAATATGCCGAAGCCAATGGTCCATTTATCCAGCAAGTGCTGCAAACCTTCAGCGATGCTGACGCGCTCACCCGCAGCCAACGCGAGCAAAGTATTGATCTGCTGGCACAAGCGATGGGCTTACCCAAGCCGGTGATTGCCAGCTATCTCGACCATCGTCCACCCACCACGATTACGCCGGTCAGCGCACATACTGCGCAGGCCCAACAGCAAACGGCCGACCTGTTTTATGCCAATCATTTGATGCCGGTAAAAGTGAACATCACTGACCGCATCTGGCATCCACAGTCCGCCCAGCCATAAGGAATTGAATCATGAGCATATCCGTATTTTGGTTTCTCCCCACCCACGGTGATGGGCACTATCTTGGCACCGCCGAAGGTTCGCGTCCTGTCGATCACGGTTATCTGCAGCAGATTGCTCAGGCCGCCGATCGCCTTGGCTTTGGCGGCGTGCTGATCCCCACCGGCCGCTCCTGCGAAGATGCCTGGCTGTTGGCCGCGTCACTGATTCCGGTGACGCAACGTTTGCGCTTTCTGGTGGCGCTGCGTCCGGGCGTGATTTCACCGACGCAGGCAGCGCGCCAGGCCGCGACGCTGGATCGCCTGTCCAACGGGCGCGCGCTGTTTAACCTGGTCACAGGCGGCGACCCTGAAGAGCTGGCGGGGGACGGCGTGTTCCTCGATCATCGGGAGCGTTATGAAGAATCAGCGGAGTTCACCCGCGTATGGCGTCGCGTTTTAGAAGGTGAAACCGTGGATTACGAGGGTAAACACGTCAAAGTGCGCGGTGCACGCCTGATGTTTAAACCGGTACAACAGCCACGTCCACCGCTGTGGTTTGGCGGTTCATCCGATGCCGCGCAGGATCTCGCCGCTGAGCAGGTCGATGTTTATCTCACCTGGGGCGAGCCTCCGGCATTAGTCAAAGAGAAAATTGATCAAGTGCGTGCCAAAGCGGCGGCACAGGGCCGTAAAGTGCGCTTTGGCATTCGTCTGCACGTCATCGTGCGTGAAACCAATGAAGAAGCCTGGCAGGCAGCGGATCGCCTGATTGCTCATCTTGACGATGCCACTATTGCCAAAGCGCAGGCGGCCTTTGCCCGTACCGATTCTGTCGGACAACAGCGCATGGCTGCGCTGCATGGTGGCCGCCGTGACAAGCTGGAGATCAGCCCGAACCTGTGGGCAGGCGTGGGTTTGGTGCGTGGCGGTGCCGGTACTGCGCTGGTGGGCGATGGCCCAACCGTGGCTGCACGTATGCAGGAGTACAGCGACCTCGGCATCGAGACCTTTATTCTCTCAGGTTATCCGCATCTTGAAGAAGCCTATCGTGTCGGTGAGCTACTGTTCCCACACCTTGATTTGGCCATCCCAGAAGTGCCGAAACCTCGTGTGGTGCAAGCGCACGGTGAAGCGGTAGCCAATGATTTCACCCCGCAGAAAGTGTCTCAGAGCTAAGGAGTTCAGGATGGCAAAGTTTCAAAAACAGCTGAGTAATGCCCTACTGCCCTGGGCTTTACCGGTGCTGCTGGTTGCGGTGTGGCAGCTTGCCTCTCAGGTGGGCTGGCTCTCAACACGCATTCTGCCATCACCGGAAAACATCATTATTACGTTCTGGAAGCTGACGGTGAGTGGTGAACTGTGGCAAAACCTCGCCATCAGTGGCTGGCGTGCGGCGATCGGCTTTGCCATTGGCGGCTCGATCGGTTTGGTGCTTGGCTTGATCACCGGCACCTCACGCGTGGGTGAGCGCTTGCTGGATACCTCAGTGCAGATGCTGCGCAACGTGCCGCACCTGGCATTAATCCCGCTGGTGATTCTTTGGTTTGGCATCGATGAGTCAGCCAAGATTTTCCTGGTGGCACTCGGCACCTTATTCCCGATTTACCTCAACACTTATCACGGTATCCGTAATATCGATCGTGGTCTGGTGGAGATGGCGCGCAGTTATGGTCTTTCTGGCTGGAGTCTGTTTATTCAGGTGATTCTGCCAGGTGCGCTGCCTTCGATCATGGTGGGCGTACGCTTTGCCCTCGGCCTGATGTGGCTGACGCTGATTGTGGCTGAAACAATCTCGGCCAACTCTGGCATTGGTTATCTGGCGATGAACGCACGCGAATTCCTGCAAACCGATGTGGTGGTGGTCGCCATCATTCTCTATGCGCTGCTCGGCAAACTGGCCGATGTCGCCGCTCAACTGCTGGAGCGCGTATGGCTGCGCTGGCATCCGGCTTATCAATTGAAGGAGAACGCATGAGCAACGCAACTTTAAGCCCGTCGCGTCTGAACAGCGGCACCCCGGTGGGCGTTAACGGCGTCAGCAAGCAATATGGTGATCGCACCATCCTGAACAACATCAATCTGCATATCCCGGCAGGGCAGTTTGTTGCCGTGGTGGGCCGCAGCGGATGCGGTAAAAGCACCCTGCTGCGCCTGCTGGCGGGACTGGAATCCACTTCGCGCGGTGAGCTGCTGGCAGGCACTGCGCCGTTAGCGCAAGCACGCGAAGACACACGTCTCATGTTCCAGGATGCACGTCTGCTGCCGTGGAAGAAAGTTATCGATAATGTGGGTCTGGGTTTAAAGGGGCGTGAATGGCGGGCTGCCGCACTGGAAGCTCTGGAGGCGGTGGGTTTAGCCGATCGCGCTAACGAGTGGCCAGCGGCACTATCGGGTGGGCAAAAACAGCGCGTGGCGCTGGCTCGCGCGTTGATTCATCGACCCGGTTTATTGCTGCTGGATGAACCCCTCGGAGCGCTGGATGCACTGACGCGTATTGAGATGCAGGGATTGATTGAATCGCTATGGCAACAACATAACTTCACGGTGTTGCTGGTCACCCATGATGTCAGTGAAGCCGTGGCGATGGCCGATCGCGTATTGCTGATCGAAGAGGGACAGATTGGGCTGGATTTAACCGTGGACCTCGCGCGACCACGTCGACGTGGATCGGCGCGACTGGCGGAACTGGAAGCAGAAGTGCTGGATCGTGTGATGAAGCGCAGTCCGGCAGATCAGCCGCTGAAATTCGCCCAGCAGCGTTAGTCGAAGTCGAGCGGGATATTGCCACTGTTACTCCACGCAACCAGAGGAAGTGGCAGCGAATTAGCAAAAGCCGCATCATCGTGATGCGGCTTACACCTTATCAGGCGTTCAACGCTTTGGTGATCTTCTCGTACAGATCGCCCGACAGCTTATCCAGCCCTTTCAGGGTTTCCAGCGCCTGACGCATCAGCGCCTGACGACCGGCATCGTAACGCTTCAAGCGAATCAGCGGCTCAATCATGCGCGCAGCAACTTGCGGATTACGTGTGTTGAGGTCGGTCAGCATCTCTACCAGGAACTGATAGCCACTGCCATCTTTGGCATGGAATGCCGCTGGATTGCCCGAGGCAAAGGCACCAATCAGAGAGCGGATACGGTTCGGGTTGCCCATGGTGAAAGAGCGGTGATTGAGCAGCTTACGCACATTACTCAACACATCCTCCGCTGGACTGGTCGCCTGCAATACAAACCATTTATCCATCACCAGACCATCCTGATGCCACTTCTCATCATAAGCCTCAAGTAAGGCTTCACGGCAAGGCAACTGTGCAGCCACCGCCGCCGAGAGCGCCGCCAGCGCATCCGTCATATTGTTGGCATTATGGTACTGCGCCTGCACCAGCTTATCCGCCTGCTCTGCATCGGCGAACGCCAAATAGCTCAGGCAGACATTTTTCAGTGCGCGCTTGCCAATCTCTGCATGCTCCACCTTGTATTCCTGGCTCTGGTTAGCCAGATACACGGCATACAATTCATCGCTCAGTTCGGTTGCCAGCGCATGCACTAGCGCCGCACGCACCGCAGAAATCGCCAGCGGATCGATCACTTCAAACAGCTCGGCGATTTCATTCTCGCCAGGCAGTGACAAAATCAACGCGGTTAACGCCGGATCGCCCTGTTCTTCCAGTAACACCGCGCGGAAGGCATCCGCCACGTGCAACGGCAGCGACAGCGGTTGTCCCTGCTGATGGCGCGCGACATTCAGACGGATATAAGTCGCCAGCAAACTTTGCGCCGCATCCCAGCGCGAGAAATCATTGCGGGCGTGACGCATCAGGAAGGTCAGCTGCGCATCGCTCCATTTATAATCGAGCTTCACGGGCGCCGAGAATTCACGCAGCAGCGAAGGCACTGGCTGGAAGTGCACGTTATCGAAAATAAAGGTCTGGAACTCCTCGGTGACATTCAGCACATGATGCACCGGATGGCCGTTATGCTGCAGCGGAATCACCTTGCCTTCGTTATCGTACAATTCGATATCCAGCGGGATATGCAGCGGCAACTTCTCTTTCTGCTCGGCCGTTGGTGGCGTGTGTTGTGTCACGTGCAGCGTGTACTGCTCCAGCTCAGGATTGTAGTCATCACGCACCGTCAGCACCGGCGTACCCGCCTGGCTGTACCAGCGACGGAACTGTGACAGATCAACATTGGAGGCATCTTCCATCGCCTGAACAAAATCGTCGCAGGTGGCCGCACTACCATCGTGACGCTCAAAATAGAGCTGCATGCCTTTCTGGAAATTGGCTTCGCCGAGCAGAGTATGCATCATGCGAATCACTTCAGATCCTTTTTCGTACACCGTCAGGGTATAGAAGTTGTTCATCTCGATCACCTGATCCGGGCGGATCGGGTGCGCCATTGGGCTGGCATCTTCGGCAAACTGTGCGCCGCGCATCACGCGTACGTTGTCGATGCGGTTAACCGCACGCGAGCCCAGGTCAGAGCTAAACTCCTGGTCACGGAATACGGTTAGGCCCTCTTTCAGGCTGAGCTGGAACCAGTCACGGCAGGTGACGCGGTTACCGGTCCAGTTATGAAAGTATTCGTGACCAATCACCGCCTCAATACCGAGATAATCTTTATCAGTGGCGGTCTCGGCTTTCGCCAGCACATATTTGGAGTTGAAGACGTTGAGGCCTTTGTTCTCCATTGCGCCCATATTGAAGAAATCCACCGCGACGATCATAAATATGTCGAGGTCATATTCGAGGTTAAAGCGCTCTTCATCCCATTTCATGCTGGCTTTCAAAGAGGTCATCGCCCAGTCGGCACGATCGAGATTGCCACGATCGACGAAGATCTCCAGCGCCACATCACGGCCGGAACGCGTGGTAAAGCTGTCGCGCAGCACGTCGAAATCGCCCGCCACCAGCGCAAACAGATAGCACGGTTTCGGGAACGGATCCTGCCACTTCACCCAGTGGCGACCATCTTCATGACGACCGCTCTCTAATTTATTGCCGTTGGAGAGCAGGAACGGATATTTTGCCGCATCGGCAATGATGGTGGTGGTAAAGCGCGCCAGCACGTCCGGGCGATCCAGATACCAGGTGATATGGCGGAAGCCTTCAGCTTCACACTGGGTACAGAGTGCATCACCCGACTTGTACAACCCTTCCAGCGCGGTGTTGGTATCCGGATGGATGTCATTAATTATGGTCAGGGTAAAGTTGTCGGGCAACTGGCTGATGACCAGCGCGCCCTCTTCTTCACGATAGTGTGACCAGGGATGGCCATCCACCGCCAGCGACACCAGCGTGAGGTCTTCGCCATCCAGACGCAGTTCGGCATCCGCAGCACCGAGACGCTTCACCTGGCTCACCGCCGTCACGCGCGTGCTGGCGGCATCGAGGTCAAAAGTCAGGTCGATATCGGTGATGGTGTAATCCGGCGCACGGTAGTCGTGGCGATATTTGATTTGCGGCTGTTGCGTCATAAGTCCTTCTCGCATCGTTAATATGTTGACCCGTCAAAGTCTAAGCGGGTTGTGCCTTCGTTGCCACGCACAATGCGTGCCTTTGCTGAAAAGGCTACAATTCATTAACAATGGCACAAATGACCCTCGACCTGCCACCCGCAATTATGGTGTGATCGTGGTCATTACTGTTTTATACTCCTGCGTCTTTATGACTTTGTTGACACCGGGCTCTGCTCCGCGGAAGAGGATGCTGAAACGCACCATGACTGGACATGCTTCCCCGATTTTGACCACGCTGCTTGATACCGATGCGTATAAGCTTCATATGCAGCAGGCCGTTTATCATCGTTACTACGATGTCCCGGTAACGGCAGAATTTCGTTGTCGCGGCGATGAATTGCTCGGCCAGTATGCCGATGAAATTCGCGCGCAACTCGATACGCTGCCTTCCCTTGCCCTGAGCGACAACGAATATCACTATCTCAGCGGCTTACCTTTCTTTGAATCCGATTACCTCAACTGGCTGCGCCAATTCCGCTTTGATCCCTCTCAGGTCAGGGTGCGCAATGAGAATGGCCGTTTGTCTATTCAGATCAGCGGGCCATGGCGCGAAGTTATTCTTTGGGAAGTGCCGCTGCTGGCGCTGATCAGTGAAGTGGTGCATCGCCATCGCACACCGGAGATCGGTGTGGAACAAGCGGTCACTCAGTTACAGCAGAAGCTGGTCGATTTCCGTCAGCAGGTGGGCGATCTCGATATGTCCCGCTTCCAGCTGATGGATTTTGGTACCCGTCGCCGCTACTCCAAAGCGGTTCAGGAAGCGATCGTCAGTACGTTAAAAGCGGAGTTCCCGTGGTTAGTGGGCACCAGCAATTACGATCTCGCCCGGCGCTTACAGCTTAATCCGGTGGGCACTCAGGCCCATGAGTGGTTCCAGGCACATCAACAGATCAGCCCGGTGCTGGCGAATAGCCAACGCGCGGCGCTGCAATCCTGGCTGGATGAGTATGATGACCAACTCGGTATCGCGTTGACAGACTGCATCACCATGGATGCCTTCCTGCGTGATTTCGGCCCGGGCTTTGCCCATCGCTATCAGGGTTTGCGCCATGACTCGGGGGATCCCGTGGAGTGGGGTGAAAAAGCCATTGCGCACTATCAGCGTCTGGATATCGATCCGAAGAGTAAAACGTTGGTGTTCTCAGATAACCTCAATCTGGATAAAGCGCTGGCGTTATATCGTCACTTTGGTCAACGCGCCAACGTGGTCTTTGGCATTGGTACGCGCCTGACCTGCGATATTACTGGCGTCACACCACTGAACATCGTGATTAAACTGGTGAGCTGTAATGGCAAACCGGTGGCGAAACTCTCTGACAGCCCGGGTAAAACCATCTGCCAGGACAAAGCCTTCGTGCGCGCCCTGCGTAAAGCATTCGACCTCCCTCTGGTGAAAAGAGCCAGCTAATCATGGATGCAGGGTGCCCGCACCCTGCTCTTTCACAACAAATCTCCCTTTTTCCCCTGCAAAATTGCTTGTTTCCTGATGGCTCGCAAGTAACATAGCAAAACCCCGAAATGGGGCTTTTATCCACTTCTATATATAGAGAGATATTTATGAGCGTAGTGCCTGTAGCGGATGTACTGCACGGCCGTGTCGCGGTTGACAGTGAAGTCACCGTACGTGGTTGGGTGCGTACCCGAAGAGATTCCAAAGCCGGTCTTTCCTTTATCGCCGTTTATGACGGTTCCTGCTTTAATCCCGTTCAGGCCGTCGTCAATAATTCTCTGAATAATTATCAGGATGAAGTGCTGCGTCTGACCACGGGCTGTTCAGTGATTGTCACTGGTAAAGTGGTGGAATCACCGGGCGAAGGCCAGGCCTTTGAACTGCAGGCGACCAACGTAGAAGTCACCGGCTGGGTAGACGATCCGGATACCTATCCGATGGCGGCTAAACGCCACAGTATCGAATACCTGCGTGAAGTCGCACACCTGCGTCCACGCACCAACCTGGTCGGCGCCGTGGCCCGTACACGTCATACTCTGGCGCAGGCGCTGCATCGTTTCTTCCACGAGAATGGTTACTTCTGGGTTTCCACCCCGCTGATCACCGCTTCCGATACTGAAGGTGCGGGCGAGATGTTCCGCGTCTCTACGCTGGACATGGAAAACCTGCCGCGCGATCCGCAGGGCAAAGTTGACTACGACAAAGATTTCTTTGGTAAAGAAGCCTTCCTGACCGTTTCTGGCCAGCTGAATGCCGAAACTTATGCCTGTGCATTGTCAAAAGTCTATACCTTTGGCCCGACCTTCCGCGCAGAAAACTCCAACACCAGCCGTCACTTAGCGGAATTCTGGATGCTGGAACCGGAAGTCGCTTTCGCTAACCTTGACGACGCTGCTGCACTGGCTGAGGCCATGCTGAAGTATGTGTTCAAGGCGGTGCTTGAAGAGCGTGCTGACGATATGGCGTTCTTCGCTGAACGCGTAGACAAAGATGCGATTGCTCGCTTAGAACGTTTTGTCACAACCGATTTCGCCCAGGTAGACTACACCGATGCGGTCGACATTCTGCTGAAAAGCGGCCAGACATTCGAAAACCCAGTGTCCTGGGGCGTGGATCTCTCCTCCGAACATGAACGTTACCTGGCCGAGAAGCACTTCAAAGCGCCGGTGGTGGTGAAGAACTATCCAAAAGATATCAAAGCGTTCTATATGCGTATGAACGAAGATGGTAAGACCGTGGCAGCAATGGATGTTCTGGCGCCGGGTATTGGTGAAATCATCGGTGGTTCACAGCGTGAAGAGCGTCTGGATGTATTGGATGCACGTCTGGCTGAAATGAGGCTAAATAAAGAAGATTACTGGTGGTATCGTGACCTGCGCCGTTACGGCACCGTGCCACATGCTGGCTTCGGATTAGGTTTCGAACGATTAATCGCCTATGTCACCGGCGTACAAAATGTAAGGGATGTTATCCCCTTCCCTCGTACTCCACGTAACGCTAATTTCTAAAATTCGCGATTAAATATAAGTAATTCATATATATAACGAGGTCGGCATAGCCGGCCTTTTTTTATTTTTGTAAATTTAGAGTTCTCTCACAAAGTTCCCGATATTTTACAAATTGTAATACAAAATTTCTTTTTGATACGTAATTGCGAGATTTGAATCATTTTCGGGCTAGAAATAGCAACCCTGTGATGGAAAGATGCGTGCAGACACAGGAGACATCAAACTTCTTTCAAGGTTCCCGTAAAGGTTTCTTGACGGCAGTGGCAGATGTCCAAATAACTCCAATGAGGGTAATAAAAAATGATGAAGCGCAACATTCTTGCAGTGGTTATCCCTGCTCTGTTAGCTGCAGGCGCAGCAAACGCAGCAGAAATCTATAACAAAGACGGCAACAAACTGGATCTGTACGGTAAAGCTGTTGGTCTGCACTACTTCTCTGATGATTCTGGTAGCGATGGCGACCAGACTTATGTTCGCTTCGGCTTTAAGGGTGAAACCCAGATTAACGACCAGCTGACCGGTTACGGCCAGTGGGAATACAACGTTCAGGCGAACAACTCTGAAGGTTCTGACGCGCAAGACGGTAACAAAACCCGTCTGGGCTTCGCGGGTCTGAAATTCGGTGATGCAGGTTCAATCGACTACGGTCGTAACTACGGCGTTGTATACGACGCAATCGGCTGGACTGACGTTCTGCCAGAATTCGGTGGTGACTCTGGTTACTCAGATAACTTCATGAACGGTCGTAGCACCGGTTTGCTGACTTACCGTAACACCAACTTCTTCGGTCTGGTTGACGGTTGGAACTTCGCAGTACAGTACCAGGGCAAAAATGACCGTGACGATACCCGTCGTGCTAATGGTGACGGCTATGGTCTGTCAACTTCTTACACCTCACCAATTGGTGTAGGCTTCGCAGCAGCATACAGCAGCAGCGACCGTACTAATGCACAAGCTGCTGGTTCAGTTCTGAACGATGGCGACGTAGTTGCTACTGGCGTTGGCGCAGGCAAACGTGCTGAGAACTGGGCAACTGCTCTGAAATATGACGCTAATAACGTTTACCTGGCAGCGATGTACGGTGAAACCCGTAACTCAACTCCAATCAGCTCCGGTGATTTCTCTGCATTTGCTAACAAAGCACAGAACTTCGAAGTTGTAGCTCAGTACCAGTTCGACTTCGGTCTGCGTCCATCCATCGCTTATGTCCAGTCTAAAGGCAAGGACATCGAAGGTATCGGCGATGCTGACCTGGTTAAATACTTCGAAGTGGGCGCAACTTACTACTTCAACAAAAACATGGCGACCTACGTCGACTACCGTATCAACCAGCTGGATGACAACAACCCACTGGGTCTGAACACCGACGATATCGTTGCCCTGGGCTTGGTATACCAGTTCTAATCTCTCGATTAGATATGTGTATCGCCTAAAAACGGAGCCTTCGGGCTCCGTTTTGCTTTTCAGTGATCAGCTTCTCAATTAGCGCCACTACTTTATACACGCGGCTTATTTCTTTTTTATGTCAGCGGTTGGCAAGCGTATCATCTGACGCTAACCTGATAGCTCATTTCGCTAAAGTTCACCCAAACGGAACTGACTCATGTTTGAATCGATCTCTGCCGCACCCGCCGATCCTATTCTGGGACAGGCTGACCTGTTTCGCGCCGACGACCGCCCGAATAAAATCAACCTTGGCATTGGTGTCTATAAAGATGAAACCGGTAAAACACCGGTACTCACCAGTGTTAAAAAAGCTGAGCAGTATCTGCTGGAAAATGAAACCACCAAAAATTATCTGAGCATTGATGGTCTGGCCGACTTTGCTCGCTGCACTCAGGAATTGCTGTTCGGCAAAGAGAGCGCGCTGATTTCAGCGGGCCGCGCGTGCACAGCACAAACCCCAGGCGGCACCGGTGCATTGCGCGTCGCTGCGGATTTCCTCGCGACGCAGACCAATGTGAAGCGCGTGTGGGTGAGCAACCCTAGCTGGCCGAACCACAAAAACGTATTCAACGCGGCGGGTCTGGAAGTTTGTGATTACCAGTATTACGACGCGGCCAACCATAGCCTCGATTTCGCAGGCATGGTCGCTTCGTTGCAGGAAGCCAAAGCCGGCGACGTGGTTCTTTTCCACGGCTGCTGCCACAACCCGACTGGCGTCGATCCTTCCGCGGACCAGTGGCAACAGCTGGCGAAGCTATCGCAGGAAAAAGGCTGGCTGCCACTGTTCGACTTCGCTTACCAGGGCTTTGCACGTGGCCTGGATGAGGATGCAGAAGGTCTGCGTATTTTCGCCGCGTCTCATCAGGAGCTGATTGTTGCCAGCTCTTACTCCAAGAACTTTGGCCTGTACAACGAGCGTGTCGGTGCACTGACGCTGGTTGCCGCCAACAGCGATGTGGCGAAAACCGCCTTTAGCCAGGTGAAATACAGCATCCGTGCTAACTACTCTAACCCACCGTCACACGGTGCCGCTGTGGTCGCCACTATCCTCGGTAACGACGCGTTGCGTACCATCTGGGTGCAGGAGCTGACAGACATGCGTCAGCGCATCCAGCGCATGCGTCAGCTGTTCGTGAATACCCTGGCAGAGAAAGGCGCGAAACAGGACTTCAGCTTTATCATTAAGCAGAATGGCATGTTTTCGTTTAGCGGCCTGACCAAAGATCAGGTTGTGCGCCTGCGTGACGAGTTCGGCGTGTATGCCGTTAACTCTGGTCGCGTGAACGTGGCTGGGATGACGCCAGACAATATGTCTGCGCTCTGTGAAGCGATTGTCGCTGTACTCTAAATAAGTCAGTAGAATGAGAAATGGGCCTTAATGGCCCATTTTTTATTGCAGGAACGGATTACTGATACGCTCCCGACCCAAGGTGGAAATCGGACCGTGGCCCGGCACAAAGGTCACATCATCACCCAGCGGTAACAGCTTAGTGTTAATCGCATTGATTAAATCGCCGTGGCTGCCCTGCGGGAAATCGGTGCGTCCGACACCGCCATTGAAGATCACATCGCCCGATATCAATAAACGTCCAGCACGATCGAAGAACACAATGTGTCCCGGTGTATGGCCAGGGCAAAGCAGTACTTCCAGGGTGACATTACCAACCTGAACCGTTTCGCCCTCTTCCAGCCAACGATCCGGCGCCAGTGGCGCGCATTCCGGCAGGCCAAACATACGGCTTTGCGTTGGCAAATTATCCAGCCAGAACGCATCCAGCTTGTGTGGGCCAACAATAGGAATTTGATAGTGTGCGGCGAGTTCAGCGGCGGCCCCCACATGATCAAGATGACCATGCGTCAGCAGAATTTGCGCGGGGGTTAATTCCCGCTCAGCCAATGCGGCAATAATCGTCTCCGCATCGCCGCCGGGATCCACCAGCGCCGCCTGCTGGGTTTCGTCATCCCAGATGACCGAGCAGTTTTGAGAAAAGGCCGTAACCGGAATAATGTGGTAATTCATAGCGCTCCATGACCGACACACGCAGCGCTGCCGGTATCAGGACCAGTGCCTTGCAGGCCCGGTATCTATGTGTACGAAGTTGCTGCGCGGGTAATATCCTACACCACCGGCGCGCATAGATAACGCCGCTTTGCGAACATTGCTTAATGAAATTCCCTCGATATGGAAATCCATCGCCTGCCCTTTGGTGTGATAACTGTGTTTGGCCACGCCAGGACCCGATTCACGCAGCATATTGTTGGTCGCTAACGTGCGGTAGCCTGAGATAAGCTGCACCGGTTTGCGGGTGTTGAGCACCATCTGTAAGCGATAGAGCTGATCAAACAGGTGTGGGTCAATATGTTTCACCTGATTGGCGCGATAATCGCGGAAGAAGTGATTTAAGCGGGCTAACTCATCCTTGTCATAACTCTTGCCGTTAAAAAACTCCGTTTTAAGGGTTTCACCGGTGTGAAGGTTATTAAGCGTCAATACTCGGGGGCGCGAGGTGGAAAGCGAAGCCAGCGCTGAACCAGGAAGCAGAGACAAACCTGCCGCTGCGCCTCCAATCAGGAGCAATCGACGACGTTGAGAATCAAAATTAGCCATGTAGCGGGGTTACCTAATCTAAAGCGATAAAAAAATGTGTAAAAAGTACACAAGGCCGAACAGTAACCGCAGCCTGGAGGTCAGTCAACCCGCAATGTGTCACAGAATGACCAAAACCCGCGCAAAACCGAAATTTTGCGACGGGCCCTGATCTTTTCGAAGAGAGGTGAAATCTGGCAAATCAATGACTAGAGGAGAAGTTTTCCTGCTTTTGACAGAACCTGGCTACCGGAGCGCGCAGGGTTATCATAATTGTAAATATCTGTACGATATTGCGGCTGTCCATCCGCCGCGACCCATGCGGTTAAATAATAGAGATTAACCGGGATGCGGTGGCGAATCGGCACGTAGCGCGTGTCGCCCTGTTTCAGCGTGTCGGTGATGCGGCTGTCATTCCAACCCACATCCTGCAGCAGCAGGTCGGCCAGTTCAGAGGCCTTATTCACGCGCACACAACCAGAGCTCAGTGCGCGAATATCGCGCTGGAACAAGCCATGGTTAGGCGTGTCGTGCAAATAGATGGCATCGGAACTCGGCATATTAAACTTATATCGACCCAGCGAGTTCATCGCGCCCGGCGCCTGGCGAATGCGATACGGGAAACTGGCTGCAGAAACCATATGCCAGTCAATCATCGACGGATCGATCACTTCGGCATCCGCACTCCAGCCCGACAGTAAGGTATAGCCGTGCTTGTAGAGGTATCCGGGATCTTGTTTGACCTTCGGCACGATATCCTGACGCACCAGTGTAGTAGGCACATTCCACGGTGGATTGAGCACCACATTGTTCAACGCACTGCGCATCAGTGGCGTTTTGCGATCGGGACGACCGACAATCACCCGCGATGACAAAATCGTGGCTCCGTTGTTGTAATAGGTGAGTGAATAGTTGGGAATGTTCACCATAATGCCGTTATGCATATCATCCGGCAGCAGACGCAGGCGCTGAATATTCAGTGCCAGTAACGATGCGCGCATCTGCGGTGACACATTCAACCACTCACGCGTGCGAGGGCCTATCGCCCCATCATCCGCCAGACCTTGCCAGTGCTGGAAGCGTTTTACCCCTTCCACCAGCGCGGCGTCATACACATTGTCACCAGCAGGCGTGGTATTCGCCACCACGTTGCCGGTCGCAGCAGGTGCCTGTGCAGACAAATCATTGACGCTGGCTGCCGATGGGCTCACCGCAATGGGCTGATTGCTCTGGCTGACCGGCACAGGTGCGGTCGGTACGGCATCATCGGCTGGAGTCGGTGTGCTGCTGTGGGTTGCAGCAGTCAGCATACCGGTGCGCTGCAAAATTTCTCTTAGCGCGGGCACATCGTTGCTGATCTGGCCTGGTCGCAGCGTACCGCTGTCGCGCAACTGTGGCCACGGACGGTTATCGGTCAGCAGCGCTTTGAGCGCACTGTGCATCGGCGCATATTGAGGATGTTGCGGTGCCAGCGAGATGATAAACGCGCGACTGCCACCACCGTTTACCGCATTTTGCCACTGGTTAATGGCAGCAACGCCCGGCATCGTCAATTTGTAAGGAACATTACTGTACAGCCAGGTTTCACCCTGCGTCGGCACATTGGCGACAAACTGCAAATAGCCCAACATGGCATCGCTCAGCACGATGTCGCGCGCCATGCCGGTAATCGTAGGATTAGTCAGTAATTCAACCCAACGAGTAAACTGTGGCTGGACGCCGGAAAGCGCCACCTCCGCCAACTGTTGCTGGAAAGCCTGCACCGCTTGCTGATCCTGCCAGAGTGGCGCCATATTACGCGCGGCGTAGATACCGGCTAATCCCGGCAGATAGAAAGGCTGCTGACTGGGGCTAAAAGCCTGCTGAATTTGATGCTGACTCGCCGCCACTGACATGGCGCTATGTGAAGTTCCGGGTAAAGCGGCAATGATCGCGGCATGGCTGGTGGCCAGCGGCGACAATACCAGTGAAACACTGAGTGCGAGTACCGCACGATTCATTCTGCTTCTTCTATTCAGCCACATCCCTGCCCCCTTCTCACCTAAGACACAGCGCCCTGTTTTCGCTATGTACAGCCTTACTCTTATTGTTGAGTATACAAATAAAAAACGGCATCTGCCTCAGTGTGCAGATGCCGCTTACAGATTAAACGGTGCGCTGTTTTTTAACCAGATTCAGCGTCAGGTATTTTCTGTTTCTAAATCGATATCACTGGTGTCGCGTTTTACTGGCACAGGATCTGCCGAGAATCCACGCAGCCCCACCACATGCACGTGTTCAGTGTTGTTAAACACTTTACGCACCAACTTGTAGGTGGTGCCTTTCTCCGGGCTGATGTTCTCTGGCGCAGCAATCACCAGCTGCATCTCCAGACGCTCACACAGTTCGAACAGGGTGGCGATGGAGCGGGCATCGAGACGCGCCGCTTCATCAAGGAACAGCAGTCGGCATGGCGAAATATCTTTACCGCGCAGACGACGTGATTCCTCTTCCCAGCTTTGCACCACCATCACCAGAATTGACATACCGGTACCGATCGCTTCACCGGTTGACAACGCACCACTCTCCGCGCGCAGCCAGCCATCGGAGCCGCGGTTCACTTCCACTTCCATCTCAAGATAGTTGCGATAGTCGAGCAGCTCTTCACCGATGGTTTGTGGTGTGCGCTGCCCCATATCAATTTGTGGATTCAGACGTTGATAGAGTTTCGCCAGCGCTTCGGAGAAGGTCAGACGATTGCTGGTAAACAGATCCTGATGCGCTTCATGTTCTTCAGACAAGGTATCGAGCAGCGTAGAGTGCGCTTCACGCACGTTAACATTCAGACGTACACTGCGCACCTGACCAAAGCTCACGGCCTGCAAGCCCTGGTTCAGCTGACGAATACGATTCTGCTCACGCTGAATGGTTTTACGAATGATATTCGCCGCGCTGCGTGAACTGATGGCCAGCGTCTGCTCGCGTGCCGTCAGCTCTTCCGTCAGACGATTCAGCTCAATCTCCATCTGCTCGATGGCTTCAACCGGATCGTCAGTACGAATGATGTCCTGACGAATACGTTCGCGCAGATGCTGATACACTGCGATAAAGAACTGTACTTTGCGTTCTGGACGTTTTGGATCTTCCGACATGCGCAGTACATCACGCAGATGTTCGTTATCCGCCACCGCCAGACGCAGTGCACCCAATGCCTTATCCGACATTGAACGCAGTTCATCTCCGCCCAGATACGCCATCTCACGACGATGCAGGCGACGCTCCATGCCGTTCTCTTTGACCAGACGCAGCACCGTACACCAGCCTGCTTTAGCGCTGACGACCTGCTCACGAATCTGGTGATAATCACGCTCCAGCTTGCGCAGTTTCTTCTGCAGGCCGTCCATTTCGGCTTCGCAGAACGTGAGCTGTTTCTCCAGCTGATTACGACGAGCACGGTTATGGCTTAATGCGGTATAAAGTTCGTCGCGTCGGGCGCGGGCGCGCTCTTCGGCGCTGGCATCGGCATGCACGCCGATATCCTGCATCTCCTGCTGCAACTCTTTTAGCATGTCACGCTTGGCGTCATAGGAACTTTTCAGTGATGCCAGCACTTGTGAATATTGTGTCAGCTGCGCCTGATGTTCGCGCAGACGTTCACGCGCACGACTGCGCTCACCCTCCGCCTGATCCAGACGCTGGCGCAGTTTTTCATTGAGATCGCTGTTGCCGGTCAGCATGCCGGCAGAATCTTCATAGCTAAAGTGGGCGCGCCGCTGCACCACCTCCGTCAGGGCAAAGGCCTGCTGACGCGCATCACGCTGCTGCTGCTGTGCTTGCTGGTAATCGCGCTCCAGCTGATCATGCTGCTGCGGATCGCTTTGCAACACCGACACCAGCGGCTCCAGCTTGCTGATTTTAGCGCCATGCTGATGCAGGAAGCGCGCCGCTTCCTGAGCTTCTTCGACGCGTTCACGGATCTCTTCGCAGCGATCGCCAAGTGAATCATCCAACAGTAGATTCACGCGTGGCAGCAGGCGGTTGAGCTGGCTGACACCCTCTTTAGCCTGCTCAAACTGGGCACGCTGCTGCTGGTTATCATTCTCATGCTGTGCCAGACCCCGTTCCAGCTCGCCACGACGGCTGTTCAGCTGGCGGATCAGCGCTTCAGGATCCTCATCAAAGGCCACCGCTAAATGGCTACCGATAAAGCGGCTGAAGGATTGATGCAAGCGCTGCGTTTTCTGCACGTCAAAGGACAAAGTGGCAAACCGTTCTGCCAGCTGGTCGCGTTCATTGTTCAGCAGTTCCAGCTGGTTTTCACGCGCAGCGCGGCCAAACAGCGGCACTTTCGGGAAGCGGGAGTAGCGCCATTGACGCTCAGCCACTTTCACTACCACGGCGTTTTCCAACTCATCAACACTGAAGACGCTGTCATCAAACGCCTGCGGATCCCCTTCAATCAGATAGAGGTCTTCCGGGCAATCCTCCAGGCCATCCAACAGTTCACGCACCAGAGATAAATCGGGTACCACAATCGCATGACGCGATGGGCCATACAGCGCCGAGAAGTACGGTGCGTCATCCAGTGTGACGTCATCGTAAATTTCCGACAGCAGTACGCCGCCAAATCGTTCCGCCAGTTGCGTCAGGCGAGCATCTTCCGCACCACCAGGTTGACTTAAACGCTCGATCTGCTGCTCGACTTCACGTTTGCGTGCCGCCACATTGTCACGTTCAACGGTGGTTTCACGCTCACGCTCCAGCAACTGCTGCATGAACTCAGTGATCTGCTGGCTGTTAGTCAGCGCCTGACCCGTTTGCTCGCTAAGCTGCGTCAGGATTTCCTGCGCGGCCAGCCAATGTGGCGCACGCGCCGTCAGTGCAGTGATGCGTTCACGCAGCTGTTCCAGTTCCTGGCGCATCAGCATGCGGCGTTCACCGGCATCGGACACGCTTTCGTTCAGCTGTTCAATCTGTGCTTCCAGTTCGCGCTGCAGCCCTTCCAGCGCGTCGGCATCGTACTGTTGCCCCTGACGCTTGCAGAAATCGGCTAACAGGCGCTCGGCATCATGCTGCTCGCGCAGGCGCGTTTCCAGCTCATTGAGACGCAGGCGCAGCGAAGAGAGCTGATCGGCATGATGACGCTGGTTAGCGGCATCCCGCAATAAGTCGCGTCCCACTTGCCATGCATCCTGACGGCTCACTTCGCCGGCGATACTGGTCACCAGCGCTAATGCCTGCTCAAATTGACTGTGCGCCGCTTCGGCCACGCTGAGTTTCTGTTCCAGACGCAGCAGATGCTCGGTGGCTTCTTCTTCGCGTGCCTGGAAGGTTTCCTGCCACTCCGTCGCATTATCGATGGTCAGATCGGGCAACTGACACTGCGCGCGCGCTTTATCCAGCGCCTGCAATGCTTGCTGATACTGAATTGCCCGCGTTTGTTGCACATCGAGTGCCTGCTGGAAATCGGCTAACTGGCTTTTCAGCTCATCAACTTCAATTTCAGCCGCTTCGGCACGCGCTTCATTCTCTTCCTGCACTTCGCGGGCTTCCGCCACCACTTCATTCTGTTCTTCGAGGCGGTAAGTCAGCTCTTCGAGATCGGCATCATAGCGCTCGATCTTCTCCTGCTGACGCATGGCTGTCTGGACCAGATTCAGGTGATCGCTGGCGCCTTGATAGTCGGTTTCCAGATCGCTTTCTGCACCGTTGTGCTCAGAAAGTTCACGCGCCATTTCGATGTGACGATACTGCTCGGAAGCCAACTGGTTACGGCTGGTAAACAGCTCATTGCGCAGTTGCAGTGCCCCATCGAGGTGAATGCGACGCTCGTTGGCGTGACGCATATAATCTGCCGACACATAGCTGGTGGCTTCAGAGATCAAATGCTTAAACAGGTCGCGATCGGACTGCGTAACGCGAATCGCTTCCAGCGTCATGCGGTTTTCACGCAGCGCGGCTTCCATATCCTGGAAGGCTTTGCGCACGCCACCATTTTCTGGCAACAGATAATCACGCAGTGAACGGGTGATAGCGCTGGAGATACCGCCGTACAGCGAGGCTTCAATCAGACGATAGAACTTACTGCGGTCGCTCGCAGTGCGCAGACGACGCGGCACCACGCCCAGCTCGAACAGGACGGCGTGGTAATCCGTAACCGAGTTGTACTGACGGAACTGCACGCCTTCCTGCGCTTCAACGCGTTCTTTCACTTCCGCCAGCGGTAATACGCGCGCCTGGCGGCTGTTAAGGATTTCGGTCAGCATATCGGTCGGCTGCGAATCGGTCGGCAGGCCATGAATACTGAAGGGTTTGATATCGACTTTTTTATCGCGTCCAGCAACCTGTTGCAGACGCACGCCGACCACCACGCGCTGATGGCGCGAATTGACCACATCCAGCACCGCATAACAGACACCCGCGCGCAGCTTACCGTGCAGACCTTTATCGCGGGAGCCAGAGGTGGCCCCTGCTTCGGTGGTGTTACGGAAATGCAGCAAGGTGAGGTCGGGGATCAGCGCCGTGACAAAAGCCGCCATGGTGGTGGATTTACCCGCACCGTTACCGCCGGAGAGCGTGGTCACCAGCTCATCGAGATCAAAGGTACGAGCAAAGAAGCCGTTCCAGTTGATCAGCGTTAGCGAACGAAACTTACCGCGTTCAATCATTCCTGTTCATCCTCCGCGTTATCATTCGCATCGCTTTCAACGTCATTGTCGTTATCTGCATCATCACTCTCGTTGGCCGCGGCTTTGTTCTCCAGCGTCATGGCTTCGCCGTCGCGGATCAGACGCAACTGGGCTTCACGCGCATCGTCACCGCTGCGCACATCCGCACCAAAGCGGAACACCGACTCCATGATGCGGAACTTGCTGCTGTCGTTGCCCATGTACCACACCATACCTAAGCGGCGCAGGCGGCTGATCGAAGCACGCATTTTTTCCTGCAGCTTGGCGCGATCCAGGTCAGAACCGGTCGAACGCTGGTTTACCAGCTTGAGCAGTTTGCTCTCATCCGCCAGTGATAGCAGTTCGTCATACAGCTCCTGCTGGGTGAAAATCCCCTCATTGGCCAGACGCTCCGGGCTGAGGTAGAGGTAACACAGGATCTTACCGACCATCATATCCAACTCGGACAGCACCGAGCGTGGAATCAGCGTGGTGGAACGTGGACGAAGATAGAAGAAACCTTCCGGCGCGCGCATCAACTCAACGTTGTAGCGCGCATAAAACTCTTCCAGGTACTCCTGGTAATCCATCAGAAAAGCGTGATTATCCAGTTCTTCAATACCAATGTGGCGTCCCGCGCGTAACTGGCTATCGAGCGCCGGGAAAATCGGGTTTGCCAGTGCCAACGCCAGTTTAACTGGCATCACTTGTTCAATATTTGTCGATGACATGTGCCTGCACCTTGGCTCCGTAATCATTAATAGTCTGCCATTCTGCCGGCAGACCGGCTAAATCAGCTTCGGCGACACCGAGGCGTACTGCCTGATCGATGACGATACGCGCCAAATCAAAGTGGCGCGCACGCGGGTATTGCGCCAGGTAATCGCGCATCACCGTAGCGAGATGGAGCGGCTTTTGCTCCAGCTTATAAATCTGCAATGCTTCTTCGATCATCGCGGCAAGCTGCTCACGAATCTCGTTAAACTCTTCGTACTCCATCTCTGGCGGCAGTTCGCCCATCACCTCATCATTACGCAGCGTCATCTCTTCATCGCGCATATCGTAAAGACGGTCGGCATTCGCGTAGGTCAATGCCCAAGGCTGGTCGAAGTAGTTCTGCACCGACAGGCGTAAACGTTGCGCGAAGACGCGGTTCTTATCCATGTCGATAGCGGTACGGATAAATTTATGTACGTGGCGGTCGTAGCCAATCCACAAATCGATGGCCTGCTGACCCCAACTGATGATGCGGTCCAGCTTATTCTGCAGGTCAAACACCAGTTTATCGACAAAGCCCAAATCCGGGCTGCTCAGCGTAGCATCCTGAATGCGCAACAGATTGGCCTGCAATTTGTCACCCGCCGCTTCCAGCGTATCCTGCAGTTCACGCAGTGTGCCGGAGGTTTCGGACAGCAGCAGTTCACAACTTGAAATCGCGGCACGCCAGTCTTTGTTGAGCAGGTCCGCAATATCGGTTTTCACCGCTTGTTGTTGCTCATCCATCAGACGTTGCGTCATGTCGATGCTGTCAAAAATCTCGGCCACGGAATATTTCAGCGGGGCAAAGACATTGCGATGCCAGTGGAATTCGTCACCGTCTTCTTCGGCGGCATCTGCGGCGCGCTTCAGTTCTTGCGCCACAATCGACAGCTGCATTGACAGGCGCAGCGTGGAAAATTCGCGCTGGCGAATGTAGTAATCGGTAATGCCGATGGCCAGCGGCGTCAGACGGTAAATCGCGTGGCCTTCAGTGAGCTCACTGGTAAAGCGATTGAGCAGACGCTGACGCACCATGTCATTGATGGCGTTGTTGGCACGCACCTGCACGGTTTCATGGGTTTGCTCAAAGGCTTTACTGACGTGACGAAACGCATCGATCAGTTCACCTTCACTCATTTCACCGTCCATGCGCTCACCGTTTAAGGTGGCGATAGCCAGCAAAAAGGCCAGACGTTCTACCGGCAACGCAAGTGAAAAGTCATTCTTGCGCGCCCATGCCACCAATTCGGGGACCGTCTGGGAAAATTCGCTCATAGTTGATCCTTCTACCTGGGTTTGCGCGCGGTCACGTGGATATAGCGCCCTAAACTTAAAAAGGGCTCCTGACGACAGTAGCGCCGTTCCATCTCAATAATCTCTTCAACGCTTTTGACGACGCCGGGCGGTGGCGGTTTCATGTAATCACAAAACACGCGAATGCCTGCACGCTGTTCAATTTCAAAGCCCGCATCACTTAACCAGCGATTGACGTCCTGAGGATCGCGCGGGAAATCCGGTGACAGCGTACGCTTTTTGCGTTTAGTCATATTGGCACGCAGATAGCCGAAATTGCCGAGTTGCAGGGTGCGGAACGTCAGGGCATGCGCATTGTAAAACATCAACGACAGCACGCCACCGGGCTTCAGCGTGTGCCACAAGGCACGCAGCACCGCTTCCGGTTCTGCCACCCACTCCAGCACAGCGTGAAACAATACCAGATCAACCGGCTGATCCAAATGTTCGCCCACCTGCTGCGCGCTAATTTGTTTGAATTGCATGTTGTGGCTCACACCCTCGGTGTGCGCATGCGCTTCAGCCAGCTTCAACATCTCCGCGGAGAGATCGCACAACAGCACCTGATGGCCACGTGCCGCTAATCCACAGGAGATTTGTCCTACGCCACCGCCGGCATCCAGCACTGACAGTGCGCCTTCAGGCAGTGTCGGTAACAGCGCATCCAGTTCGTCCCACAGGATCGCCTGCCGTACCTGCCCTTTGCGGGTGCCATAAATGTTCTGCGAAAATTTGTCCGCCAGATCGTCAAAGTTACGATCCTGCATGATGATGGCTCCACTGTGCTGCATTCAACTTGTGCTATTTTGTCACAGGCTCAACAAGAATGAACCTTTCACGCCACAGTAACTGTCTGGCTGCTGTTTTTTCGGACAAAAGGAGCAAATTTCGATGTTTTTTGCCTTAAAGAAATGGATTGGCGCGATGTTATTACCTTTACCACTGCTGTTGTTGCTCATGGCGGTAGGACTTTTACTTCTCTGGTTTAGCCGTTGGCAAAAAGGCGGCAAAATCCTGATCTCTATTAGCTGGTTGCTGCTTTTATTGCTCAGCTTGCAACCCGTTGCCGATCGTCTGTTGCGCCCCATCGAACAGCATTATCCAACCTGGAACGGTAGCGAACCGGTGGATTATATCGTCGTGCTGGGCGGTGGCTACACCTTCAATCCGAATTGGGCACCGAGTTCTAATTTGCTCAACAACAGCCTGCCGCGCGTAACAGAAGGTGTGCGCCAATGGCGTCGGAATCCACAAGCAAAAATGATTTTCACTGGCGCTGCTGCTGGATACAACCCCCGCAGCAACGCCAGCGTGGCGGCAGAGGTAGCCGAAAGTCTGGGAGTGCCACGTTCGGCGATTATCACGCTGGACCAACCACATGATACGGGCGAAGAAGCGCTGGCCGTCAAACAAACTATCGGCAATCACCCTTTCCTGCTGGTCTCATCGGCGAACCACTTGCCACGTGCGATGCATTTCTTCCTGAGCGCAGGTCTGAACCCCATCGCCGCACCGGCCAATCAGCTCGCGATTACCTCGCCAATCAGCGCCTGGGACCGCATGTTGCCATCGCCAATGTGGCTGGGTCACAGTGAACGTGCGATTTATGAAACCCTGGGCCAGATTTGGCAACGGCTGCGTGGCGATGATTTGCTGTCATCCGAGCCAGGGAAGTAACTGCTCGCGGGCATGATCAAAGCGCGGACGGTCAAATTGTCCGCTGCTTACCAACGTATCGACACAATCCCATAGCTGATACAGCCAGCGCCGCCAGATAAAGCCTTCAGAAACCGGCGCGCGTTGCAGGTAATGCTGCAGCAGTGAGGCTTCAGCCCCGCTATCTGCCAGCCGGATTAATTCATACTCACGCGGAGCCCAGAGAATATTGCCTGGCTGCATCATCGCTACCAGTTGGTCACTGCGTGCATCTTTCAGCATGCTGGATAAACGCAGGTTGCCATGCATCAGCACGCAGGGATCGTCGAAGTCTTTGAAGAGATGAGTTAACTGCTGTCGGCTGCGGTACAGGATCTGCCGATCTTCCAATGTGAAAAATGGCGGTGACAGATAGCCCAACGTGGCCCACAGCACCTCGATGCGCTGGCGATACCAGGCTGGCCAGTTGTTTTCCTGGACACTATCAACCCTTCCCACTAATCCGTGGCTGTCGATACGGTGCCAGCCGAGTACACCCTCGACAATTTGCTCACACAGTTGCTCCCAGCGCACGGCGGTGCGCGCTGGCGCTTCGGCGGAGACGCCATTGAATCGCGCCATCAGTAGCATTTCATGTACCGGCGGCTGCTGACTCAGCACCAGGCCAAA
The DNA here is from genome assembly GCF_037153115.1 of Pantoea sp. USMM079. Classification (NCBI taxonomy): domain Bacteria; kingdom Pseudomonadati; phylum Pseudomonadota; class Gammaproteobacteria; order Enterobacterales; family Erwiniaceae; genus Pantoea; species Pantoea sp. USMM079. The sequence continues at coordinate 58,336 of NZ_JBBCKX010000025.1, forward strand.
AACCGCAGGTACTGTGACCAGTCCATCATGGCCCAACATGGTAAGTTTTTTGGCTTCCAGCGCCGCACGGCCTTGATGACGAAAATACTTCGCCACCAGCGGCATCGGTTTACCGTCGTTGTCATAGAGTGCGTACAGCCGCGACTGCGCCTGTTCGCTAATGGTTTCGAGGCGGCTGATACCTTCACCCAGTATCAACGCCAGTTCTGAACGGAGCTGTTCCATGCGTTATCCTCCGCAGTCAATTGACTTCACTATCCTGGAGGTCATGGTGGCGCGAAACTTAGCGCCAGATCAAACTTTATGGCCAGCGCGAGCGGCTGGCCGGTCGGGCTTTACCCCTGCATGGCCGCACGAACACGAACCAGATCCTCTGGTGTGTCCACGCCAACACTTGGCACGGTTTGCGCTACGGCAACGTGAATCTTCTCGCCGTACCACAGCACGCGCAACTGCTCCAGCAATTCAATGTGCTCTAACGGGCAAGGTTCCCACGCAATGTAACGACGGATAAAGCCAGCGCGATAGGCGTAAATGCCAATGTGACGCAGCAAAGTGTCACCAATCTGTTCGCGCGATTTCGCATAGCGCTCGCGATCCCATGGAATGGTGGCGCGTGAGAAATAAAGCGCATAGCCTTTCGCGTCCATCACCACTTTAACCGCATTGGGGTTAAACGCTTCTTCAGCGTCGGTAATCGGCACGGCTAATGTCGCCATCCCTGCATCAGCCTGCGCCAGATTATCGGCGACCTGACGTACGATTTCTGCCGGAATCATCGGCTCGTCGCCCTGCACGTTGACGATAATGGTGTCATCGGCAAACTGATATTTCTCAATCACTTCTGCCAGGCGCTCGGTGCCCGACTGGTGATCCGCGCGCGTCATGCACACTTCGCCACCGGCAGCGGTTACCGCTGCAGCAACCTCGGGGTGATCGGTCGCCACAATTACGCGATCGGCGCCCGACTCGCGTGCGCGCTCCATCACGTGTATCACCATCGGTTTACCGTGAATATCCACCAGCGGTTTGCCGGGCAGGCGCGTTGATGCATAACGCGCCGGAATGATGGCGACGAAACTCATGGATGGATCTCTTCAACAGACAGCGTACGCGCTTCCACTTCGAGCAATACCGGAATGCCATCGCGCACCGGGTAAGCCAGGCCGTCTGGTTTACAAATCAGCTCCTGCTGCTCTTTGTTGAAATACAGTTTTCCGTTGCAAACCGGACAGGCAACAATCTCAAGTAAACGGTGATCCATAATTTTCTCCTTTCAGCACCGATTTGTCAGGCGCCTAGCATACCATAGCGCACCCGAAGCACAGTGCGCCGGGCGCGGCATTATTACGATGAACTCAATCGTTGATAACCCAACGATGCGTCCAGGCAGCAAGCAGTTCGGCAGGGACATTTTCAACGATGACCTCATCGGCACCTTGCCACTGTGCAAAGCGACTGATGGCTTTTTGCACATCATTCAGAAAGGCCTGGGTAACACGCACGCCGGGCTCTAGCCAAAATGCACGAATAATCAGCTGCTGTGCCTGGCGGTCCATCTTTGCATCAATACGCGCTTTGAGTGCACCTCGGTGTAACACCGGCAGAACAAAGTAACCATAGACGCGCTTCTCAGCAGGGGTATAGCACTCAATGCGGTAATCGAAATTAAACAACTCCAGAGCGCGACGGCGATCCCATACCACCGGATCGAACGGTGACAACAAGGCCGTGTGGGTGGCAGAAGGCATTTTTTCCAACAGCGGTAATAAGCTGGTATGCAGCCACATCTCCCCGAGCTGTTCCACTTCAACGCGCACGATATCGCTCTGGGCTTCGGCATCCTTAATCCAGGCCTGTAATGGCGCACGCTTCAGTCGGTAGTAATCGGCCAGCCAGCTGGCGCGAAAAATCCCCAGACTGCGGGCACTGTGTCCCAGCATCGCTTGTACCGCTTCCGCTTCATTGAGTGCATGTTGTTCATCATCCCAATCAGGCATCACTCGCGTGCGCAGATCGTACACCCGCTGGAAGTTACGGCGCTCTACCACCATCAACTCACCCGCGCTGAACAGGTTTTCCAGATGCCGCTTGTGTGGCTTCCAGGCCCACCAGCCGGGTTTGGTATGCTTATCACTGGCAAAATCAGCGGCGCGCACCGGGCCATTTTCAGCGATATGATTCAGCAAGGCGGCGATTTCTTGCTGATGTTCTTCAACCCACTGCTCGTTATATTTCCATCCCAGCCGCTGCGGTTCCAGCATGCGATGACGCAACAACGGGTAATCTTCAAAGGGAATAAAACAGGCTTCGTGCGCCCAGTACTCAAACAGCGCGCCGGAGGCCAATGTCTCTTCCAGCCACTGTGTGGGATAAGCGCCAAGGCGGCTGAACAGCACCAGATAAGGGCTACGGGCGACGACATTGATGGTGTCGATTTGCAGTAATGACATCTGCCGCACGCAGGCATGGATATCGGCCAGGCGGGCGCGGCGGCTCGGTGGGCGTAACAACCCCTGAGCAGCCAGGTGTAAATGACGAGCAGTTTGGCGTGAAAGGGAAGATGTTATGGTCATGACTCGATTCCCTTTGAGCAGGTTTAGCGCGAACGGGTGTCGCGCGCAGTCGTGCAGAGTTGGGTCACATCGGCGAGTAAAGCATCCAGGGACGCCCCCGACAGATCGGCATCAACCGGTAGATACCACCAGTTGTCACGTGCAAAACTACGGCATTTCACTGCGTCTTTTTCGGTCATCAACAGACACTGATGAGCTTGTGTCAAACGCTGCAGCTCTTCTTCACTGTAAGCATGGTGATCGGCAAACGCGATTTCTGCCACAGGCTTGATGCCCTGCTGCTGCAACGTATTGAAGAAACGCGGCGGATGACCAATGCCCGCCATCGCCACCATCTCAGGCAGTTGATCAAGGCTCGCCGTTTCACCGCTCACCAGATTGACCGCCTTGCCAGGCCGCAACGTCATAGTTATCTCACCGGCTTGCGCCTCACCACCATTGACAATGATGGCGTTGACGCTTTGCAGGCGAGAGGCCCGCTCACGCATCGGACCTGCGGGCAGCCACCAGCCATTACCGAAGCGACGGACACCATCCACTACCACAATTTCACGATCGCGCTGCAACGCGTAATGTTGCAGCCCGTCGTCGGTAATAATCACATCCAGTTCCTGTGCGGCCAGCAGTCCTTCTACCGCCATACGGCGTTGAGGCGCGACGGCTACCGGCGCCTGAGTACGCTGCGCGATTAATACAGGCTCGTCGCCGGCTTGTGATGTCGGGGTATCGGCCGTCACCAGCAGTGGATAACGCTCAGCCTTTCCACCATAGCCGCGTGAGACAACGCCAACGCGCAGGCCACGCTGTTGCAGTGCCTGAACCAGCCAAATCACCACCGGCGTTTTACCGTTGCCGCCAGCCGTCAGATTACCTACCACAATCACCGGACAGGGCGCACGCCAGCTTTTACGCCAGCCATGCTGATAGCTGAGGCGAATCAAACTGCTGATCGCCCCATACAGCAAACTCAGTGGCCACAACAGTAGCCACAATGGCGAGCGCCCGCTCCAGATGCGTTCAATCATTGACCAAACTGCAGTTTGTGGAGTTGGGCATAGGCGCCCTTCTCAGCCAGCAGCACGCTGTGTGTCCCGCGCTCAACGATACGACCATCTTCCACCACCACGATTTCATCGGCTTTTTCGATGGTCGACAGGCGGTGCGCAATCACTAGCGAAGTACGGTTTTTCTGCAGCTCATCCAGTGCGGCCTGAATCGCGCGCTCGGATTCGGTATCCAGTGCTGAGGTCGCTTCATCAAGGATCAGAATCGGGCAATCACGCAGCAATGCGCGCGCGATGGCGATACGTTGACGCTGGCCACCTGACAGCAACACGCCGTTCTCACCAATCACGGTATCCAGACCGTTATCCATCTTCTTAATGAAGTCCATGGCATGCGCCATGGTGGCCGCTTGTTCAATCTGCTCGCGGGTGTATTCACCATTACGTGCATAAGCGATGTTATTAGCAATGGTGTCATTGAACAGATGGACATTCTGGGAAACCAGCGCCACCTGATTACGCAGCGAACGCAGGGTGTATTCACGCAGATCGTGGCCATCCAGCAGAATTTCACCGGAGTCGATATCGTAGAAACGAGTCAACAGGCTCGCCATGGTCGATTTACCCGATCCTGAGCGTCCTACCAATGCCACGGTTTTGCCCTCGGGCAGTGACAGATTGATATCACGCAGCGCCGGGACTTCACGGCCAGGGTAGGTAAAGGTCACATTGCGGAATTCCACATCACCTTTGGCACGTGTGATTTCACGTTTACCGTTATCGATTTCCTGCTCGCTATCCAGAATCGAGAACAGTGTCTGACAAGCTGCCATGCCGCGCTGGAACTGGGCATTAACGTTGGTCAGCGACTTCAGTGGGCGCATCAGTGCGATCATTGATGAGAACACCACGGTGATGGTACCGGCAGTCAGAGTTTCCATCACACTCGGGAAGCTGGCGGCATAAAGAACAAATGCCAGTGCCAGTGAGGCGATCAGCTGAATGACCGGATCCGAGATAGAAGAGGCAGATACCAGTTTCATGCCCTGCTGGCGCATTTTATTACTCACCTGCGAGAAACGCTGCGCTTCAACATCCTGACCACCGAAGATCAGCACTTCTTTATGCCCTTTGAGCATCTGTTCAGCACTGGTGGTGACTTGTCCCATGGTGTTCTGCATGTTTTTACTGATGCTGCGGAAACGTTTTGAAACCGTACGAATCGCAAAGGAAACAATCGGCGCGAGGACAATCAAAATCAACGACAGCTGCCAGCTGTAGTAGAACATCATGATAAACAGGCCGATGATCGAGGCGCCTTCACGTACGACCGTCACCAGTGCACTGGAAGAGGACGAAGCAACCTGCTCGGAATCATAAGTGATGCGTGACAGCAATGTGCCGGTTGATTGCTGGTCAAAGAACGCCACGGGCATGCCCATCATGTGACCAAACAAGCGGCGGCGCATATTCATGACCACGTTGCCCGATACCCAAGAGATGCAATAACTGGAGATGTAGCTGGTCACGCCACGCACCAGCATCAGGCCAATCACCACCAGAGGCATCCAAAGCATGACGGAACGATCGGCCTTACCGAAGCCATCATCCAGTAAAGGTTTCAACAGCGACAACATTAAGGTATCGCCGGCCGCATTGAGAATCAGCGCCACCGCAGACACAAACAGTCCTGCTTTGTGCGGCGCAATCATCGGCCAGAGTCGGCGGAACGTTTGCCACGTTGAGAGATCTTTGTCTTGATGCATTATTTATTCACGCTGTTTGAAATAGCCGCTCATTCTACCTGGATTCACGTTTGACGCCAAACCACTGATGATACCAGCGAGGTTTTATTTGCTCCCTCAATCCCTTAATCTGCCATTCACCCTGCCGAATACCAATGTGGACCTGCCCGGATTGTGCCGTGTCATACCAGATATAACCCTGTTGGCGATAGCGTTCCACCACGGCGGCGGCTGGCATGCGCCAGGCGTTATAGCGCGCTACCGATGCCACCGCGCCCTTTCCTGCAACACTACGTAACAGTAAAGGCCCCGAAGAGGTTCGGCTACCATGATGAGGGACCTGCATTAACGTGCTGGTGAGCTGGGTTTTCTCTAATGCCACCAATTTTCTTTCTGCTTCTAACTCAATATCCCCGGTGAGCAGCAGGCTGACAGCGCCATCGTCTACGCGTACGACACAAGAGTCATTATTTTGCCCTTGCGTATTCCCTGCAGGCGGCCAGAGTGCCGTAAAGGTCAGTTTGCCCCATTGCCACTGCTCTCCTCGCTGACAAGGTAAATGCCCCGCTTCACCCAATGCACTGCGGATCATCATATTGGGATTGGCCTGATGCAGTGAATTCAGCCCACCCCGATGATCCAGATGCTTATGACTTACCACCACCGTGTTTAACTGTCGTCCCTTATACAGTAACCATGGCAGTATCACGCGCGCGCCCGCATCATCTTCATTCCAGCGTGGACCCGCATCGTACAACACCACTTCATTACCCTGTGTAATCGCGATCGCCAGACCATGGCCCACATCCAGCACGTCAATCTGCCAGTCATCTTGTTCAGACTGATGACGCCATAACAGAAATGCCAATGCGCAGCCGCAGCAAAGCATCAGCGTGTTATTCAGCAAACCACTGCGCCACATAAATAAACCGCCCCATAGCAGGGCCACTGCCGGCAAGGCATCATTTAACGGCCACCATCCTGCTGGCAAGTATGCCAGTCCCTGCATCACCTGATTGACAGAAAAATCCGCCAACCGCCACAGTACCGAAGCGATGGGTTGTATGGGCAGCAAAAGCGCCAGCAGTATCAATGGCACGGTGAAAAGCGATACCACCGGCACCGCGATGAGGTTAGCGGCCAGTGCACTCAGGCTGATTCCCTGAAATAAAAATATCTGCAGAGGAGCCATCAGTATCATCATGCCGAGTTGTAAGTGCAGTAATCTCAGCGGCAGCCAGCGCCTGGCCTGACGGTATCGATCCGGCAAGGCAAACCACTGGAACCAGATGATTAACATGGCGACGGCAAGAGCAGAGAGCCAAAAGCTTTCAGATAAGACGGTGAGGGGATCAAGCCAAAGCAGTACACCCATGCACAGTGTCCAAATCTGCCAGCCTGTTAACTGCCAGCCAGCGATTCTTATCGTTGTCCACAGTAGTAGCGCGACCAGCGCGCGCTGTGCTGGTGCATGGCTGCCCGACAGCCAGCAGTAGATTGTCGCGGTAATGATGCTCCCCATCAGCGGCAGCAGATAACCGATGGTGTGCGCAGGCTGCAGCAGCTGCAAGCCACGTACTATCATCCAGCCAACGCTGGCCGCTAGCGCAATATGCATACCGGAAATCGCCATTAAGTGTGCGGTTCCGGTCTCACGTAATAATTGTCGCTGACTTTTGGTCATGCTCTCACGTTCACCAAAAGCCAGCGCCTGCAAAATGGCAGGTTGTTGCAGGTGTTCAAAAAGAGGTTGATGATGGCGCATAACCTGCGTTCGCAAATTACAATCTACCGATTCCGCCAGCTGGTTAATGATTCTCCCCTGCAAAGGCGTATGGTTTGCCAGCGCAAAACGTTGGGCATCAAACCCGCCTTCATTCAAGCGACCATGCACTGCACGCAAGCGTAAGGTCATTTTCCAGCGCTGCCCTGCACAATACCCCGATTCACCTGGCTCCACATTGATACTGACAAACAACGGCGGGAACTGATATCGCTCCCCCACACGGATAATCTGGGCTTTAAATTGCTGTTGATTTTCCTTCACATCAACAATACGCAGCGTCACTTCGGCTGGCGCGATTGAAAGCTGGTCAATCACATTCAGCATCTGTCTCGCTTCCAGTAGCGCCCACGCCAGAAGCAGGATACCCATGCCAATAAGACGCAGCCCATCCCAAGGCAGGGATGCCACAATAAGTGCTAGTAGCACCATCACAGCGATCATTTCCATGGTCGGTATTTGAGGTAACAAACCCAATGGTAGCGCCGCCAGGATCATGATTCTGGCTACTGCAATCCCTGTTATACGCATCACTTTTCTCCCGCAATGGGCACCAGTTTGCGTGCAATTGACAGGAATAGCTTTCAGGAATGGGGAGAGCTGGATTGCGGATGCCAAAAAAATCGAAGTGGCTTTCATTGTTGATGTGGGTTTAGGAATCAGATTCACAACAACGAATTTAGAGCAAAAAAAAAACGACACCCAGAGGTGTCGCTTTGTCGTTCGGTAACGGCTTAGCCGTAGATATTTGCACGGTCACGCAATTCTTTGCCCGGCTTAAAGTGGGGAACGTATTTACCTTCCAGATCCACTTTGTCACCCGTTTTCGGGTTACGACCAGTGCGCGGTGCGCGGTAGTGCAAAGAAAAGCTGCCGAATCCCCGGATTTCAATGCGCTCGCCCTGTGCCAACGTGGTGGCCATGTGCTCGAGCATCTCTTTAACTGCATCCTCAACGACTTTCGCCGGAATATGAGTATGCTGTCCAGCAAGTCTTTCAATAAGTTCTGACTTGGTCATGTAACCTCCGGTTAATCCTTAATGGGAAAGGTATGACAGCTTTTACCGAAACCGGACGACTTACATCGTCCGGTGCCTCGGGTCGATTACTCGCCTTTAGCCGCTTTGAACGCTTCAGCCATAGCGCTAGAGAAGTTGCTTTCTTCCTGTTTGGTGTTAACAGTGTTGATAGCTTCTTTCTCATCAGCCTGGTCTTTAGCACGAACAGACAGGCTTACAACGCGGTTCTTACGGTCAACGCCGGTGAATTTAGCTTCAACGTCGTCACCAACACTCAGAACCAGAGTTGCATCTTCGATACGGTCCAGTGAAGCTTCTGAAGCGCGCAGGTAACCTTCAACGCCATCAGCCAATTCTACTGTAGCACCTTTAGCGTCTACTGCAGTTACTTTACCGTTAACGATAGCGCCTTTCTTGTTCAGGGTGATGTAGTTGTTGAATGGATCTTCAGCCAACTGCTTCACGCCCAGAGAGATGCGCTCGCGCTCTGCATCAACCTGCAGTACAACAGCAGCGATTTCGTCGCCTTTTTTGTACTCACGAACGGCTTCTTCGCCAGTCGCGTTCCAGGAGATGTCTGACAGGTGAACCAGACCGTCGATGCCACCGTCCAGGCCGATGAAGATACCGAAGTCAGTGATTGACTTGATTTTACCTTCAACGCGATCGCCTTTGTTGTGGGTCTCAGCGAACTGCTGCCATGGGTTGTTTTTGCACTGCTTCAGACCCAGGGAGATACGACGACGTTCTTCGTCGATGTCCAGAACCATAACTTCAACAACGTCGCCCACGTTAACAACTTTAGATGGGTGAATGTTTTTGTTGGTCCAGTCCATTTCAGAAACGTGTACCAGGCCTTCAACGCCTTCTTCGATTTCAACGAAGCAGCCGTAGTCGGTCAGGTTGGTTACACGGCCAGTCAGCTTGGTGCCTTCTGGGTAACGCTTAGCGATAGCAACCCATGGATCTTCGCCCAGCTGTTTCAGGCCGAGGGATACACGAGTACGCTCGCGGTCGAACTTCAGCACTTTAACAGTGATTTCGTCGCCCACGTTGACGATTTCGCTTGGATGCTTAACGCGTTTCCAGGCCATATCGGTGATGTGCAGCAGGCCGTCAACGCCACCCAGGTCCACGAATGCGCCGTAGTCAGTGAGGTTCTTAACGATACCTTTAACTTCCATGCCTTCCTGCAGGTTTTCCAGCAGCTGATCGCGTTCAGCGCTGTTTTCAGATTCGATAACTGCGCGGCGAGAAACCACCACGTTGTTACGTTTCTGATCAAGCTTGATAACTTTGAACTCAAGCTCTTTGCCTTCCAGGTGCAGAGTATCGCGAACCGGACGAACGTCAACCAGTGAACCTGGCAGGAACGCACGAATACCGTTCAGCTCAACTGTGAAGCCACCTTTAACTTTGCCGTTGATAACACCGGTAACAGTTTCAGCTTCTTCGTAAGCTTTTTCCAGCGTGATCCAAGCTTCGTGACGCTTAGCTTTCTCACGGGACAGCAGGGTTTCACCGAAGCCGTCTTCAACTGCGTCAAGCGCAACGTCAACTTCGTCGCCAACCTGGATTTCCAGTTCGCCGGCTGCGTTCTTGAACTGCTCTGCAGGGATTGCAGACTCAGATTTCAGACCCGCATCAACCAGGACTACGTCTTTGTCGATAGAGACAACAACGCCACGAACGATGGAACCCGGACGGGTTTCGATTTCTTTCAGTGATTCTTCAAATAGTTGAGCAAAAGATTCAGTCATATTGATAATCTTAGGATTCTTCAATTTAACGTCCACCTGACGTCATTGTCGGATGGGGTTGTTTCACATGCCCAGCACCGGGTCCCTGGTACAGGGTTACAGCAATTCAGTTACCGAATAGATTAAATGCCCAGCTTGTGGCGGGCATAATCGAGTGCCTTTTCAATCACTTGCTCAATGGACATACTGGTCGAATCCAGCACCAGAGCATCAGCGGCAGGCACTAAAGGCGCGATAGCACGATTACGATCGCGGTCGTCGCGTTCCTTTATCTCGGATAAAAGGCGATCAAAGTTAACATTAAAGCCCTTCTCCTGCAACTGTAGCATACGACGGTGAGCACGCTCTTCCGAACTTGCATCCAGGAAGATTTTTACCGGTGCATCGGGGAATACCACGGTGCCCATATCGCGGCCATCCGCAATCAAGCCCGGCTCTTCACGGAATGCTCGCTGGCGACGCAGCAGTGCTTCACGCACGCGTGGGAAAGCAGCAACCCGCGAAGCCGTATTGCTCACTTCCTGCGTACGGATTTCACCGGTCACATCCTCACCTTCCAAAATGACCTGCATTTCGCCTTCAACAGACAAGAAACGCACGTCGAGGTGAGCGGCCATAGGCACTAATGCTTCTTCGGATTCAATATCCACCTGATGGTGAAGTGCAGCCAATGCGAGTACGCGATAAATGGCACCAGAATCCAGCAAATGCCACTGCAATGACTCCGCCATCGCTTTACACAAGGTCCCTTTACCTGCGCCACTTGGGCCATCAATGGTAATTACCGGGGCGATTGCCGTCATTGTTCTCTCCTGTTGCTGCGTGCTTATTATCAGCCTTCTTGGCTGTTTGAATGCGCGGCATTATACGCTGCCCGCGTCAGGTTAGTTACCCTTTAGCGTAGACAGCGCCAGAAATTTCGACAGATTCAGAAGAATTTCCGCCCAACAAGACCAGAAGAGAGCGAGGAAACCCGGCACAAGCGTACCGGGTAGCGTGATTAAGAGGTCTGGCTGATTTTCGCCAACTGCTGGAAGTAATCCGGGAAGGTTTTCGCCGTGCAGCCGGGATCAAGAATGGTGACAGGCGTGTCCGATAACGCCACCAGCGCAAAGCACATCGCCATGCGGTGATCGTTATAAGTGCCAATATCCGCATGCTGAAGCTGAGCCGGTGGAGTGACACGAATGAAATCGTGACCTTCTTCTACTTCCGCACCCACTTTGCGCAATTCGGTCGCCATCGCCGCTAAGCGGTCAGTCTCTTTCACACGCCAGTTGTAGATATTTCGCATCAAGGTGGTGCCTTCCGAGAACAACGCCGTGGTGGCAATGGTCATCGCCGCATCTGGAATATGGTTCATGTCCATATCAATCGCGGTCAGAGAACCTCGTGTGCAGGCAATATAGTCATCACCCCACTCGATCACCGCACCCATTTTTTCCAGCACATCAGCAAAGCGGATGTCGCCCTGAACGCTGTTGCGGCCAATCCCGGTTACGCGAACCGTTCCACCTTTAATGGCGGCGGCGGCGAGGAAATAAGAGGCAGAAGAGGCATCGCCTTCCACCAGATAATCGCCTGGAGATTGATACTGCTGCTGGCCTTTTACCACGAAGCGCTGGTAATTCTGGTTATCAACGTCAACACCAAAGCAACGCATCAGGTGCAGAGTGATATCAATGTACGGCTTGGAGACCAAATCACCTTTGATGGTAATCACAGTGTCTTTCGGTGCCAGCGGAGCGGTCATCAGCAATGCTGTCAGGAACTGGCTGGAAACACTACCGTCCACACTGACATTGCCACCTACAAACCCGCCGTTCAGACGCAGCGGCGGATAATCCGTCTGCTCCAGGTAATCAATATTGGCTCCGCCCTGACGCAACGCATCCACCAGATGACCAATTGGGCGCTCTTTCATGCGGGGTTCGCCAGTCAGCACAATCGACTGTTGACCCAGGCACAGTGCGGCAGCCAGCGGACGCATAGCAGTACCGGCGTTGCCCAGAAAGAGTTCCAGGGCCTGGTCACTGTGCAGCGGACCTGCATTTCCCACCACTTCGCACACGGTACGATCGGCAGAGAGCGTGTAATTGACGCCCAGCGCCTTCAGCGCATTCAGCATGTGTTTAACGTCATCGCTGTCCAGCAAATTGGTCAGGCGAGTCGTGCCGTTGGCCAGCGCGGCCAGTAACAATGCGCGGTTAGAAACGCTTTTTGAACCCGGTAAGTTTACCGTGCCATCAACGCGAGCAATCGGTTGTAGAGTCAGGGAGTCCTGCATGTGAAACCAAATCTCCAGAAAAGACAAAACCCCGTTGTTTAACGGGGCCAGTGGCCAGCCAGGCTGGCCGATGATGAGTAATTAGCCGTGACGACGTTCGAAGTCGATCATGAACTCAGTCAGGGCTTTCACCCCTTCCAGCGGCATCGCATTGTAGATCGACGCACGCATACCGCCAACCACGCGGTGTCCTTTCAGTGCATGCAGGCCTGCCTGCAGAGACTCGTCCAGGAACACTTTATCCAGCGCGGCATCAGCCAGCTGGAACGGCACGTTCATACGTGAACGGTTCGCAGCGGCAACATCGTTACGGTAGAAGCTGCTGTTATCAATGACGCCATAGAGCAGGTCTGCTTTCGCCTGATTGACCTTATCCATCTCAGCAACACCGCCCTTCTCTTTCAGCCATTTGAATACCAGACCAGAGAGGTACCAGGCAAAAGTCGGCGGTGTGTTGAACATGGATTCGTTTTCAGCCAGCACCTTGTAATCAAGGATAGACGGCACATAACGCTGCGCTTTGCCCAGCAGATCCTCACGCACCACCACCAGCGTTAATCCCGCTGGACCGATGTTTTTCTGTGCGCCTGCGTAGATCACACCGTAACGGCTGACATCGATTGGGCGAGACATAATGGTTGAAGAAAGATCAGCCACCACGACTTTGTCACCAAAGTCAGGCTCTTCATCGATAGCAATACCATCAATGGTTTCATTCGGGCAGAAATGCACATAGGCGGCATCATCGTTCAACTGCCATTCACGCATTGGTAACAAAGCACGCTTACCGTCAAGCGTGGTTTTGACGTCGATGGTGTTCGGGGTGCAATATTTTTCCGCTTCTTTGATCGCGCTGTGTGCCCAGTAACCACCATCAATGTAGTCAGCGGATTTCGCATCACCTAACAGGTTACCCGGGATAGCTGCGAACTGCGCGCGAGCGCCGCCATGGCAGAATAAAACTTTGTAGTTCGATGGGATCTTCAGCAGATCGCGAAAATCCTGTTCTGCGGCTTCAGCGACAGCAATGAACTCTTTACTGCGATGGCTGATCTCCATTACAGAGGTGCCTAATCCGTGCCAGTTTGTCAGTTCTTGTTCTGCACGACGGAGCACTTCTACCGGCAGCATCGCTGGGCCGGAGCTAAAATTATAAACCTGCGTCATTTCCCCTCACCACTGTCATATCGAACGGTTATGAATACCGTATCGGTTTTATCATTGCCTCCGAATGGCTGCAATCATTAATCCGATAGCGATCACAATTCCGGGGCGGGCTCCACCGCAGCTTATGTCATAAATGCAATAAGCCACGGAATTTTGTGAGGGAGATTCCCGATGTAAAATCAGAATGCTGCCAGGTGATGAAATAGCCATGACAATACCGCGATAAATTTAGACCACTGAATAGCGAAGCAGGCGCAAAACCCGTATCATTGCGCGCTTTACGCCCACCCCATCGACTTGAGAGAGCGCCAACATGACGCAAACGTTTATTCCAGGAAAAGACGCCGCACTGGAAGACTCCATCGCACGTTTCCAGCACAAACTGCAGGACCTGGGCTTCAACATTGAAGAAGCCTCCTGGCTGAACCCGGTTCCACACGTCTGGTCTGTGCATATCCGCGATCGCGACTGCCCGCTGTGCTTTACCAATGGTAAAGGTGCCAGTAAGAAAGCGGCACTGGCTTCGGCGTTAGGCGAATATTTTGAGCGTCTCTCAACCAACTACTTCTTCGCCGATTTCTGGCTCGGTCAGTCCATCGCCAACGGCGATTTCGTTCACTACCCGAATGAGAAGTGGTTCCCATTGACCGACGATGACAGTTTGCCAGCAGGGATTCTGGATGCGCGTCTGCAGAAATTTTACGATCCAGAAGATAGTCTGAGCGCCTCAGATCTGATTGACCTGCAGTCAGGTAATGTTGACCGTGGTATCTGCGGCCTGCCATTTACCCGTCAATCCGACCAGCAGACGGTGTACATCCCGATGAACATCATAGGCAACCTGTATGTTTCTAACGGCATGTCTGCCGGTAACACCGCGAATGAAGCGCGTGTACAAGGCCTGTCTGAAGTCTTTGAGCGCCACATCAAAAACCGCATTATCGCTGAGTCAATTAGCCTGCCAGAAATTCCTGCTGAAGTGATGCAGCGCTACCCCGGCGTGATTGAGGCGATTGAACGTCTGGAAGCCGAAGGTTTCCCGATCTTCTCTTACGATGCTTCACTGGGCGGCAAGTACCCGGTTATCTGCGTAGTGTTGTTTAACCCGGCCAACGGCACTTGCTTTGCTTCATTCGGCGCGCACCCTGACTTTGGTGTGGCATTGGAACGTACCGTTACTGAACTGCTCCAGGGCCGTGGGCTGAAAGACCTGGATGTCTTCACCCCACCGACCTTTGATGATGAAGAAGTGGCTGAACACGCCAACCTGGAAACCCACTTTATCGATTCCAGTGGTTTAATCTCCTGGGACATGTTCAAAGATGATGCGGATTATCCTTTCGTCGACTGGAGTTTCTCAGGCAGCACGCACGAAGAGTTTGATACGCTGATGGCTATCTTCCGCGCGGAAGATCAAGAGGTTTACATCGCGGATTATGAGCATCTGGGCGTTTATGCCTGCCGTATCATCGTACCGGGCATGTCAGATATTTATCCGGCAGAAGACCTGTTATTGGCCAACAACAGCATGGGCGCGCCGCTGCGTGAAACGTTGCTGGCGCTGCCAGCCAGTGAATGGGAACCGGAGGCGTATCTGAACCTCATCGAGCAGTTGGATGAAGAAGGTCATGACGACTTCACTCGCGTCCGTGAGCTGCTGGGTCTGGCGTCAGGTAAAGACAATGGCTGGTACACCCTACGTATTGGCGAGCTGAAAGCCATGCTGGCATTGGCGGGCGGAGATTTGGATCAGGCTTTGATCTGGACGGAATGGACCATGGAGTTCAACCAGTCAATCTTCAGCGCTGAACGCGCCAACTATTACCGTTGCCTGCAAACCCTGCTGTTGCTCGCCATGGAGGAAGAACGC
This sequence comes from Pantoea sp. USMM079, assembly GCF_037153115.1. NCBI lineage: Bacteria > Pseudomonadati > Pseudomonadota > Gammaproteobacteria > Enterobacterales > Erwiniaceae > Pantoea > Pantoea sp. USMM079. The sequence goes on from NZ_JBBCKX010000025.1 coordinate 73,547, forward strand.
GATCCTCTGCAATATCATCGTGCCTTTGTGCGGATGTATGGCGAAGACGCCGTTGATGCCGCTTCTGCAGCGATCAGCGGTGAAGCGCCATTCTACGGCTTGCAGGCAGTGGACCTCGATCTCAAAGCCTTCCCGGCTCATCAGGCCCTGCTGGCCGCCTATGAAAAACTGCAGGCAGCAAAGCGCAACTACTGGTCGAAGTAATATTCACGAGCGCTTAGCGCGATATTTTTGCTAACGTTGAGAATGGCACTGATTAATCCCGGTGCCATTTTTTTTGCTTCAAATTGTCATACTCAACATTGAATATTGATAATTAACAATTCAGTTTCATTGATTAAACTGAATTAACATTAAGTCAATTTCAAAGATCCTTCATTAAACTTATTTTGCATAAATTAAAAATTTTTTAGTTGTTATAATTCAAATTGTTACATGCAAATTCCTTAGCTTAACGCCTCGCTTACCCCGTACCTCCCTGCCATTTATGATCCACATCAATTCCTGACCTATACTCCTTTGTTAGTATCTTTACAGACAATTTCAGGAGAGCGTTAGTGTGAAAGCTGACAACCCTTTTAATGCATTATTACCCGCGGCCATGGCGAAAGTTGCTGAAGATGCCGGCGTCTATAAAGCCACTAAACATCCTTTAACCACCTTCTTCTTAGCCATCACTGCTGGCGTATTTATTTCTATCGCATTTGTTTTCTACATTACTGCCACCACGGGCAGTGGCGCAATGCCCTACGGTATTGCGAAACTGATTGGCGGTATCTGCTTCTCTCTGGGTTTGATGCTGGTTGTGGTATGTGGCGCGGACCTTTTCACTTCGACGGTTTTGATTGTGGTGGCGAAAGCCAGCGGGCGCATCACCTGGATGCAACTCGGTCGTCATTGGCTGAATGTCTATATCGGTAACCTGTTTGGTGCGCTGTTCTTTGTCGCGCTGATTTGGTTAGCGGGTGAACATATGGTTGCCAACGGCGCGTGGGGTTTGAACGTCCTGCAAACCGCCGATCACAAAATGCATCACACGTTTATTGAGGCCGTTAGCCTCGGCACACTGGCTAATCTGATGGTTTGCCTGGCCGTATGGATGAGTTACTCCGGCCGCAGTCTGTTTGACAAAATGTTTGCCATGATATTGCCGGTCGGGATGTTCGTTGCCAGTGGGTTTGAGCACAGCATCGCCAACATGTTTTTAATCCCTATGGCAATTGTCATTCGCGACTTCGCCAGCCCGGAATTCTGGCAACTGGCCGGCTCCAGCGCCGCACAGTTCCCCTCTCTCAGCGTTGGCGACTTTATTGTTAACAACCTTATTCCCGTGACAATCGGCAACATTATCGGCGGCGGATTGTTAGTCGGTTTGACCTACTGGGTCATCTATCTTCGTGGTGATGAGCCGGTTCACTAAACAATTGATACGGGCGTGCTCAAGGGCACGTCATCGTCAGAGTCTCCCTAAATAAGGCAGGTATATCATGTCCGAACTTAACGAAAAAATGGCGTCAGCCTGGGAAGGATTTAGCGCCGGCGAATGGCAGAACGGTGTCAACGTCCGTGACTTTATCCAGAAAAACTACACCCCCTATGAAGGTGACGAATCTTTCCTCGCAGGCGCCACACCCGCCACCACTAAACTGTGGGACAGCGTGCTGGAAGGTATTAAGATTGAGAACCGCACCCATGCACCGGTTGATTTCGATACCGACCTGGCTTCTACCATCACTTCACATGATGCGGGTTATATCAATAAATCGCTGGAGACCATCGTAGGTCTGCAAACTGAAGCTCCACTGAAACGCGCCATTATCCCGTTTGGCGGCATCAAAATGGTCGAGGGCTCTTGTAAGGTTTATGGCCGTGAACTCGACCCAGCCCTGAAAAAAGTCTTTACCGACTATCGTAAAACTCATAACCAGGGTGTGTTCGATGTCTATACCCCTGATATTCTGCGCTGCCGTAAATCCGGTGTCTTAACCGGTCTGCCAGATGCTTATGGTCGTGGTCGTATCATCGGTGACTATCGCCGCGTGGCGCTGTACGGCATCGATTATCTGATGAAAGATAAAGTGGCGCAGTTCAATTCACTGCAAAGCGATATGGAAAATGGTGTCAATCTTGAAGCCACCATCCGCCTGCGTGAAGAAATCTCCGAGCAACACCGTGCGCTTGGCCAGATTAAAGAAATGGCTGCCAAATACGGCTCTGATATTTCTCTGCCCGCTACCACAGCGCAAGAGGCTGTACAGTGGACCTACTTCGGCTATCTGGCCGCGGTGAAATCACAGAACGGCGCCGCGATGTCTTTCGGTCGCGTATCCACCTTCCTCGATGTTTATATCGACCGTGATATTAAAGCGGGCAAACTGACTGAAGAAGGCGCGCAGGAGTTAATTGACCACCTGGTGATGAAACTGCGTATGGTACGTTTCCTGCGCACTCCAGAATATGACGAACTGTTCTCAGGTGACCCAATCTGGGCAACCGAGTCTCTGGCCGGTATGGGTGTCGATGGCCGTACTTTAGTCACCAAAAGTACCTTCCGCTTCCTGAATACCTTGTACACCATGGGCCCATCACCGGAACCTAACATGACCATTCTGTGGTCAGAAAAGCTGCCGGTTAACTTTAAGAAATATGCGGCCAAAGTCTCTATCGATACGTCTTCATTGCAGTATGAGAATGACGATCTGATGCGCCCTGACTTTGATAACGATGACTACGCGATCGCCTGCTGTGTGAGCCCAATGATTGTCGGCAAACAGATGCAGTTCTTCGGCGCCCGCGCCAACCTCGCTAAAACACTGCTGTATGCAATCAACGGTGGCGTGGACGAAAAACTGAAAATGCAGGTTGGCCCGAAAGAAGCGCCAATCACTGATGAAATTCTGGATTTCGACACTGTGATGGCACGTCTGGATCACTTCATGGATTGGCTGGCTAAACAGTATGTCACCTCATTGAATATCATCCATTACATGCATGATAAGTACAGCTATGAAGCTTCACTAATGGCGCTGCATGACCGTGACGTCTATCGCACCATGGCGTGTGGTATCGCAGGCTTGTCAGTGGCGGCGGATTCCCTGTCTGCCATTAAATATGCCAAAGTAAAAGCCGTGCGTGATGCGGATGGTCTGGCCGTAGATTTCGAGATTGAAGGCGAGTATCCGCAGTTTGGTAACAACGATTCACGCGTCGATGATATGGCGTGTGACCTGGTTGAACGTTTCATGAAGAAAATTCAGAAACTGCAAACCTATCGTAATGCAGTACCTACCCAGTCGGTGCTGACCATCACCTCTAACGTGGTGTACGGTAAGAAAACCGGTAACACCCCTGATGGTCGTCGTGCAGGTGCGCCATTCGGTCCAGGTGCTAACCCTATGCACGGTCGCGATCAGAAAGGTGCCGTTGCCTCACTGACCTCTGTTGCCAAACTGCCGTTTGCTTACGCGAAAGATGGTATTTCCTATACCTTCTCCATCGTGCCAAATGCACTGGGTAAAGATGACAACGTGCGTAAAACCAACCTTGCGGGCCTGATGGATGGTTACTTCCACCATGAAGCCAATATCGAGGGCGGCCAGCACCTGAACGTCAACGTGATGAACCGTGAGATGCTGCTGGATGCGATGGAACATCCGGAGAAATATCCTCAGTTGACCATTCGCGTTTCCGGTTATGCTGTGCGCTTCAACTCGCTGACCAAAGAGCAGCAGCAGGATGTGATTACCCGTACTTTCACTCAGTCCCTGTAATCTTCCCTGAAATGTAAAGGCTCCTGCGGGAGCCTTTTCTCCACAAGTCTGTTTTGCCAGTTTGCTTTCGCTGGCAGCCTGGCAAAATCGACTTTAATCCAAGAGCACAACACAGATTGTGCCGCCTGATGTTGAGGCTAACCCGGAGAATACATCGCAATGTCAACCATCGGTCGTATCCACTCATTTGAATCCTGCGGCACCGTTGACGGTCCCGGCATCCGTTTTATCACCTTCTTCCAGGGCTGCCTGATGCGCTGCCTCTACTGCCATAATCGCGACACCTGGGACACCCACGGTGGCAAAGAAGTCACGGTGGACGACCTGATGAAAGATGCACTGTCGTATCGTCACTTTATGAATGCCTCTGGCGGAGGAGTAACGGCATCAGGTGGGGAAGCGATCTTACAAGCCGAGTTTGTGCGTGATTGGTTCCGTGCCTGTAAGGCAGAAGGCATTCACACCTGCCTGGATACCAACGGCTTTGTACGTCGTTACGATCCAGTGATCGACGAACTGCTGGATGCCACCGATCTGGTGATGCTCGACCTAAAACAAATCAATGATGATGTGCACCAGATTCTGGTTGGCGTCTCCAATCATCGCACCCTCGATTTCGCACGCTATCTGCAGAAGAAAGGCAAACGTACCTGGATTCGCTTTGTCGTGGTGCCCGGCTATTCCGATGATGATGATTCTGCCCATCGCCTCGGCGAATTTACGAAAGATATGGAGAACGTCGAGAAGATTGAGCTACTGCCCTACCATGAACTGGGCAAGCATAAATGGATTGCCATGGGTGAAGAGTACAAACTGGATGGCGTTAAACCACCCAGTAAAGAGACGATGGAACGGGTCAAAAGTATTCTGACAGGATATGGTCACGAAGTGATGTACTGACAAAAAAGGGAGCTTAACGCTTAATGCTTGTCAGTTAAGATCTTAATGGAGGCCGCAGCGGATAACGTTGCGGCTTCTTTTTTACCGCCCTTGGGTAATGCCGCACTCTTCTTTCCGGCAGCACCAGCCCTG
>NZ_JBBCKX010000026.1:0-77735 GCF_037153115.1 Pantoea sp. USMM079
CCAGGTCTCTGACCTGTTTGCGGCTTGCGCCGTGCTGACGTTAGTCAGTCTGCCTCCGTACACCAGTTTCCTGATGTCGCCATCGATACCGAGTCGATCATTCTCCTTCTAATAAAACGCCCTTAACGGGTTGTTCGTTAACGTCGCGTCATGGTTGATAAATAGCCAGTTGAGCACCTGAAAACACGTAATACGTGCACGTCAGATTGTACCGGCCTGCTGAAAACCGCACTGTGCGTGGGTTTGGTCGTTATGCGCTGCGCGCGTCACTTTGTTCTCGTTTCACTCGAACCAAAGTGACGCCGCGCAGCTTCATGCTCCTAATGCATCTTCCGCAAGCGCCCAAATGTTCCAAATGGGCTTATGCGTCATTGCAAAAGTCGTATGCAGCTCAGGGCGTATCCCTGAAAAATTCATAACGGAAGTGAAGTAAAGCATCGTTGTGGACGCTTTATCTGAGAGCAAGAGGCGTAAAAAAAAGCCCTGCGTTGGTATGTTTAAGAGACCCCCATCGTCGCGTCGTAGGTGCGCATTGTTGACGATATCTGCTTCCAGGAGCGAGCAGATGTACCACACTGATGTGTTCTCCCTTTCAGGCTACAGGAGTGTTTTTAGCAGCTGCCCGAAGGCGGTCCTCTCAAGCTATCGGACCTTTGGTGGCCGTCATTTGACGACTTGTAACAGTTGAAAAGATATCAATCAAACTGTAGAAATGTCAACGATGAATAATCGATAAAACATAAAGTGGAGTAACTGAAAAAATGGATTGGCTAAAAATACTGGGATTCATCATTCCATCAATAGCTATAGTTCTTAGCTTAAATGCAAGACTGAAGACATTTAACAATGAGAGAATATCAGTCTACAAAGATATGAAGTCCCTTTCCTCAGAACTCAAAATGGAAAGTCACGAGATTAGAGTAATTGATAATGAGTTAAAGAAATTGATACTCCGGGAAGTAACCGGTGTAGCTGAGTTTAATTCAGCAAGAAGATTAATGAAAATTCTTAGCTGCAATCCAAGCATTGAAGAAACAAACAAGAGAAAACTAAAAAAGATAATTCAATGTATACGCGAAAAAGAACACTCCCCTCATGATGGTTGTATCAACATTAAATTTGAGCTTAACAAAGAACTTTATAAAAGAAAGACAATAGAAGGTGTCATTTATATAACTGCTTTTTTTATTGGGTATATAACACTTCTTACTGCTGGTTTCATGTCAATTGCAGGTAGAGATTTTATATGGGCTAGCATCCAAATCACGATGTCATTCACACTACTAATAGCAATGACAATAACAAAGGCTTCATATCCAGCACTATGGAATTACAAAAAACATGCACAGTTCACCAATAGCCTTAAGGAATATAAAAAGGATCAAGATGAAACGTTATGAAAACTCAAGTAACAAACATCAATATGCTCGGAGTGGCACACTCTGAGCAAATATTACATCACTGACACAAATAAAATTAAAAACCGGTTCAAATATGCATCTTTACACCTTAGCAATATTGGGTTTTATTTATAGTGATGAGTGTTAACAATAATATTTCTATAAAAACTTTTAGCATATAGTAACTACTTACTTAATAAGTGATGATTTTATTGATCAATTACTGGGGGTAGATTAGCTCACTAAACTGCTTCATGCCGTTAAGTGGGAATCTTCACTACTGAGCCTACGTGCCATACCCAGTAATGTATAGCTGAGAGTGAGAATTCCCCCTACCTTTGCGGTCTGCAAATCCACTGCTTGCCAGAATGTGGGAATCAGCCCTACTTGTGAGCCTACGTGCCATGCCCAGTAATGTATGACAGAGAGTGGAAATCAATCCTACTTTCGAGACGATACGCCCGGCCTTGCGACAAATGACAGTTTGTGGGAATTACCCCTACTTTGTGAGCAGCGTGAGGCTCGCGAGACAGCTGACCGTCCGAACGTGGGAATCAGCCCTACATATTAAACGGCCTGCCGGGCGTTCGACGAATGAAGGATATGATTATGGGAATTACCCCTACTTTATGAGCAGGGAGAGGCTCGCGAGACAGCTGACCGTCCGAACGTGGGAATCACCCCTACTTTTGCGGCAAAGGACGGCCCGCAAGTCAGCAGCCCACCGTAATGTGGGAATCCGCCCTACTTATTTGCCGGCGGGACTGGCCGCGCGAAGGATGGCGATGAGCGGGAATCACCCCTACTTTTGCTGCAGAATACGGCCCGCAAGTCAGCAGCACGCCGTGACGTGGGAATCTGCCCTACATATGAGCCGGCGGGACTGGCCGCGCGAAGAATGGCGATGAGCGGGAATCACCCCTACTTTTGCAGCAGAAGACCGCCCGGAAGTCAGCAGCACGCCGTGACGTGGGAATCTGCCCTACATATGAGCCGGCGGGACTGGCCGCGCGAAGAATGGAGCTGAGTGGGAATCACCCCTACTTTTGCAGCAGAGGACGGCCCGCAAGTCAACAGCACGCCGTGACGTGGGAATCTGCCCTACTTATGTGCCGGCGGGACTGTGCACGCGAAGAATGGAGCTGAGTGGGAATCACCCCTACTTTTGCAGCGATAAATAGTCGCTATATGCCAGAGCGTGGGAGACTACCTTCTGATGGTGACTGATTAACGTGAGCTACGATTTAAACACCATTTTTTTGATAAATATTGAAAATCATTTTTCCATTATTATCAGACTTATAGGTAACATTTAACGGGGTTTTATCGTTGATTTGTCGCAGGGCTGGCTCAAGGAATGATCTTTTTAATTCTGCGCTATTGTTGCGCTGAGAATCTGGAAGTACGAAGCGATCTGCCAACCACTCATGACTCGTCTTCCAGATGCCGGTGCTACGGAACTGGCATAAGCTTTCGTACAACCTCACAGTGCGGGGATTTTTGAGGCTTCCGCAATCTCGAAGAGAGTAAGTAGTGAACTGGTTCCCTAAAACGTAAAGATAAGGCATTACACGGGGATTAAATTCAATTTCCCATTGCCCCTTACTTGAGCGGCCACCGGCTTCAATCAACCAAGGCAAGGCTCTGATATCATTACGACCATTCTTTGGGTAAAACAGAATAGATGCACGCGATAGCTCAATCACACCCTCCTTAACGTCGCGGCTAGCCTGATTACGACTTATATTGAAAATGTCTTCGTAATCAGATACTGCCACGTTAAATACTGGGCTTGCATCATCATTGTCTTCTGTAAAATATGTTTGCATAAGGCATAACCAAAGTACACGTTTTGACTTCAACGAGAGATGATAGGCAGCTTCTGTCAATTCATTTGACTGCTTGACATTAATCTTTTTTTTCAACTGGTTAGCCATATACTTAGCCTTGTGTGGGTAAATATTTATACCCCACAATACCGGAGAATACACACAAGTCAACACATTAAATCTTGCTACCCAGATGTAGGGGGGATTCCCATACGGTTTAGGGTGGATTCCCATAGTTAGTAGGGTTAGTTCCCATATTAAGTAGTGCTAATTCCCACTTGATATAGGGCTAAAACCCATAAGGAGGGTGAAATTAGCTAATAATATCAATAATCTACAAGAGCTAAAAAGCCTTTAAAATTACTAAAAAACCTTAAAAAGCTCTTAAAATTAACACTGTGGATAAGTGTATAACTTAGACTTTGCTTTGACACTGCAACCGCCTTCGCTCCGCTCAGCCGGTCAACCCCTCAGCGGCACAAAAACAAGTTTTGTACCGCTTCACGGTTTCAGATTTAGATCGAGAGAATCTCAGTTCGCCATCTATCGTTTACTACCGTTGACTTTGGTCGATCAAGGGTCATACCCTAAGTCGTAAAACATAAGTAGGGTTTGAAAATGGCGCACAAACGAAAAATTTCTCAAGAAGAATGGGATCGTATTCTTCCTGCTATGGAAACCTTTGCAGACATAACAACTCAGATAGGTTACCTGGTCTTAGTCAAAGATGAGAAACAATCGGACGTAGCTACCCACTTAGCGAGGTCAAAGCAAAATGTAGGCAATGCTGTGAAACGAGTGTGGGATCTCTACACTGAACTTCAAAATGCAGAGGGTAAAAAACTTCATTTCGTAAGCGTTTGGATACCTGAAGAGGAGGCCATAAAAGTGAAGAAGATAGCTGCAAGATTTGCGATCAACAAAATCAGTAATTGATGCAATCTACGCATTTTAGTTACAACAATCTTATTACTTTGTATCTGTGTGCCAACCTCTAGCTCCTCAGCCACAAAATTCTTCAAGCACCGCCCAGCCCACTGACTAAATATTCATCTGTTTCATAGGGCTGGCATTGGTGAAAGCTTTTAATCTCCCATGACACTTGCCAGTCTAATCCCTGCATATAATACTGTACATAAAAACAGTGTTTATCAAAGGGGGATGTATGACCTTCCAACTACAAAAAATTTTCATTTTGGGGCTTTTCACAAATGAACAGCGTTAACTCTACGGCCCTGACCATTTTGTGGCCGCCAGAATCCAGCCCTCATATTAGAGTGCCTCTATTTGCTGACCAGTGCGCCGCGGGATTCCCCTCCCCTGCCCAAGATTACGTCGAGTCTGAGCTTGATCTAAATGAACTCTGCATACGTCGGCGAGCATCGACGTTCTTCGTTCGTGCAAGTGGTAGCAGCATGCAGGAGTTAGGCTTATTTGACGGTGATGTAATGGTTGTTGATCGGGCTGAGGAAGCCTCACACGGTGATATCGTCATCGCAGAGGTTAATGGAGAGTTCACTGTGAAACGCCTCCAATTACAACCATGTCTCGCGTTATTGCCAATGAATCCGGCTTACTCCGCAATTTATCCGGAAGAGCTGCAACTGTTGGGTGTAGTTACCTGGTTTTTCAGCAGCACGCGGGCTCGGCGGAGGTAATCATGTCCATGTTTGGCCTGGCCGACGTCAACTCATTTTACGCCAGCTGTGAAGCGCTGTTCCGCCCGGACCTGCGCGGCAAGCCAGTTGTGGTTCTTTCAAACAACGACGGCTGTGTGATCGCGCGTAGCGCCGGTGCGAAGAAGCTCGGCATCAAAATGGGCGCACCATGGTTTCAGATCAAAACGCAGGATTTCGCGGAACGTGTACATGTTTTCAGTAGTAATTACGCGCTTTAGTAAGTTAAGTGGAATGCAACATTAGCTGAGTAAACTTTGAGCAGCAACACTGCTGACAGAGGTGAATGCAATGCTGATCCCACCGAATGAACACGTCCTGTTGCTGGCAGAGCGCTGGCTGAAACTGCTGTACGATCTGGGCCGGGCTAAGGCTACGATCACGGCCTACCGCAACGCCCTCCTCCATTATTTTGAGTTCTGTAGCCAGCACAGGATCGAACCTGAAAAGGCCCGGTTTGAAGACCTGGCCGCGTACATCAGCCCGCAGCTTCCCGGCATGCCTTTTCCTGCGGCCAGCGCCACGCTCCAGCTTCGCCTTTCGGCAATCCGCCTCTGGTATGACTTTCTCATGTATCTGGACCTCTGCACGGTCAATCCGCTGCCACGATCTGGTTCGCCCGGCATGCTGCATTCCGGGCGGGGCCTGGTTACCCGCATCGTGAAGCTGCCGCGTATTCCTGACGATGCGCAGTGGCAGTCTTTTCTCTTTCATGCCGCCCCTTCCCCGCTGCGTGACCGCCTGATGCTGGCATTAACCTACTATGGCGCGCTGCGGCGGACTGAAGTCACTTCGCTGAGTATCGAAGACTTTGATTTCGCGCACCGTCTTATCCGCATCCGGGCAGAAACGACCAAGAGCCGGCGGGAACGCATTGTCTGTTACAGCGCGGCAGTCGTGCCCGTGCTGGCGGCCCACCTTATGCAGATGAAGCAGGCCGGAATTGTCAGAGGAGCCCTGTTCCGTTCCGCGTCCGATCGTAATCATGGCGCGCCGCTTTCATTCTGGAGCTGGAGTAAAACGGTCCGGAAATGGGCGCTGGAGTCCGGGATGCCGGACATCTCAACCCATACCTTCCGGCACCTTCGACTGACGCATCTGGCTCGCGCGGGCTGGAAGCTGCACGAGCTTGCCACCTATGCGGGGCACCGCGACCTGAGCACAACTCAGATTTATATCCACCTGTCGGGCCGGGACCTTGCCGCCAGGATGGCCGGAGCGATTGAAACGGCAGATATCAGAATGGCGAACCTTATTTTCAGCCCGGAGAAATAACATGAGCACGCACACACAGACTGAGAGCCGCTGGCGTCCCCTCGACATGACGGCATACCGGCTCGAGACGTCGCTGACGCCCGCTGAGTGCGCGGCGCTGGAAAGCGCTCACAGCCGCTCCGGTATGCTGCGGGTGAAGCCTGCGCCAGACCTCATCAGGCCGCTGAAGGATATTGCCGCCGCAAGCGGATGCAGCGGCAAAATCACCGGGCTGGTGATAGCCCGGTTGCTGCGTGAAATGCATGCATCCGGCATGCCATGCTGGTGCTGGTCGCAGGAACGCTGGCAGACGCTCTGCCGGGAAGCCAGAGACGGCCGTCCGTTAATGGCCGCCTTTGCCTGGCATCTGGCAGGTTTTCATGAACCGCTCAGCCTCCCCGATGTACGCAAACCCGCCCTCTATGCCTCTGCCATATTCGGTCAGGCTATTTATCATCAGGAGCTGCACCGGCTGACGGATACACTGACGTCGCTGGGTTATGCCCCGGCCAGCCAGAAAAATCACGTCTCAGGCATACTGGCCACGCTGATGATCATTAACCGGGATCCCCGGCTGGAGACGTTTACGCCGGAACTGCTGTGGCAGGTACAGTCCGGCATGGAGGCAGGAACATCCCGGTATGTCGGCCGCGTTTCACACGCACTCGCCGCGCTGGGCATTATCAGCGCCCCGATGCGGATGCGAAACTACACTAGGTGGTACGAAAAACCGGTGCAAGGCATCGACCCGGCCTGGGTGCACTGGTGCCGGCGCTGGCGGGAAACGTCGGTGCTCAGACCGCGCACCCGTGAAAACCAGTACAGCTTTATTCTGCGCTGCGGCCTCTGGCTGACAAAGGAGCATCCGCTAGTGCGTGAACCGGCAGACTGGACCATGGAAACCTGCGCCAGCTTTATCGCGGCGGTAGGCCGGTTGAACGTGGATGAACTTCAGCTGGGCACGGAAAGGGGTACGCGAAAATCGGGGCGCTCAGGCGAGCCCATGATGCCGCATTCCAGAGCGCATTTTATCTATTCACTGCGCCGTTTTATGATTGATTACGAAAACTGGGGCTGGGGACGCCTGCGCTTCAGCCCTGCCCGCCATCTTTCCACACCGGATACGCCCCTTTTCCGTCGCGGCGTCAATCCCCGTGTTATCGACGATCCGGTCTGGCTGAAGCTCATCTGGGCCAGCCTGAATCTGCGTCAGGAAGACCTCCTCACTGAAATACATTACCCGCTTGCCATGCTGCAGGCGGTGGCCGTTATCTGGACCCATGCGGGGGTGAGGAAGAGCGAGCTGCTCCGCCTGACCACAGGGTGCATCGCGCCGCAGGCGGACGATATCGTGAAGGACGACGGCAGTATTATTCCTGCAGGAACCTTGTGCTACCTGCATATTCCTGCCGGGAAAACCTCAAAAGCCTTTGTGAAACCGGTGGCGGCCGTGGTGAAAAAATACGTCGACCTCTGGCTGGACGTTCGCCCGGCAGAACAGGCTATGCTCGCCGATGAGCGGACCGGTGAGAAAGTCCGGCTTCTGTTTCAGTATCGCGGTAAGCCCGCCGGCGGCGCCATCCTCAACCAGACGGTGATACCGATGCTGTGCGCACGCGCGGGCGTGCCCTTACAGGATAGCGGAGGAACAATCACCAGCCACCGGGGACGGGCCTCAGCAGTGACCGCGCTGGCCAGCGTCCCACAGGGCATGTCACTTTACGAACTGATGCAGTGGACCGGGCATTCAACGCCTCAGTCCACTATGCATTATCTGCGCATCCGTCCGACACAGCTGGCCGCCTCGTTCGTCAAAGCAGACCGGGTCGCTCACATGATAAGCGTGCTGATTGATCACGATCCGGAAGCTGCCAGCCTGACCGGGCCCGCGACGTATTATGATTTAGGCGATTCCTACTGCACGAATCCTTTCTGGAGCAGCTGTCAGCACCGGATGGCCTGCATCGGTTGCGATTTTAACCTACTCAAACAAAGTGCACGCGGACTGATACTGGAAAGCAAAGCTTCCGTCAGACGTTACCTTGAGGAAGTGCCGCTCACACCCGATGAGAGAGCCATCGTGGAACAGGACGCAGAGAAAATAGAACAGGCTCTTAAAAAATTACCCCCTAAAGCTGGAGGGTAAGACAGGCCGCTTTGTGCCAACAGCTGAAGTTTCCAATATTTTTAATCACTAATCCGCTTTGCACAGGTCTCACCGCAAAGCTAAGCAAACATTCAGGGATAATAAGGGGCATTATTTCGATACACCGACGGGGAAAGGAACTGTAAAGGGCTGGAGGCCGTAAAATCCCGCTGAGGCGTCCTGGAGAGTGGCGAGAAAGGGATGGTATATCTAAAGTAGTAAACATCCCTTTCTTCATGATTTTGACGTCCGACTGGCCTGTATAACAGGTGAGAATACTGGCGTTAGAAATCTTATCTGACGAAACCTCATCAGGCGCAGGCCGTTTCACTCCGTTTACTGATTTGCAAGAAGGCGTATTGTCTCAGCAGCCACCTCTGTTTCGTGCTGCGCAACAAAAATATGGTCGTGATAGAATCCGGCTACAACATTACAGCTGATCTCACGACTGGCCAGCGCGGCTGAAAAAGCTGCAGTTAAACCAACAGCGGCAAGTGAAGAGTGCACCTCCAGCGTTATCCAGCCTGCTACATACTCATAAGGTATGCCTCGTTTATCAGCAACCTCCAGAGGCAAGACCAGGGTAGTGCCTTCACGTTCACGGACGATGACTACAGACTGGTTTAAAAGCTCAGCATCCGCTTCAGTCAGCGTGCAGAAAACATACGCCCCCTTATTTATTACCGGAGAAGCTGTGCGCAGCAATTTCTGAAGATTTTTTTCACCCGTCATTTTTAGATTCTCTGAGATGTTAAGTCAGGGTATTAAATATGCCGGTGTATTTAAAAGATAATTATATTTATTAATAGAACATAAGATTAAGTGATAACATTCTAAAATCATAACCAGCCTGAATGCCACCGGAATATGTTATAGAAAAGAAAGCTTTCATGTTCAGGACGAATTTCAGCCGTATCAAACCTGACAGTTATTTCCTGAGTTCCGCCCAGTCAAGCAGTGCGATAAAAACGGGTCGAAGTTGGTTTCCCAGAGTTGTCAGTTTATATTCCACACGCGGGGGGATTTCCGGGTATAAAGTGCGATCAACAATCCCATCTGCCTCAAGCTCACGAAGTTGCTGGGTTAGCATTTTTGCCGAAACTTCACTGATCGCGCGATGAAGCTCTGAAAACCGCATGAATTCTCTTGCGAATAGATGAGACAGAATAATCATTTTCCAGCGACCTTCGAGACACTGAAGAGCTTTCTTCATTGCGGTTGCACAATCCTTATTACCCTCGTCCGATAATTCAAATCTTCTGTTATTCATACGAAGTTACCCCGAAGTAAGTAATGCACTTATTTGTGCATTCTTGTTTAAGATAAAAGTTGTGGATATGTTTGTACATCATCAACAACGTTACCAGAGGTGAAATAATGAAAATAGGCATGATAGGTTCAGGAATGATTGCCAGAGCAGTGGCTGAATTAGCATTAAAAAAGGGCCACGAAATTATGTTCTCGAACAGCCGCGGACCAGAAACCATTTTTACACTCCGGAGGACGCTGGGTTGCCAGGCCGGCACGGTGCAGGCGGCCATTGAGTTTGGTGATGTGATTATGATCGCGATTCCCCTTTTTGCCTGTTCACAGCTACCTGCACATTTACTGAAAGACAAAACGCTCATTGACGCCAATAATTATTACCCGGAAAGAGACGGGCATATTCACGAACTCGACAGTCACGCAATGACAACCAGTGAAATGCTGGCGAAGATTATTGGTACATCGCATATTGTAAAAGCCTTTAATGCCATCGCGGCGACTGACGTACATCGGGCCGGTAAATTAGACGGCTCGGATAAGTTAAGGTCTCTTCCGGTGGCCGGTGACAACGAGACGGATAAAAAAAAGGTGGCGGAATTTATCCGGAGTCTCGGTTTTAGTGTGGTCGATGCAGGTACGCTCAAAGACAGCTGGCGGTTTGAAGCAGGCACCCCTGTCTATTGCGTACCTCTGGATGCTGATTCGCTTAAAGAGCAGCTTGTACGAACTTCCAGATAAATATCGTTCCGCTCATGAGCTGTGTTCAACACAGCCGCCAGCGTGCCGCCCTGACCTGTATGGACCAGCGCCGTAGCCGTGAGGAACGCATCATTTATTTTCACGATTTTCTTCTGGCCAGGAACAAGAACCTGCCATGCTCCTGCCTGACAGGAGCATGGCAGGCATAATCAGTGCAATTCCTGACTGACCGTATCAGGCTGCGTTGCGGTCACTGGCAGAAGAGCCATTGCCCCTTCAATTGCCTTAGCATATAGCTCTTCATCCTGATAAGCGCGCGCCAGAACGGCCCCCCCCTGCATGACGGCAAGCAGCGAAACGGCCAGCGTTTCCGGATGAACCTCAGGCGGCAGCGCCCCTTCCTCTTCCGCCTGGGTCAGTTTCTCGGTAAAGTTTTTACGTATCGCGTTAAAAAAAGCATTGACGGGCCCGCGCAGCTCTTCGTGCTCGATGGAAGCCTCATTGACCAGTCGCCCAAAGCGGCATCCGCGGATACTGTCGCGCTTAAGCTGAAGATAACGTCGTACGATTTCAAGCGGCGGGCCATCCTGTTCGAAAAAAACGTTAATCCGGGCGATATCACTTTCAGCGATTTCACTCATAGCTTCGCCGGCCAGAGCAAGCTTCGAAGCGAAATGATGATAAAGGCTGCCGGGCCTGGCCGCGCTCCGCTCCTGTATGTCACGCGGAGACATGGCTTCAAATCCGACTTCCCAGAGAAGCTCTTTAGTCGCTTCCAGCAGTTTTTCACGCTTCGGTGATCTTGGCATATGAAATTTCCTTAGACGAGCGTCAAATCAGCTTTCAGGCAGACCCTGATAAATTGTCTGCTCAAAATGATTATATAATGCAATGACCTGTTCATCGTAAAATGGCCAGATCTGAGTAAAAAGAGCACCAGTGACTTTAGATATCGGGTCAATCCAGAAATGCGTGTTCATCGCACCTGCCCATGCTGCGCTGCCTGCGCTGCGCCCGTAGGGTCCCGGCTGAGTATTAATATCGAAAGAGAATCCCCACTTATGCTGCATTTCCGGGAAGAGATCGAAGTTCCTGGAGCGGGCCGGATACGGGCTCACCATCTCAGACACATTTATGTCACCGATTTGATTGCTCAGCATTGCTGCGATGGTCTCCGGTTCCAGTATTTTAACACCACTGACGCTGCCGCCGTTCAGCAGCATTTGCAGGAATACCATATAATTTCGCGGCGTGCTGTAGAGACCGGTTCCGGCCAGTGAAAAATCAGTCTGTTGTGGAGATTCATACGGTGCCGCGGTCAGTGTACCATCGGCTTCTCTCTGTGCCGCCGTCGCGGTCCGGCTGCGCTGTTCATCGCTGATTTTAAAGCCGGTATCATGCATGCCCAGAGGCGAGAAAATATGTTCACGGAAGTAGTCTTCAAGCGTCTGTCCGCTGATTAGCTCCACCAGTTTCCCCACCCATTCAATTGACATGCCGTACTGCCAGCGTTCTCCAGGGTCAAATTCAAGAGGGATGCTCAGCGCCTCCTTCTTTCCTGAAAAGACGATGGGCGTTCCGGTTATCTCTTCATAACGGGCCAGCGTTTTACTCCACAAAGAATAGGTATAGCCCGAGGTGTGCGTCAGCAGATGGCGGACCGTTATGGGTCTCTTTGCCGGTCGCAGCAGAGGGGCTCCCTCAGCGGAGAACCCCTCAAGGACCTGCGGCGCCGACAGTTCAGGAAGGAAATCCGAGGCCAGCTGGTCAACGTGAAGTTTTCCCTGCTCTACGAGCTGCATGCAGGCGACCGCAGTCACTGCTTTAGTCATGGAGAGGATCCAGAATATCGTGTCCGGCGTCATCGGAGCGTGACTGTCCGGCCCCGTTAAACCTGCGGCGCCTTCATAAATCAGACCATCCGGCGTTGAAGCCAGCGCCACTATCCCTGGCGCAACGCCCTTACTGACCGCCTCCGACAGGGTCTGGTTCAGCGCATCGTGTGAAACCTGTAATAACGGGTTTTGCTTGCTCATCTTTATCTCATCTCAGGAAACGGGGCCCTCCCCCGAAAAGCGCAAACTATCATTTGAGCTACAGGTAGGTCAAATTATTAAATTTATATTGACCTACCAATAGCTCAAATGCAGGATGCTGATTCTGACAATTATTTTTTTATGTGCTGCCCGGAGAATGAGACACCATGAGCGCTAATGATGCAGACAATCTGTTGGCGGGAGAAGAGGCTCCTCCGCCGAATAATCCCCATATGTTACGGCGTACCCTGCTTTTAAAAGGGCACATCTTTTCAACGGTGTTCCGCCTTTCATGGCCAAACGTCATCATTCAGGTCGCGCAGGCTTCCACGGGGCTGATTGAAACCTGGTATCTGTCCCGACTGGGCACTGACGTGCTCGCAGCGATGGCTATCGTGTTCCCGATACTCATGCTGATGCACACTATTTCAGGCGGGGCCTTTGGCGGAGGGATTTCATCCGCTATTTCGCGGGCAATCGGCGCAAACCGTCATGATGAAGCTGATGCCATTGTGCTGCACGCGGTGTTGCTCTGCGGCACGCTTGGCCTTGCCAGTGCGGCGGTTATTCTGCTCTTTGGTAAAGACATTTATGCGCTGCTCGGCGGAAAAGGTGCGTCCCTCCATGCGGCGCTGACGTATTCCAACATTGTTTTTGCAGGTATGCCGCTGCTCTGGATGATGAACGGCCTCGCCTCTGTTATCAGGGGAACGGGCAACCTGATGATCCCCGCCGTGGGTATCTGCGGGGGCGTTGTGATTCTTGTACCGCTGTCTCCTATGCTGATTTTTGGCTTTGGACCTGTACCGGCAATTGGCGTTGCCGGCGGCGGTGTGGCCCTGCTGGTCTATTACTTCTTCAGCACACTTTTTTTCGGCTGGTATATTCTGAGTGGCCGCAACGCGGCGCGCTTCAGGTGGGGGCCAATACACCGGCACATTTTCACCCAGATAATGCGCGTTGGCGCACTGGCCGCTCTTTCTTCTGTGGTGACTAACGCAACGATAGCGTCCGCGACGGCGCTCATCGGCCATCGTTTCGGTCCGGCCGACGTTGCCGGTTTCGGCACGGGCGCACGACTCGAATATCTGCTGGTGCCGCTTGTTTTTGGCGTCGGGGGGACGCTGGTGTCCATGGTCGGGATGAACGTGGGCGCAGGTCAGGGCCAGCGGGCGCGCGTTATCTCCTTAACCGGTGCCGGAATCTGTTTCCTGATGGCTGAAATAATGGGCCTGACAGCGGCGCTGGCGCCGGGGCTGTGGCTCCACCTCTTCGGCTCCGACCCGGAAATGATCGCCGCCGGCTCAACCTACCTTCGCATCGTCGCCCCTTTCTATGGCCTGTATGGTTTTGGTTTTGCCCTTTATTTCGCCAATCAGGGAGCCGGCACGCTACTGTGGCCCGTTATCGGCGGTATTGCACGGTTCCTGCTGGTTGCTGCCGGAGGCTGGTTCATCCTCCCCCTTGCCGGCTCAGTCGAGTGGCTATACGCACTCATCGCAGCCGGCCTCCTTCTCTATTGCGCCATCCTTACAGTGTGGACCCTGCGGGCAGGATGGGGTAAGCAGGCCAGCCTGAACCACTGACATCACCACTTCCTGACGAGATCAGGGCTATCAACCCGGAGGTACAGCTATGCCATTTATTGAGATCACAACACGCGAAGTCATTCCCGCCGGACAAAAATCCACACTGGCGCAGGCACTGTCAGATACCATGCTGAACATTGAGATAGGCGGGCCGACGGATGCCGCCTGCACGAGGGACTGGATCTGGTTTCATGTTTTGTCAGCGGATGACTGGGCTATCGGCGGCCGGTTTGATGAAACATATCGACGGGGGCGGATGATGTGCCTTGCCAGAATAATTGCGCCGGAAGGCTTTATGAACACGGAGCTTAAACTGCGCGCCATTGCCGAAGTCACTGCGGATATACGAAAGGAGCTGAAAACCGACCCGTCTGACGACGGCACCGGCATCTGGGTTCACCTCACCGAGATCCCGGAAGGACAGTGGGGCGCGGCCGGCCTGCCTACTCCGCTTTTCAGCCTCATTGATGGCATGGGCGGCACCGTTTCGGATCAGCGACGCAACGAGATGGAGGAGCATTTTACAGGCATCAATAAGCTCCGGGACCATTTCGGTATTCCGAAGTAGTGCTCATAGCATGTGTGGCCGGCGTGCCCCTGTAGGGGCCGCGCTGGCTACAGATGTTGATTGAAATAAGTCCTGACGGCTTCCACGGCGGCCCTGACATGAGGTACAGCGCGCAGTTCCGCATGCCAGACCAGGTAACAGAGCTGGCCGGGGGCTTCAGTGACGGTTTCAACAGGTTTAAGATCTGTTATACGCGGATCCGTCAGCGCAAAGGCACCCAGCCCGGCCCCGGACCGGACAGCTTCAGCCAGCGCCTCAACGGAGTCGGAACGGAAAACAAAGCTTTTTGCTCCGAGCTTTCTGAGCCATTGCTCATGCGGCAGATGCTTCCATTTTTCTTCCAGCCCAACAAAACTGAGCTCAGACGCCTTCTTTTCACAGAGACGCCTTGAAGGCAGATGGCGACTGAGGTAATCCGGGCAACCGAACAAACCAAACCGCAGTTCTCCCAAGACATGTTCAATCAGATTGCCCGAGTCTGAAGCCATCAGCCGGACAGCCATATCCGCCTCTCGCGACGCCACGTCTGCCGCTCTGCTTTCCCCAACCAGTTCAATGCTGATGCGCGGATGCTCCCGCTGGAAGCTCAGCAACGCGCCAGCCAGCGTGGGCACCATTCCTCCCGGTGCGCTGAGCCGGATGGTTCCGGCCATCTGGTTCTGGTCACGTTCCAGGGCGGCCAGACCGGATTCAAACTGGTCTGCCAGATGAACCAGCCTGAGCGCTTCCTGATTCAGCGTGGTCCCCGACTGATGCCGGTGAACCAGCTGCCTGCCTGCAGCCGCCTCCAGTGAATCCAGCCGCCGGGCGGTCGTCGATGTCGAAATGCGCAGCGCCTTACCGGCTGCCAGAAGGCTGCCGTGGCGCTGGATGGCGAGAAGAATACGCAGGTCGTCCCATGATAGTCTTTCCATATCCGGTAAGCAGATTTCCTTTAATGTGCATATCCGGATAATAACGTGCGGGATAAACTCTCTGCCATGAAAATTTCACTGATAGGCGCAGGCCGTATAGGCAGCGCAATAGCCTTTTCTCTGAGTAAAGCGGGACATGACGTCACCATGGTGGCACGGGGAACCCGTTATGAACATTTGCGGCGTCAGGGAGCAATCATGACCACGCAGGGTGACTGCGCACCGGTGAAAACGGTCTCGTCACTTCTGAAGGACATTGCCTACGACCTGGTCATCGTGACCGTCCCCGAACATCAGATTGAGCCTCTTCTGGGGGAACTGACTGCCTGCTCCGCAAAAAAGGTCCTGTTCATGTTTAATACGTTCCGCGGATGTGACCCTTACCGGGCGGTGGTTGGCTCTGACCGCTTTGCATTCGGGTTTCCGAATATGGCGGCTTCCCTGAGCGAACAGAGGCTGCACTTTCGTGCTGACGGGCCGGGTATGGTCACCACGCTGACCGATCAGGAACTCGTCAGTCTTTTCCATCAGGCCAATCTCCCGGCTGAATACGAAGCCGAAATGGATGCGTTTCTGCGCAGCCACGTCGCGCTTGCCGTCCCGCTATTTCTGGCTGCACTGGTCACGTGGAATCGAGATTTCAATCTGACATGGCGTGAAGCCAGGCAGCTCGAAAAAGCATGGGGTATTGGCTTTAACGTGGTTAAAAGCCTCGGGCACGAACTCAAACCAGAGATGGTCTCAAGGCTGGCGCGCACGCCATCGCTGATGCGGACTGCTTTTTTATGGGGGTTCAGCCGGTCAGAGCTTGTGCGCCAGACCGGCGCATTTGGCCCGGTAGAATCCCGCTGGCTGCTGGACGATATGGCCGCGGCTGCGCCTGCTCTTGCTTCAGATCTTAAACAATTCAATCCAGAGGTCTGTAGATAACCAAAGATGCCTTAACAGGGCCGCAGGCGACTGCTTTTCGCTCATAGCGGACCAAAGGAACACAAGAATCTTTTTTGTAAAATTGCCGTCTAAGGATTTGATCGTATTGAGCAGCGCCCTTTTTTTAGAATAATTCACATTTCTCCACTTGCCAGCGTTTCGAAGCCCACCGATACTGTATGTATAAACAGTATTAGTTCGGAGGTTTTCATGCGCTGTTATTCTTCTTTACTATGCCAATCATCGCAAGGTGGCCGGAGTTGTCAAAAATGAAGGGCCTAAGTTACACCAAGGGTCTTACACTACTCTGGCCCCCCATATTCACACCTCCGCTTAGAGTTCCCCTTTATGCTGATCCATGCGCTGCCGGATTCCCCTCCCCTGCTCAGGATTACGTAGAGAAAGAGCTAGACCTGAATGAACTCTGTATAAGGCGCCGCGCCTCGACTTTTTTTGTGCGCGCAAGTGGCAGCAGTATGCAGGAGCTCGGACTTTGTGATGGTGATGTGATGGTGGTTGATCGCGCTGAAGAAGCCTCGCACGGCGATATCGTCATTGCTGAAGTCAACGGAGAGTTCACAGTGAAGCGTTTGCAGCTTCAGCCAAGGCTCGCATTGCTACCCATGAACCCCGCCTACTCCATTATTTATCCAGAAGAGCTGCAGCTGCTTGGCGTTGTTACCTGGTTTTTTAACAGTACACGCGCCCGCAGGAGGTAGTCATGGATATGTTCGGACTTGCAGACGTTAACTCATTTTATGCCAGCTGCGAGGCGCTGTTCCGTCCAGATTTACGTGGCAAACCTGTTGTGGTACTCAGCAATAATGACGGGTGCGTCATTGCACGCAGTGCGGGTGCAAAAGCACTGGGTATTAAAATGGGGGCGCCATGGTTTCAGATAAAATCGGAAATTTATCCTGAAAAGGTCTTTATTTTCAGTTCGAACTACGGGCTTTACCATGATCTCAGCCAGCGTGTCATGACCGCTTTGGAGGAGCTGACGCCCCGCGTTGAGCAGTACAGCATTGACGAAATGTTTCTGGACCTGACTGGCATTGACGGTTGTGAAGACTTTGAGCATTTTGGCCGTCGACTGAGAACCCATGTTTTGAATACAACAGGTCTAACTGTAGGTGTGGGAATGGGACCCACCAAAACACTGGCAAAATCAGCGCAGTGGGCAAGCAAGGAGTGGAAGCAGTTTCGGGGCGTTCTTGCACTGACAGCTGGCAATCCTAAGCGAACCGCTACCCTTCTGGAAAACCAGCCGGTGGAGGAAATTTGGGGGGTGGGTCGGCGCATTGGCAAACGTCTCAACCTGATGGGAATCAATAATGCCCTTCAGCTGGCACGTACCCACCCTGCCCTCATACGTAAGAACTTTAACGTGGTGCTGGAGCGAACCGTACGTGAGCTGAACGGCGAATCTTGCATCCCGATCGAGGAGCTACCTCCTGCTAAACAGCAGATTTGCTGCTCAAGGTCATTTGGGGAGCGCATTACTTCAAAAGTGTTCATGCAGCAGGCGCTTTGTCAGTACGCAACGCGGGCCGCCGAAAAGCTCAGGGGCGAGCGTCAGTTCTGCAGGCGTATCAGCGTGTTTGTTCGAACCTCCCCCCATGCAGTTAACGAGGTCTTTTACGGTAACAGCGCTGGCGAAACGCTAAACCTTCCCACACAGGATACGCGGGACATCATCGAAGCGGCCATGCGATCGCTTGACCGTATATGGCTGGAAGGTCGCCGGTACATGAAGGCGGGCATCATGCTTGATGACTTTACGCCAGATGGCGTCAGCCAGCTTAATCTCTTTGATGATACTCAGCCACGGAAGAACAGTACGCAACTGATGAAAGTGCTCGACGGGATCAACCACTCAGGGCTGGGGAACTTGTGGTTCGCTGGACAGGGAATTAATACGGAATGGAAAATGAAGCGGGAGATGCTCAGCCCGTCATGGACGACACGCTGGTCTGATATCCCTGTTGCACGCGTACTTTAGTCAGATGGAAGGGCCTTAATCTGAAGTTGTTTTTGTATTCCACATAAATCATAGTCTTAGCACGAGAGTGATGACGGCGCTTGAGGAAATGACTCCCCGTGTTGAACAGTATTCTATCGATGAGATGTTCCTCGATCTGACCGGCATTGACGGATGCGAAGACTTTGAACATTTTGGTCGGCGCTTGCGCTCGCATGTGCAGGCTACAACGGGTCTAACCGTAGGCGTGGGCATGGGGCCAACAAAAACGCTGGCAAAATCCGCGCAGTGGGCCAGCAAGGAGTGGAAGCAGTTTCGCGGCGTGCTGGCACTCACGCCAGGCAATCCAAAACGCACTGAAACATTGCTGGCGAATCAGCCCGTGGAAGAAGTTTGGGGCGTCGGCCGGCGCATTGGCAAACGCTTGAACATAATGGGGATCAGTAGCGCCCTGCAGCTTGCGCGTGCGCACCCTGCCCTCATCCGCAAAGATTTTAACGTGGTGCTGGAAAGAACCGTGCGCGAACTGAATGGCGAGTCTTGCATTCCGATCGAGGAACTACCCCCGGCCAAACAACAGATTTGCTGTTCCAGGTCCTTTGGCGAGCGCATATCCTCAAAAGCTGCCATGCAGCAGGCGCTGTGCCAGTACGCCACGCGCGCGGCAGAGAAACTTAGGGGCGAACGGCAGTTCTGCAGGCGCATCAGCGTTTTCATTCGGACTTCGCCGCACGCGGTGAATGAAGTCTTTTACGGTAACAACGCCGGCGAGAAACTCACTCTTCCAACCCAGGACACGCGGGACATTATTGAGGTGGCTATGAGGTCTCTGGACCGTATCTGGCAGGATGGACGTCGGTACATGAAAGCCGGCATCTTGCTTGATGACTTCACTCCGAACGGCGTAAGCCAACTCAATCTCTTCGATGACGCACGGCCACGGGCAAATAGCGCGCTGCTTATGAAGGCACTTGACGGTATTAACCAGTCTGGGCTCGGTAACGTGTGGTTTGCAGGTCAGGGTGTTAGCACTGAATGGAAAATGAAGCGGGAGATGCTTTCGCAGGCATGGACAACACGCTGGGAGGATATCCCCATAGCAAAAGTGTATTGAAAAAGAATCTAAAATGAACTTAAAGGGTATTTAAAATGTACACTTTAAATACCCTTTAAGTGTTCGTTTATTTTTTGTCGAATGCACCATCGCGAGCTAACTTCTCCCTAAATGCTTCCAATATGTATGGGGTCATTAATAAGGAAGTTACATTTTTCTCTTTGAGTGCATCGTAAGCATCCCAAAGATCTTCAGGGATTTGTACGTTCTTAGCTCGGCGAACAGCTTTGACTTTGCGCTTAGGACTCTGAGAGTCCTCATTGCTCAGGGCTGGTTCTAAGCCAGATGAATTACTTTCATCTGGCTTAGAAGTTGCAAAATTAACTGCACCTGCAGATTCCTGAAGAGGGGCATTTTTGGACAGTTTAGAGATGCGGTTAAACATGTCTTGTTTGGGGTTAGCCATTTGATACGCCTTAAGTATTAAAAATGTACATTTATTGTATCTATTATATATCTAAACTATGCATTTTCAATAGCGTTACGCATGTCAAGAAACAGTGAGCGCATTGCATTACCTGAGTTACTGTATCGAGTCGAAACATGTTCCACCACACCAAGTCCCATTCCGAACTTCAGCGGGGCAGCCTTATCCATAGGGATTGCAGTATCCATTCTCTTCAGATTATCAAACTGACTGATATAGCTGTCTATATCAGTGAAATTTCGACGTGAAGCATGCACTTTGTTCATAACGACATGAGCTGTTTTTTTCACATCGAGCTCAGCAGATATTTCTTCAAGCACTTTGCTAAATTCATGAAGCCCTAAAATATCTGAAGGGTCATCGTTTAATGGAGAAAGGATAAGATCAGCCATTGCGACAGCCGCACGGGTTAAGGAAGAGTCAAAACCTCCACAATCTACCAAGACACTAAGGCCTTTCTCTTTAGCATCTAATACTTCAGCTATAAACCGGTCAACAACGTTATCCATGTCATCAGTTAAACGCACAACATTCCACTGCTTATCACGAAAGCTGTTGAAGGTCGTAACCGCTGGCGTGGTGTCAGTGTCATAAAATATGTCCGGATCTATCTCTGGAGCAATGTTCATGCTGAGTAAGGATTTGCCTGTTCCGCCTTTTTTAATAGCGACAATGATAACTTTTCCTGAGTACGGATTGTTAAGTGCATTCATACTATAAAAGTCCTTAAAGTGTACATTTTGTGTATGTTTTGACTTTAGCAACTATCTTCGTATTCTGCAATAGAAATACGTTAATTATACTAAAAATGTACATTTTAAGTATTTAATAGGTGTTTTTTAGGGGTTTCTAAATGTCTGCTTAAGTTGTACCTAAAAGATACATTTTATGTATTAGTAGAGATCGATATGTAAGGGGTATTTGGTGTTTGGAATGGCGTAACTGAGTTTTATCCACAGAATTGGTGGATAACTTTTTGAAGGAACCCATTTGAAGGGGGGAGGGCGGAACCCGCTGTTAACAGACCCCCCCCCTAAAGGGGGGGGCTGCTTCTTACTTACCGAGCGTAGTAGTTGGTGCAGTGATCGTCACATTTCCGTTAATCACGTCACCATGGATGACGGTCACATTGAAAAGATGGTTTCCCTTAAAATGCATCTCTGCTTTCTCTGGGTCTTGAAACTGCTGCGAGACATTCAACATGACAGTAATGAACATGCTTACTTTGCCAATATTGCCCAAAAAACTACTGATTTTACTTTTTTTCTTACTCATCTCTATTACTCCCGAACAGGCGAGCTTGTAGAGAGGGTAGGATAGGGGCATTGATCCCCCCCCACATTAGACTAAACACGGTCTAGTTTTCAGTCACAGCTCAATTATGGTTCCAAAACCCTATCCCCCCGCCGGGCGGAAATCCGAATTTATCGTTCGCATTACAAGCCATATTTAAGGCTTGAAGATGCGCGCTTAATTTAGCGTGCAAGCCCCTCGCTAAAAGGGGCAGCACGATATGTGATATTTGACATAAAGGCATCCTCTTAGGTGGTTGACGATTAGTGTAGTAATCAAGGAAAAAATCCCTCATCTACTTCTGGCCATAAAGGCCATTTCACAATGGTCGATCGGACTAACATTCGATACTACATCCCTAACAACGGGATTTAGATTTACAGAGCTGTGCTTACTAACAAAACGATGAGTTTTACTAAAAAAACTCGGCGAAATGATTATACGAAGGACTCTTAAACTTACAAACAAAATTTATCAATCTAGTTGTCCAGCATGGTCCCTCCGAAGAAGCATAGTTCTCTGCCTATTGACGAAAGCGTCAGTAAAGACGACAATTGTGTTGTCTAGTTTTCAGTCACACCGTAAAACCAGTACACATTTACCTCGCAAGTATTTGTGTATAGCAGGCCTAAGTTTTGAGCTTGCCGAAAAAACCGCCCCCGCAAGGCGGTTTTTTTGTGTCTAACGACATGACATTTGAGTATACATAAATGTCATGGGTCGAACGACGTCAATGCCCTCCCATGTTTAACATGAGTATCGTCTGAGCGAAGCACTCCCATTGCGCGAGCAATTTACCAATAAGACATACTGGATAAATAAACAGACAAACTCTTTCCCACGGGGTTAAATGAGTGATACATTCTCACTCATAAAGCCCAGGAGGAAAAATGTCAGAATTTGAAGCCGTCGCACAGGACCTGATTAAACAGGCTGAAGCCGAATCCATCATGCGTCAGGAGCAGGACCGCAGGCTTATCGGACGCGTTCTTGAAATCTACGATCAGAAATACGTCGCAGAACTACTGAGAAGTCTTGGAAAGAACGAGTGGACGCGTGAGACGCTCAACCGCTGGGTAAACGGTAAATGCAGCCCAAAATCCCTGACTTCAACCGAGGAGTCCCTGCTCAAAAAAATGTTGCCCGAAGCCCCGGCGCATCACCCAAATTACAGCTTCCGTTTTATCGACCTTTTTGCCGGTATCGGTGGCATACGCAAGGGCTTTGAAGGGATTGGCGGTCAGTGCGTGTTCACAAGCGAGTGGAACAAAGACGCTGTGCGTACCTACAAAGCTAACTGGTACAATGATGAACAGGCTCACCGATTCAATCACGACATTCGCGAGATTACTTTAAGTGACCAGCCAGAAGTCAGTGAGGAATCGGCCTACCGGAATATTGATAACAGTATTCCTGACCATGACGTGCTGCTTGCCGGTTTCCCGTGCCAGCCATTCAGCCTTGCAGGCGTCAGCAAGAAAAACGCCCTCGGCCGCGCACACGGCTTTGAATGTGAAGCGCAGGGAACACTGTTTTTCGATGTAGCAAGGATCATCCGTGCTAAACGTCCGGCCATATTCGTTCTTGAGAACGTTAAAAACCTAAAGAGTCATGATAAAGGCAAAACCTTTAAGGTGATTATGGAGGCGCTGGATGAACTGGGTTATGAAGTCTCCGATGCGGCGGCGACAGGTAAAAGTGACCCTAAGGTTATTGATGGAAAGAATTTCCTTCCTCAGCACCGTGAACGTATCGTGCTGGTTGGATTTCGGCGCGACCTGAACATTCATCAGGGATTCAGCCTGAGCGATATCAGCCGTTTCTTCCCCACGAAGAGGCCAGCCTTCGGGGAACTCCTAGAAACTGCGGTGGATGCCAAGTACATCCTGACGCCACGCCTGTGGGAGTATCTGTATAATTATGCAAAAAAACATGCGGCAAAAGGTAATGGTTTCGGCTTCGGACTTGTTGATCCTGAGAACCCTGATAGCGTGGCCCGAACCCTTTCTGCACGTTACCATAAAGATGGCTCTGAGATCCTGATTAACCGGGGCTGGGACATGGCCATAGGCGAGTCCAATTTCAGCGATGAAAAAAATCAGGAACGTCGTCCACGACGACTTACGCCGCGTGAGTGTGCCCGACTGATGGGCTTTGAGGCTCCTGGCGGAAAACCTTTCCGCATTCCGGTTTCGGATACTCAGTCCTACCGTCAGTTTGGTAACTCCGTTGTGGTGCCGGTATTTGAAGCAGTAGCCAGGTTGCTGGAACCGTTAATATTGCAGGCCGTTGGGAAGACAACCCGGAATTAATGCTTTAACGCCCGGTCGTTAAGGCCGGGCCGGGATTATGCCGAGTTCAGAATATAACGAAATCAGTTCCCTGATAAACTCATCAAGGGTCATCAGCGTTTCCTGGACACTTTTCGGAAATTTAGAGTGCAGCGCCGCAGGCACTACTAGTTGCACGCCTTCCTGTTGCATTTCGGCGTACTGAGCTACCGAGACGCCTTCCTGAAGCGTAAAAAGGTGAATGTTTTTCACGCGATTCGCTTCGTTCAGCGCCTGTCGCCAGCGGTCCTTACAGGTCGTCTTGACGGCCAGCATGCGCAGGTGCTGATCCGGGAATGCCGTATCATGGTAGGCTTCTTCTGAGGGGAACAAAAAGTCAGGCTTCTTGTTACCCTCCGTGACAGCCTGTGAGCTAAAGGCTGTCAGGCTATGTTCCATGAAAATTTTTTCCAAGTGCAGTTCCAGAGATTTTCCTGCCCGCGATTTACGCCGGTTACTCACGGAATTTGCGAAGGATATAAAGGCATCTACGGAACAAAAACCCTGCTTTATAATCTCCAGCACGTGTAGCTCTTCTACGAGAAGAAATATTTCATATTCAATCCTGCGGCGATCAATTATTTGCTGGTCTGGAGCGGTAAGGCCCGGAGCGTAATGGCCGGCTGCAAAGCCAATGATTTCCGCGCCGCTAGGAAAGCGTGATGACCACGCATCAGGCAGAACATATTTATGTTTTACCGCTATTGAAGCTAAGGCAAATCCTCCCAACACTTCATTACCGTGACCTGCATAGAACACTCCGGGGATTATCGGACCCGTCACCGACTCGACGATATCTTCATCGGATGCCGACGCACAGACCCACACATCGACAGATTGTGCATCAGTATTCGACTCATTTATTCTGAATGCGAGAATGGACAATGCACCGGTATTCTCCGGATCCTGAAGAGGGCTGTCGCCGCCCCATCGGGTTATCCTTTTCTCATTTCGCGTCTTACCAAAAAATTTTCCGTTGTAATAAATGGCCCTGACCTTTCTTTCAGGGCACTCATGCGAAGACATGGTGGCCGTCAGATAAGTATCCGGATTTTCTGACCGCGTATGATTGATGGAGGGAAACAACATTGCCACAATCTCTGCGGGAATATAGATCCCGACCTGATGCGAGCCAGTGGCCCCGGTATCATTAGCTGAAAGTCTCTTGATGAAAAGAAAATATTCCCCGGAAGCCTTTTCCTGCAACCAGGCGTTTAAACCCGACATATCCGTCCCCGTAATTTCACTCTGAAATGCTGATTCTGATCAATTTAGGCATCGTCCAGTATCGGGATGACGGGCTGACTTTACGGCCCGCCATCCGATAATGTTATAGAGCCGGTCTCAGCAAACCGTATTTACGTTCACGTTGCTCAAACGCCAGATGCCCGCCTTCTAACACATTACAGATGGCCTGACGCATGGTGTTTCCATGCGAAAATTCTCCGGCCTCCAACGCGCCACAGCGGTAGGTGATGACCTCGTCATTGTTGCTGGCTACCAGAACCTGCTCAGCGTCGCAGTTCACTACCAGATTGGCATTGTGCGTCACAATGATGACCTGCCTGTATTGTTTGATCTTACGAAACAACGGGACGAGATGGTGCATGATAAAGTCGTTATCAAGATCGTCCTCTGGCTGGTCAAACACGAACGGTGAACCAAACGGATCGGTAGCAAGTTTCAGGCAGACATAGAATGTACCTCTCTGACCGGCAGAAAGTTTTTCAACTGTCTTACCTTTATAAGTGAACTGCGCCTTTACGCCTAGATATGCAGAGATCTTGTTCGGACTGAACAGGTGAGCCAGAAGCTCGTGAGGCCCCGCACTGTTGAAATATTCCTGCTTCCACAACAAACTGTTTAGAGATATCTCAGTCATGTTCTGTTTGTCATCCGGAACCTTGATGATGTTTTCATTGCTGACCAGGCGTATATAGTCTTCAACGGTGTGAACATTGAAAAACGCTGCAAGCTTGTCGGTCTGGGTTTCACCTTCCCGTGAGGCGCGAAATTTTCCACCGTTCATGCATCTCAGGGCTCCAGCATAAAACGCTTGCCTGTCAAACGTCACCTCACCATAAATTCCGATGTCCTGCAGGATTTCCTCTACCAGAGACTGCTGATCAGCAGTGTAATGCTCCTTAACTTCAGTAAGGGCACTGAAAGCCGCATCCACCATTTCCTTTTCCTGCCGGATTTGCGACAAAACAGAGTCAGTCAGCACTTTCCTGTTTTCTAAGTTTTTCTTCCCTGTTTCAAGTTTGCGCTGTGACTCTTCTCGCTCGATTTCAGCACGATTAATCATTTTCTGATATTCAGTAACTTTATCCAGAAGTCCAGATATATCCTGCTCAATACCCTGCTGCCGGAACTCACCAATAATTTTCTGATTTATAGCTGCTTTTCTTTCATATTCTGATTTTGCCAGTATAATTTTATTATTGATAACGTTCATCTGTGGCTCAAAGCTGACATGCGGTATTAAATTATCTTCTGTGCCTTTCGCGTTGATGAAATCAATCTGGTCGTTCAGTTCTTTTTCATGGTCTGACAATTGCTTAAGGAAATTATTTAACCAGTTTTGTTGGGAACTGATATCAGAAAGGCTTTTACCATTTTCCTGAAAGACCTTGATGAGTTCGCGATTTTTCTCGCTTGTCAGTGTATCAATATGCTTCTGTATCGCAGCAATCGTTGCAGTATGGTATTCAGGCCTGTTAATTAACTTACCATCTTCATTCTTTATATTAAAGAAATCAAAAAGACTGCGGAATTCGCTCAGGTTAGCTTCCAGCTCATTTCTGAGCGAAACAGGGAAGGACTGGGGAGGAAGACGGAGCATTTTTTTTATCTCATCGCTGATTTTGCCTGGCTCCTGACACAAGTCCTTTATTTCCCCCTGCGAAACGTGAAGATAGCTGTATGAGTTATCCGTTCCGTCAAACTCCTGGAACTCACCGTCTGTTTTGCTTAGCTGGACAGAGAGTCGTTGCGGCGATACAGGACGTGCATGAACGTTTCCTGGACGTGATGGCGTAAACCGCGACTGCAGGCCATCTAAAATGAGGCTCTTGCCGGTACCCCGGCCGCCAATAATAGCTACCATATCCTCATTTAGTGGAATTGATAGTTTTTTGAAGCGGATTTCTTGACCTTCAAAAATTTCACCCTCTAGCTCTATTCTGCTGAAATGAACTTTTGATATGCGCTGTTGTGGCCAGTCTTCGCCAAGTCTTAGGCGTGCCTCTGGCTCAAGAAGTGTCTGACGCAAGCCTTCAAAAGTAGGCTTTGCTTTAACCCAACTGAATTTCGTGCCTGTTATCTCAAGGCCGTGGGCATCTGAACATCTGAAAACCGGTTTTTTATTCGCACTGGGGTACCGATCTGTCATCAGGAAAAACTCCCTTACAGGCAGAGAGTCCTCTGAGCTGTCGAGAATGATATGCCCCTCCCGGTCTATTTGTGTTGCCACTTCTTTAGAGCGCCCCCCGCCATTTGGCCTGTAGCCACCATAGCCATTCGGACAGACGGCTATAATGGCCTCGCGGAAGAGCTCAAAATGAGAGGAAATATGTTCGCAAAGAGTTTCGAAGTTAACAGTAATTTCGTCAATACCTTTTCCACTTTCTCTCAGACTCAACTCTGAACAGTAAACAGGCTTGCCTGAGGCAGATTTTGTGGCTATCGTCAGGTTTGATAATGCCTGATTTATTTTGGCGGTTGAAATGTTTTCAGAAAATACGCAATGAATGTTTATCCAGTCACCCTGTTTATTTGGTTGTGCGAGACGGAATTCAACATTTGGCAAAACAGTAATTTTTAGCCCTTGTTTTTCTATCTCCTCACGTATATTTTCAATCTCATTTTCTGCCAGAAAGAAATAGTTTGTTAGTCCAATGAGTGATATTCCCGACTCTCCCAGTTTTTTTACAAATTCGGGAATATCTTCTGGACCTTTAAATGTACTCGCCATCCACGTCATGGGACTGTGAATATGCAAATCCCATTTATTCCACTCAGAGCCTTTCATTATATTTTTCTCCGTGTTCTGCAGTCTACTTGCTGTGTGTGCTCAATCATAAGCCAGCCTTAACCGGCGTACCACTGAAACGTAACGGCTTTGTAGAGAGGTTCGGGAGGGGTTTGGGATTACCCTGTTTATACCAAATGCATGGATCTGGGCCTGAGGCCCTGCGCCACAAGGCCTGACGCCATTTTACTGCGAAAAAACGATCCTTTACGGTGTTGGGATAACCCGCTAATCTGCGGGTAAAACCAAATATCGGATCCGGTCTGCGCGATTTATTGATCTGGCTCCAGCCGCTCGGGTGCGGGAAAATAGCCTGATAAATGTCCAGGCAACGCTGCGTGAAAATTACATGATAATGAACCCTCCGGTACTGCAGAATTCACCAGAACGCGTCACCGCGCTTTCGTTTGCGCCCGGCGCGGATTTTGCCACTGCGGTGGCTATGCGCCGCATGGCTACCGCGAACGGCGTCACGCCCTTCTACTTACTCGCGCCGGAAGTGAGCGCGCTGCTTTATTATATGCCGGACAGGAGGCATCACTTTCTGTTCAGTACGCTGTGGAACACCGGCGCACGCATCGGCGAGGCCTGCACGCTGACGCCTGAGTCGTTTGAGCTGGACGGGCCACGTCCGTTCGTTCGCATACTGTCTGAGAAAGTGAGAAGCCGGCGCGGGCGCCCACCGAAAGATGCAGTGCGTCTGGTGCCGCTTACTGACGCCGGCTATGTGCATCAGGTCCGCATATGGTTTGCCACGGAACGGCCAAAGCGGCGAGAATCTCTCTGGGCTGCGACCGACGAGACGATGCGCAACTGGCTGAAGGCCGCCATAAAGCGGGCGAATAATGACGGGGTACACTTCTCCATTCCGGTAACGCCCCACACATTCCGGCATTCGTACATTATGCACATGCTCTATCACCGGCAGCCCCCGAAGGTGATTCAGGCGCTGGCCGGGCATAAGGATGCTCGGTCGATTGAAGTTTATACGCGGGTGTTTGCGCTTGACGTGGCGGCGACACTGGCGGTGCCATTCAGCGGGGAAGGTGCGGAAGCTGCCGCCGTACTGCGATCGCTTCCGCCGGGTTAAAAGCGGCAGGCAAAGAGCCGGCGCATCCGGCGCCATAAACCGTTCGTCACAGAGCAGAACGTCGCTGTCTGCTCAGGCCTGAGCAGTTTACTGAAGTCGTCTTTCATCGAGGATAAGAGGGCTTCCTGTAAGCTGCGCAGTTCACTGACGCGGATTCGCATAGTCTCGGCAAAAGCTCTACCCTTTGCAGCAGTCCGTCCGCGGCTCATGAGCTCAATGTTTTCCTCACCCGGAAGCGTGATCATGAAAAACGCGTATATTTCACGGTGCAGCTGCGGAACGATCTGCTGCCAGCGTGCCCAGTCCGCCTCCCGGTGAAACCTCAGGCCATGAGAGGCCTTTTGCAGCTCGCTCCGGTCAAGCCCCCACGCAGGGTGCGAATCTATTTGATCTAACCAATTATGTAGTTCTGCGACAGAAATCTCTACATTGTCACGGTTAGGCGGAGGAAGCTGCTCAGTCAAAACAGTTATCTGTGCGTCGATAATGCCCGCAAGTGCCCCGACGTACTGAGCAAAGTTATCAAGAGAGCTGAGCACCAGGACTGAAAGCCGGTCCAGCTGAGACGTTTCGATTTCAAGTGCTTTCTTTCTGTGCTCGTTACGCAGCGCAAAGTGTGCCGCCAGGCAGACGCCCATAACGGTAAAAGCGGGCGTCAGAAGACCCTTAATTTCCATTTTCGTTCTCCCGGGCTGTTTCACAGCCCACTATTCTTGTTTTCCAGGCAATCAGCACATCTGTAGGCAGGGGATGACAGCTGTCAGCTGATCAGCCTACCAAGCTCGTAAAACGCTGCCGTTCGCCAGTCGCGCACTCTCTCAATCTGCCTACCGTCGGCAAACCAGCTGATACCGTCTGTAGATACCCGGCGCAGCAGATCATCCATGTTAAAAACCCGGTCTGGGAGCAGCGTTCCTTCACCCGCCAGTATCCCGGCGGCCAGCGAATGATTGCCGCCCTTTACAAAGCCAATGCGCCAAGGCAGCCAGAGTTCAACGTGATGATTGGAATTGTCATATCGCCAGGGATTTCCCTGCCGACTCCCTATACTCAGGCAGCCCTTATAGCAGTTCATGCTCCACGGCCACGGCAGTACCATGTCTGAGACCAGCGACAGCGGGTATTCTTCAGGCATCAGTTTCTTATGGTTCAGCTGCTCAAAACTGATGTAATCAAACAGGCTCTGAAAAAAGAACTGCTTTTCATCCAGGGTCGGGCGTGCATCCTGTCCCTCTGCTCCTACTGCGAGTAGATAATCAGATTGTATGGGTCTTATCAGGGCACGCAGCAGATTGTGGCGCGCAGCTG
This sequence comes from Pantoea sp. USMM079, assembly GCF_037153115.1. NCBI lineage: Bacteria > Pseudomonadati > Pseudomonadota > Gammaproteobacteria > Enterobacterales > Erwiniaceae > Pantoea > Pantoea sp. USMM079. The sequence goes on from NZ_JBBCKX010000026.1 coordinate 29,884, forward strand.
AGGGCAGGGATGCCGCGAGTGAAAGCACATGATCAAACCTGATTTTGTCCGGGTTAAGGCCGGCTTTACTTTCCGCATCTGTGACGCTGTCACCCGGTAATTCGGGCTGACAGAGCATCTGTTTTTTTCTGAACCATTTCATTTGAATTAATTATCCGCCGATTTCTTATAAACGAAATTCTTTCAAAATTAACCACCTTGAAGAGTAATTTACTACCAAACAATCCTCATCCAGTAGTGACATTGCAATTGATCGCGCTACGTGAGTTCTGCTGAAAATCCCGCAGGTTCATTACAAAGCGTAGGAAATCGGCAGTGTATACCCTAACGTCACACCCTTAGATTGGGTCATTTTGTGGTTAAGTCATCACCTAAATGTCATGCTATACTAAGTCATCACCTATAAGTCATGATGCGTATAAATAATGTACATATTTGCTTACCTTCGGGCATCCACCAGGCAGCAAGATGCTGAACGTGCGAAAAATAGCCTGCAGCAATTTGTTGCCGAGCGAGGCCACCGTATAGCGAGCTGGTATGTTGAAAATGTATCAGGTGCATCACTTCAGCGACCCGAACTCATGCGCCTACTTGAAAATGCTTCGCCGGGAGATGCATTACTGATTGAGCAGGTAGACCGTCTTTCTCGTCTCGATGATGCAGGCTGGAAGAAGCTCAAAGAGTTAATCAGCAGTAAAAGCCTTTCAATCGTTAGTCTGGATCTGCCGACAAGCTATGCTGCGCTTGAAAGCCATAGAAGTGATGAATTTTCTGCCGCAATGTTAAGAGCTATCAATTCGATGATGTTAGATATGCTCGCAGCTATAGCCCGGAAGGACTACCAGGACCGCCGACGCCGGCAGCAGGAAGGTATTGCAAAAGCTAAAGAGCAGGGGAAGTTTAAAGGTAAGCAGGCTAACTTGCAGATGCATCAGAATATTATAAAGTTGCGAATACATAACGAGATGAGCATACGTGAAACGGCTTCCATCTGTGGCGTCTCAGAAAGGCAGGTAATCAGAATAACGAAACGTTACCTTAACGAGCAATACGAAGAATCAACTCACAAGGAGTAGATACTGTGGAAAACTCAGCGTTTAAAAGAGGTGCGAGTGCCGCAGGGATATGGCTTCGATTTACAAAAACCGCAAGGACGGCTAATAGTGCTTGTGTAACGTGGGCCCTGCGACATCACTTACCGGCCTTTTTAGGGCGAGCGCCGGTCCCTGTCGCCTGCTTTGTTATCTTATCTGTCGCTATTATTTCTGGAGTTTTTGTTGGGGGAGCAGTGATCCTCGTTAGCATATTCATTTATATGCTTTGCAACATCTCTTTTAACAGCGACCATGAAAGAGAAAATCAAAATTCCACCTATGGCACCGAATGGAGGAATGGTAACGAGGGGGCTGGTATCTATACTGGCTCGTCAAGACCCGGGGCAACATCATCCAGAGTTGACAATTACGAAGATGACGAAGATTAGAGGGTATCCATACCCTCTAATCAATTACAGCTTAGCGGCGCTCTTCGCTGTATTTACAGCTTCTCCTCCTGCTTTCTGAACATCGTTTGTTCCAGTTTTAAATGCCCCATCCAGAGCTCCACCAATTCGTACACCTGCCCATGATAGTGCGCCCATCCACACAGCCGGCAGCACCAGAAACATTGTTGCCATGACAAAGTTCATGATCAGATCATCCGAACTGTTCTGAAATCCGGCCATGTTAAAGCTGCTGTGCGTGTCAGAGCTGTAAAGCGCGGTCAATAACCAGCTGTCGAGCCAGCGGGCCAGCTCCCACCAGAACGTCAGGAAGTTCAGCGCAAAAAGTACAAACGAGAGCGTTATGACGGTCTTAATCTCATAGGCGGAGAAAGCCAGAATCAGCGGCAAAATCACCACGATCGCCATCAGCAGCACGGCCTGGACCATGGGCAGCGCCTGACGCATCGCATCGAAGGCCGGGAATGCGGCCAGACTGCCTAGTGCGGTGCCGCCGATCGCTGCTACGCGGGAAACAGAGTTATCCAGCGTGAAATCAGCGTTACCACCGTAGCCCGCATAAACGTGTCCGCCCTGCGACACGGTCAGACTCTCCGGGCTGACCAGGCGACGGATAATGGCTTCCTTATAGTCAGCCGTATTACCGCCGATCATGGTCATGGCAGCTGACAGACGGGTCCATAATCCCGGGTCAGCCTGATCGACGACACGGGCCTGCAGTCCGGTCTCCGCTTTGCTCCACCATTCACTGCAGGTCGGATAGCCCCCCCGGCCCGTGTCCGGCCTTCCACTGTCGCGGCTTTCACTCCAGGGGAATTCCGCGCGGGGCGTTTTCGACTGCAGGCTGCCGTAAAAATTACTGAGGAAGGTTTGACTGCCGATCCATTCAATATCCCTCAGCGTGGCTTTGTCTTTCGTCTGCCCCTGATCCTGACGTTTCCACATATAGAGCGCGAGGGAATAACAGTCGTTGGTAAAGTCCTGCAGCTCCTCTGCGAGGGCTTTATTGTTGATACGCGTGTGCTGAACCTCAAACCTGAGCTGACGCATGTCCGGACGGCAGGGGATAGTGGCAACGGAAGCCTGCGTGATCCCTTTTGCCAGCTTGTGAACCAGATACCACCACACCGGCGCAGCCGCTGTCTGATCGTTAATGCTCGATATGACCGGGGAGTAGCCTGTGTCATCAGGCGCTTTTGGCGTCCACGTACCGCAGGTCTGGGCGCGCGAGGTGTCATATTTTATGGTGCTCAAATCCACATTCATCAGCGGCATACAGCAGGCAATCATGACCAGAAAGGAGGTGTAAATCGCATGCTCCATGCGGGGTATAGACAGTGCCCCTTTGTTCCCCTCATCTTCACCTTCTTCACGTACCTTCAGCCAGATGCCGATAAGACGGAAAGCGACCGGTACGGCAAACAGTCCTGTGGTGATAAGGATATTCCAGAGGCCGTTGTTAACAACCCAGCCGAGCAGCGTAAGAAAATATTCCAGATAACTGTTAGTCAGCATCATGATGCTCCCGTGCCGCTGAGCAGCACCAGTTCACAGACAACGGCAAAAATGACGCTGACTGCAGCAATGCGCATCAGCGGCTGGCGGTGCTGAGGACCGAAGCCCGGCGCACGGAAAATTTTTATAAACCCCCACGCCAGCGCACAGTACACCGCAAGGCGCCATACCAGCCAGCCATACCGGGCGTGATCCATCCATTCCCGGAATGCAGCGGCCTGAGCCGGGTTTTTGACGGCTTTATCCGCAACAATGAGCCCTGCCAGCAGGATTGCCAGCAGAGCGCCGGCGGTACACAGCACGCGGAACAGCGCCGGGTGGCGGCGGAAGAATGAGGGGCGTTGCGCCCCGCGTTCGGTTTTCATCGGCAGCGCCCTCATCAGTTGTTTTCCGTTTCAGGAACGGCCAGACGGTTAACGCGGCTGTCGGTGCTGTCATCACTCTGCGTCTGAGGGTTGCTGTTAACGCGCCCGTTTTCACGGTCGATGATGGTGAGGACAGAGTTACGTGACAGCTCGCGCTTGAGCTCCATTTCATTCCGTAATGCCGTGATCTCGCGGTCGATGGCCGCTACGCGACGGTCTCCTTCCTCGATAGCGGCGTTCTGCGCAGCAGCGTTAGGTTCAGACATCCCGGTAACAATCATGCGGCGCATAATCAGCGCGGTTTCAACCGTGTCTGCCATTGCCAGTTCGCCGGCAAGGCGGGCGGTCAGGGCGGCGTTGTCCGGATCTCTCTGCAGTGCCCTGATGACGCCGGCGGTAATGGGGAGGCTGCCGGTTTTGAGTTTTGCCAGGTTCGTCGCGTTGGGCTGCTCGGTGCCGTTGACGAGTTTTACCAGCTGTTCTGTGTTCTCTTTGGTTGTCTCTTCCAGAATGGGGGCAAAGCCGGTGCCCGCCTGCGTCGCGCCGGGCTGCTGTTCGTCATCGCCACTGGTGCATTGTGAGGCGTCGCTGCAGGTGCGCAGGGAGCTGTCTCCCACGACCTGAACCACGGCTTTAGCGGCTTCTTCGGCGCTGGCATACTTGCCGCAGGCTCCGCCGTTGCAGCTGTTCGTGCTGACGGAGTCCGTGCTGAGCACCGGCAGGCTGTTCATCATGTTGAATCCGGCCGCCGTTAAATCATGCGTTGGCCGGATAGCCTGCTGTCCCTGACCGCCTCGCTTCTGCCCGCCAATCCAGTTCTGGCCTGAGTTACCCTGCAGCTTGTCCGCCGAGTTGTTCACGCGCACAGCATCAGCGTCACCGCTGTTCACCAGCGAACGGTACTCATCCATGACCGCGCCCTGTGTCCATTTGTTGTTGCCGGCAAAATCCATCATGCGTTTGGACATGTTCTGGCAGTTGAGCTGGGCTTTATCAAAAGAGACGTTTGCCTGAAGCACGCCGTTGGTGAGCATGTCGTACAGGCCGGGATTGGCACGCTGAATAATCATGGCCGGCAGGCTGGCGACGGCACCGGTGGCGTTCTGTACCACGTCGCCCATGAGGTTCTTAAAGCCGCTGGTGACGCCGTTGAGCTGGTTACCCACCGTTGTTTTCAGGTCAAAGTTGCCGCACATCAGATCGCTGCTCCAGCCAACGTTCATACCGAGCTTACGCATGCTGCTGCGCGTGGCCGGCTGTGAGATTACAGAGCCGCCGCCGAGCGTGTAATAAAGCTTATCCGAGACCGCGCCGCTGACGTCTTTGCCGTAGCCAATGGCGCTGTTATTAACGGAGGGAAGTGAAATACCGAATGCGCCGGACGAGTCATCATCCGCCGCCTGTACGGATGTAACTGCTGCGGAGATGCACAGTGCAAGTGCGACAGATTTCAATTTAACGGGTGACATGGTGCCTCTCAGAAATCAGTTGAATAGAGGAAGGTCTGGCCGCGTCGCTTGCAGCAGCTGTAGGGCTGCCAGAGTGCGTACGCTTCGTTGCCGTCCTGAGCGATGGGATAAGCGCCGTCCGGGAAAACGGCGCAGGAAGCGGAAAGTGTGGGAGACAGGCGCTGCCATTTGTGGTTCGCCGTGCCCGTGTTTTCCGTTACCTCACCGGGCGGCCAGTAACCGGCTTTGTGCGTGCCTTTCAGCACCTGATAAACGTGGGGCTGGCCTGAACGGGTGATAATGTCGGCAACACGCTGCGCGACTACCGCTGATGCTTTGTCGTCGTCGGTCTGGCTGACGAAGCCTGAGCGGGGATAAATATTCCCCCACATATTGGCGCTGGCCTGACTGCCCAGTTCGCGCTGCCCGGGAACCAGCGCCTCCGGATACAGGGACTCAGGCAATCCCGAGCGCCAGACAAGTGAGTCCAGCGTGCTCAGAAAGTAGGGATTAAACGGCGTGGCCGCTGTGTCACACGAATAACCCGCGATGCTGCCGCCAATCACTGACGTTGCAGGGTGACCGATGGCATCCGCGTACTTAAATTTGATGTTGGACTTACGACGACCCGGATCTTTGATGTCACCGGCGTTACCGCCTCCGGCCGGCGCTCCGCTTGTCAGAGCGCTGTCAACCGTACCGGACGCACCGCTCATAAACGCCATTTCAGTCCAGGGATTTCCGCCCGGTCCGGTGTAGGTGGAGACCACCACCTCGGGGATAAAGTGCGTCACCTTCACGGAGGTTTTCACCGAACAGCCAAACGGCGTACACATCAGCCAGTAGCAGATGCCGCTGACGCGCCAGCTGATACAGTCCTGGGTGATGGCGCTGGCAATAATGCCGGCAGTATTAATGGCGGAAACCGTTGCAGGAGCCGCCGCAACGGCGAGCACGGCGGCAACACCGGCCGCATTCAGATGATTTTTGAGGACGGAGTTCATCAGTTGCCCCCGCGATTGCGCAGCGTGGCGGCACGGGCAACGTCGGCGGTGCCATAAACCACGTCCCGATCATCGAAAACGACGGCAGGATATTTATGCAGTCCGATTTCCCAGGCATGGACGACCTGCCGGTACGCCTGAGCAATCTGCGCCTGCTGGCCGGGCCATTGCGGCGACTGGATGATTTTGCGGGCCTGCTGAGCGGCCTGGCGGGAGTCTGTCGGCAGTTTACCGAAAATTGAATCCTGCAGGCGGTCGGGGCCATCAAGCCAGACAACTGATACATCGTCAGTCAGATTCTGAGGAGGGTGTTCAGCATCGGTATATACAACGGTCCCGGCCATCAGCTGAAACGGTATAAACAGAAAAAGTGAATGCAAAAGCCTGAGTCGCATAGCGGATCTCCGTCACGGTAACAGGCCGTCAGAGTGGCAGTACGCGTTCAGGGATTCAGCCGTAAACTCTTTTCCCGAATTTAAAAATTTCTGCTGTGGTGGTGTTGATATCAGGGTGTTTCGAAAAGGAGAGGGTAGGAATAAGCGGGATTATCCCGCTCTGTAAAGTCAGGCGTTACCTGCGCTACTAAAGCGCCATTTAATATCCTTTAAAAAACCGGCTCAGAGAGCCGGGAATGATGAAGGTTTTGCTTAATCTGTGAATACCTCATTGAGCCAGAGGGTCAAAAAAATCATGTCTGCTGCGTCAGGTACGTTCACATACCAGCGCGGCGAATCAAACTCATGATCAAGAGGGAGTCCGGCGCGGCCTTCCTGCGTCAGCAGAATGTCTGCACGCTTCCCCCTGCTGTCCTCAAAATGCACTGAAACACAATTGCTCTTACCGATACGATGCGGGTTACAGGTGATCGTTACCGGTGGCTGTAGCCGTGACCTCAGCGCATTTTCCAGTGCTGCCAGACGCTCAGATGTCGTGGCTGTCATCGCAGGTTCACCCTGCGGATGCAGACTGAACATGACCGGGGTTGGCGTTTCATCCGGCGCAGGCCGCTGGGTCACAGGTTGCGCATACTTGAGCTTAATCATGCGGTGAGCATCTCTCTCTTATCGTTGTTTTCGGGCATCCCAGCCGCGTCAGCCGTCATCAGTCCACGCAGACGATCCAGTTTCTTCGCTACGAGAATAGCAGCATCCAGCTCAGAACAGTTATGTTTACGCATCAGCGCCTTGCGTTCGGCTTTCTCTTCTTTCTCCGTCATCCCGAGCGCGAGGTAAAGGCTGGGCGGGACGGCGCGGAACAGCGCTTCAATCTTCTTAGAAAGCACAACGCCTTCGGTATAGCACCGCGAGAGCTTGCTCGCAGATAGCAGCACGGCCTTCTGCTCCTCAGAAAGCGTCCGGAAACGGGCAATATCTTCCACCTCTTTTTTCGGCATCGTCAGGCAGATCCACCATTCCGCCATGTTCAGCATTTTGCCGGCTGCGTTCGGGTAATCCTCAAGGTTCTGTGTGGCAAGCCAGAGCCATGCTCCCAGTTTACGCCACATTTTAACGACTTTAGTCATGTAGGGCGCGAGAAGTGGGTTAACCGTCACAACGTGAGCCTCATCTACGGTAAAGACGATATCGCGTTCAAGGTACTGGTCCCGCTCGGCGATGTTGTTAATGGTGTTGGTCAGCGACACCATGGTCAGCGCCATCTGCGCTTCGTACCCCTCGCGGGCAAGGTGAGCCAGGTCAATCAGCGTCACGTCAGCCTCCGGCCATAGTGAGCCTTCCTGGTTAAACAGTTCGGCTTCAAAGCTGCCCTGCTGCGTAAACATACCCAGCGACTCGGCCATTTCAGCGGCTTTTGCCCGGCGGGATTCGTTACGTACCTGTCCGCTTTGGTTCTCAGACTCCACTGAGATGGTGTTGAGCGCATTCTGCAGATCACCCGGCAGCATCTGGCGACCTTCGTCCAGGGTTTTGCGTGCAGCCATGATCAGCGCTTCGCGGATCATGGCGCGGTCGGCACGTTTCAGCGCCGCATCCTCCTTCGGATCACCGCCGGTGATCATCATTCGGGCAGAGATTTCCATTTCGCCCAGAATGTCACGCCTGCCGTTTTCATCATCTTCCGGGTCGTCTTCAATATCCGGCAGGTCGCTCTCATTAATCGCCGGCGCGGGCGCGTCGCTGTCAAACAGCTTGTGCGCGTCAGCAAAAGGCGGCAGTGACACACCGCTGCCGGGTTTGACGCTGACCTTATTGACCGTCAGGCCCAGACTCTCGAAGTAGTCTGCGGTCAGCCCGAAGCTGTTACCGGCTTCCGCGATGAACAGGCGCGGGCGGTGAACCGCCATCAGCTGACAGAGCATTGAGCAGAGCGTGGCTGATTTACCTGCACCTGTGGGCCCGAACAGCAGCATATGTGCATTCTGAGAGCGGTCGTCTTTGTTCAGTGGATCAAAGTCCAGCACGTCGCCGCCACGGTTGAAAAAGCTGAATCCGGGATTGCCGGTCCCCGTCTCGCGGCCGGTGACGGGTAGGAGTCCGGCGATATGCTGGACCCACGTCAGCCGGGTATACCAGTTTTTCTTATCGTGCTGCGGGTTAAAGCACATCGGCAACGCCCGCAGCCAGGTGTTCAGCGGACCGGTATCATGCTCAGCGCGAACCGGTTGCAGTCCTTCGTTCAGCAGTACGGTGCTGAGCTCAATGCGCTTACGGTTCATTTCGGGCATGTCTTTTGCCCGCAGGAAAAAGGTGATGGCCGCACGATACAGTTTGTGGCGGTTACCCAGCAGCTCTTTAACCGCTGCGACGTCCTGACGGACGCGGCCGGACTCTGTATTTTCACCGATGGCGTTTTTCGCCAGGCGGTTAAACTTCTCCTCCAGCGTATCCTGCGGCTCAGCCACAACCGTCATGCACAGCATGGTGCCTTCAGGAAACGTGTCCATCAGGGCATTAATTTTCTTTTCTCCGCGACTCTTTTCGCCGGTGAGCGTGCCGGGCTCAGGCGGCTTACGCAGGCGCTCAACGGAAATGGCGGAGTGCGCAATGTTGTCCAGCCACCACACGCCGTTTTCCACGTCAGAACGCGGAGGCGTGAACAGCAGGGTTTCTGCAAAGTCATTCTCCGTCGGGATCATGCCTGCAGCCGTGTCACGGCTGTCGTGATAGGCGGCTGCACGGTAAAAGGCCTCTTTGTCCATGCCTTCAGGGGCAGGATTGAACATTCTCAGCAGCCAGGAGTGTACCTGCAGGCCATTCTGACGGGTGCAGACGATGTTCACGCTGGAGAACGCGCTGCAGAGCCGGTCACACGCCTGATTCAGCATGCCAACCGGTGACATTAAATCACCGCTGTTTTTGGTCGCCCAGCGGTAGATAACCATGCGCGTGCGTCGCTGCTGGCCGCGCCACGGCTGGCCGGTGATCAGCTTGTCTTCAAACAACCCTTCAGGGCGGGCAATGCCGCGCAGGTGCTGTTCCGTTTCTTTAAGCCAGGCCTCCGTAAATTCACTGCCCTGCGCGTGCGGTTTGACGTAACCGCGCAGACGGTCAAGGCAGGCATCAACGTTATTCTCATCCTGGCAGAAGAACTGAACGATCCAGGGGTTGTTCGCCAGGTCGTCAAAGCTGTCCTGCAGTGCATCCTCTACCACGTCGCGGATCTGCTCCAGGCGCTCATCCGGACGGCCTTCGGTTGCCGCCGGTGTCACTTCATAGACGGCCCCCACGGATATTCCGTCATCGAGCAGCAGACACTGCTCTTCATCCAGAAACTCTGCCCAGGGTAGATAGTCCACGATGGACGGATTGTGCGCGTAAACGCGCTTTTCATCAGACTGTGACATCTTACCCGGGCGCGTAACCGGCTCCGGCCCGGTCTGCTCAGAAACGTCGGAAAGATGAGCGGGCTTACTGGCTGATTTCCCTTTAAAGAGTCCAAACATTACAGGGCCTCCGTACGTTCACCAGGCATGGCGTACTGCGTCTGGTCATAAAACGGGAAAACGGTGCTGTAACCCGGCACGGGAGTATTACCCTGCGCCAGATGCGGGAACACGTACATCACCATGTCAGGGTTAGGCAGGCGCGGAAACTGCTGGCTGATTTCCGATTCCTGCGTGCGGCTGTAGCTCCGGTCATCGCTGAGCGCGGCCTGCTGCTCGCTGTCCGAAAGCCCACGGCGCAACGTGCTGCGGGCTTCACTGCCGCGTGTCGCTCCCGATTCACCGTCGGTGCCTTTCCACAGCTCCAGCATATTGCTGTTGCCAGGCGGCAGCATTTCATCTTTGTTCGTGGAGCAGCCGGCAAGCAGGCTGGCTGCAACAATCATGAAAATCCCGAATTTTGAAGTCATACTCATGGTTATTCTCCTCAGTCCAGTCCGCCGGTGCTGCCGTCTTCGCCTGGCAGGGTAAAGTCGTAACGTACCCTGCGGCCCTTATCTTCGTAATCGATCGCCAGCTCACGGGTAATGTGTACGGCCAGTTTCGCCCCCGGCTGCACGTAAATCGCGTCAAACGTCTGCCCGTAACGCTGTTTGACCCACTCGGTAATTTCATCCGAGCTGCCTGAAATCGCCTTGCCCAGCACGGCCTGCCCGGCGTCGCCGGTCAGCGTCGAGGTCACGCCGCCGTAGGCGTTTGTCTGGCTTGTCGTCTGGTTCTGACCGATGGCGTCACCCGCCGCGCCGGCTGCACCCAGCAGCCCGATCGTTGGCAGATAGCTTGAGGCATTCGATTTGCGCGTGCCGGAGATGCAGGGGATGCCGTTTTCATCTGAAATCCAGCCAATGCCGCCGCTGGTGCCGGTCTCTTTCCCGCCGTTCTGGTTGCTGTTATTGCCGCCTTTACCGCTGCGGTCCGGTTTCGGCAGAGTACGCACCGTGCCATCGGTGAACACAAAAGTGACGCTGTTGACCTGACCGCGCACGCAGGACAGGGTCCAGTCACCGGAGGCGGTGCCGGAGACGATTGCCCCCTCCACGTCCGGCAGCTCGATGCCGTTGGCCGTCAGGTTGTCTTTGCCAATAAGCACCTTGAAGGGATACGGGTCGGTGACGGTGCCATTAATCGGCACGCGGCCGAGCAGCGCCGTCATAGCCCGACTGCCGATGAGCGTGGAGTTTTCAGGCAGCGTATAAACCGGTTCGGCTTCGTCTTCAGCGCCCTTTTCAGCCGTCGAGCCCTTGACCTGCTGCTCGTAGCTGGCTTTCTGTTTTGTCAGGGCGTTTTCGCTGAGAAAGGACGTCGGGAATCGGGACTCACCGGCGCTGTTTCCGGCACTGCCGCTGTTTTGTGCTGAAGAAGTGGCGGGGCTGTCCTGCGGCGTCACCCACATCAGGCCATCGCTGCCGGAAGCCGGGGCACTTCCGCCGCCGGCCCCGGCCCCCATGCCGTCGAGGCCGAGCCCCAGCGGAATATCGCCGTCCTGGCCTTTTGCCTTGTCGGCAAGACCTTTGCCGGCATTCTGCAGTTTATTTGTGAGCTCGTTGATTTTTGACGTCAGGACGTTCTGCTGCTTACGCATCTGGTTCTCACGCTCGTTGTAATTTTTTTCCACGCCCTGCACGGCTTCATTTACCTGACCGGACACGTTGGTATTGCGCTCGCGCAGCTTTTCATTTTCGTCCAGCAGCCTTGCATTCTGCTTGTTGAGTGAATCCTGCTGCTGACGGACGGCGTTAAGCGAGCCAACGATCGTTTTCAGCGTATCCTGCGGGGTATCGCCCTCGATACCGAGCGCCTTGAGCTCCTGGGGTGACAGGTTCTTCAGTGCATCGTCAGTCTGCGCATGGGCGGCCTGCGCAGCGGGCTCCTGCGGCTTACTGTTATAGCTTTTCAGGGCAATAAAGCCGCCTCCGACCAGAATGGCCGGGATCATCACTTTGACCAGCCCGTTTGACTTAATTTTCATAACGGATCACCTTCTGAGCCGGACGGGAAGCGGCCTTGCGGACAGTGGACGGCTCACGTACAAAAGCGTCATCAGGACGGCCTGACGTGACGAGGTAGAGTGTAGTGGTATCTTCCGGCGTACCGGCTGCACCCAGCCAGCGATGCTGAAAAGTGGCCGTGACAAACTGGCCCTGCAGCTCACGCGGATCGAGAATCACTTTGCTGGAAGAACTGTTGCGGATCCGGAGAGCCACAACGGTGCGACCCGCCACGCCCCAGCCGGCAACCGGTGACACGGTCACGGGGGCAGAGGGGTAGAGCGTGGTAATGCGTGACGGCAGGTGCGGATTAACGGGGTGTATTCCCGGCACGGCTTCAACGGTGCGTACCGGGGCATAGAGGTTCTGGGCTGCATAGCGCGTCAGCAGGACCGGAATGGGGGCCTTGTAGCTGACTTTTTTGCGTTTCGTCTGCGGGGTGCTGCGCTCCCCGCCGGATTTCTCACCCGTGTTACCGGCTGCGCTGCTGACCGTGCTGACGTCACCGCTGTAAATGATTTTAACCGGCTCGGCAGACGCGGCAGCTGTCGTGCGCACGTCGAGCAGGATCACTTCACCGCTCTCCATATCCTGCAGCTGCAGGCGGGTTTGCGGAAAATCACTGTCGGCTTTGAGATACACCGCGCCGCCGGTGCTCTGCACGCGCAGCTTGCCGTTCAGCGCCGGGGGAAACCCGACGCGCACGTTTTTATCAACGAAGATCACGCGCTCCTGACCGGTTTTCAGCGGTATCTGCAGCGGCACGCGTTCCCATTTCATCAGTTCATCGGCCTGTGCCCGCGAAGCGTGCATTGCGACCGCCGGCAGCAGTGAAAGTGACAGCGCGACAAGACAGGCGCGGGGGCTGAGGGTAAATGATGGCGTCATCAGAACATCCCCTTATTCTTCTGTTTTGGCTCTTCAGGCGCGGCAGACAGGCGTTGCGGAATACCGTCATAGCAGTCCAGCGCCATGCCAAACGGATTCGTTTCAGAGTCACCGTCCCAGCGCACGACTTTCAGGGGATAGCGCACCATGGCGCGTTTTACCGGTTCGGTGAGGTAATATTCATCAGCCACAAGATCGAGCTTCACGGTCCAGTTATCGCGGTCGATAACCTTCACGCTGTCACCGGAATAGCCGCGACCGGGAATTTCGTACACCACGCGGACACGATCGGTGAGCTCATTTTTTTCACCGCGTACCTTTGCGTCCTCCTCAAGAAACGCTTTGCACTGCGGCGTCAGATACGCTGAGAGCGACTGAATGCGGGCGGGATAATCCGCCTTACCGTTCTTGGGCCAGGCGTTGAGCTGCTGGAAGATGTAATACGCGAAGCCATAAACGGTTGGCGGCGGGATCTCCCACCACGGGCGCGTACTCCCTTTGCGCAGGTCTGGCGGGTTATGGATGGTCAGCTTTTCAGGCGCTCTCATCCAGCCGCCCATTGCGGTCACCAGTAAGAGCAGCAACACGACGCACGCCGCCCGCAGGGTGAAAATATGCTGATCGCGGCCCTTAACCGCGTGGCGAAAACGACTCATTTGCTACTCCTGAGGTTTTTGCTGCGTTGCAGGGACCAGCCCCGCGAGTGAATGATTAAACTGATATCGCCCAGCCCCATGCGGCACTTTTTCAGTTCAAATTGCTGCCAGAGATAATTTTCCGGTTTTCCCCGTTTTTTGCTGGCGAGCCATTTACCGCCAAAAGCAATGAAAACGAGGGGAAAGAGCAGCGTGCCGGTTGGAATAGCAAGCCAGCCAAACAGGAAGGCGAAGGGCAGTGAAAGTACGAAGCCGGATAGCACGCCAGTCAGCGCCGCCAGACCTAACTCGGGGGTATTAAACCCCCGAAATACGACTGGCTCAGCGTTCAGGCGATCCGGTAAGAATTTAATGGTCGCCATCGGAATATCAGCCTTACGCGATAACTTCTGCGGACTTGCCCAGCAGCCAGATAACCGCAACCAGCATCACCACGCCGACGACAACAATGGATCCGAACTTAGTCCAGGAAGCGCGGTCGTTACGCACCTCACCGAAGGTAACAAGGCCCGCTTCCGCCACCTTAAAGAATGCAAATCCACATAACACAAGACCGCCCAGAACCAGCCCGTCCTGTACGTGGCCGCTGAGGGTGCCCATCAGGCCCGTGCCCGTGCCGCTGGAGGTCGGACCTTCCACGGTCGGCAGGTCGGCTAAAGCTGGTTTAGCGGCCACGGCACTTAACATGCCGGCCGTCAGGATACGCGCCCAGGCTGATTTGGCTTTAGCGGTTACGCGGGTTACTGCAGATACAAATTTAGACATGATTTCACCTGTAAATAGAGTGGGTTAAGGGTTAACTGCAAAACATCCAGATACTGACGACTAACAACAAAACTGAGCGGACAATGGCTCTGCCCATGGCACCTTCCTTCAGCCGCTGACTGGTCCAGCCTGAGTAAACGTCAACGATTGCCCATGCTGCCCAGAAGAAAAGAAAGCCAACCAGCAGCCCGAGACAGAGCAGGTGCATCAGGTTCGGTTCAATATTTCCCGAAGACGCTTTAAAGGCGGCTTCCTGTGCAGCGGTCATCGCCATCAGGGGCGCTCCCGGCGGTAATTTCCCGCCACGCCTGATAAATCACGCGGCTGAGCACGCGTGGGTTCCAGATAACGGTCAATACCGGCACTGATCGTTTTCAGGTCGCTGTTTGCCCGCTGGTAATCGAAGAAATAGCGGCCACGCTCTGATGGGTCAGCCTGTGCTGCGGCAACCCGCGCCCGTTCCAGAGAAGCCTGCACCTGGACGACCATCCGCTGCGCGGAAGCCAGCTCGTCTTTTTCAGATGCAGATGCCGGAGAGGACGCGAGTGTGATCAGGCCCAGCACACCGCCGCAAAACAGAAGTCGTGTTGCCGGACAGAGAGATTTCATATGCACCTCCAGTGGTGGTTGAGTGCGGTAAGCATGCGAAATCCCGGCGTCGGGTTCAGCCGTTAACTCTTTTTGGAAAAATAAAAATTTAGAAGTCAGCGCGAATGCTGACTGTAGGGGTGGCATATACTAGTGTGTGTTGTAACTAAAATGTATTGCTGACGCGGCGCTATACGCCTTGCCTGCTGACGGCCGACACCTGAAAACCATTTTCAGGTGCCTCCGTCCAGCTTCGATGTAGAAAACGGGAGAACATTAAATTAATTACCGAATGAAAAATTAAAAGCGGGCTCACTCGCTGAGTTCGGCAATAGCTCAATTCATTGTGAATCAAGCCGCAGCATGCGTAGACCGCTATCATGTATAGAGGGGGAAAAGTCTATGTGTGGAAGGTTTGCGCAGTACCAGAGCCGTGACATCTATTTTGACGCTATCGGCGTCAGCGACACCGATTACATTCACGACCCGGAACCTATCGCGCGTTATAACATAGCGCCGGGCACAAACGTGTTGCTCCTGAACGAACGTGAGAAGCAGCTGTGCCTCGATCCGGTTTACTGGGGTTACGGTCCTGAGTGGTGGAATAAGCAGCCCCTTATTAACGCGCGCGTCGAAACGGCAGCATCAAGCCGAATGTTTAAGTCGCTATGGGCCAATGGCCGCGCGATTGTTTTTGCAGATGGTTGGTTTGAATGGGTACGGGGCGAGGAGAAGAAACAACCTTACTTCATTTATCATAAAGACCACGCCCCGCTGTTCTTCGCGGCGATCGGTAAAGCACCGTTTGATGACCCGCACGGTCACGAAGGTTTTTTGATTGTGACGTCGGCCAGCGGTGATGGCATGCTGGATATTCATGACCGACGTCCACTTGTTTTGTCGGCAGGTTCCGTCCTTGAGTGGCTGAATGAAGACACAACACCGAAGCAGGCTGAAGAAATAGCGAAGAAGGCGGCATTGCCGGTGAGTGATTTTAAATGGCACCCAGTCAGCACCCGCGTCAGCAGCCCCAAAAATCAGGGCGAAGAGCTCATTGAACGCTCAAAATCAGCTAATTAGGTGACATTCCTTTATGACTCCAATTCATTCTTTTCTTTTCGAAGTGTATGCCTTATCACTTCCCAGAGGTTTGGGGTTTGGTGATGACCTTCCTGTGAATGCATGGGAGAGTAGTGATCGAATAACAGTTTGTGCTTTAACTCGTAACTGTCATAGCGGTCAGTATGGCGTTCTTATCATGAGGCGTCGTGAAGACGACGTATGGACAGTGCTACGGAGGGAGTCAAATTCCTTTAGTGAAGAGAATGCATTGGCAATAATAGGTAAAGCGTGCAATGAATTTGCAGGTCGCGTTCCTTTGCCTCCTGGATCTAGACGGCGTACACCGCTAGGTGATCTCAAAGGAGTGAAACCAAGTGGCATATTCAAATTGCTCGGACACCCCTGCAGAGAGCCTGGCGCATGGATGCTAAATCAACTGTATCTGGCAATGCCCAATCCAGACTCTAATTGGGCAAAAGAGTGTCGAGGTGATAATTTCCACACAAGGATCTGGGAAGCCATGCTTCTGGCTAGTTTCCGCGAACAGGGTATGTTGGTAACTCAAGATCATGAATCTCCGGATTTCTATGTAGCAAATAGAGCGGGGGATGAAGTTTGGGTCGAGGCAGTGACAGTTAATCCACCGGAGCGTTATGACCATGCAACGGCTGTACGCGTCAATGTCCCGTCAGACCTAAAAGAGAGAGTTTCAGGAATAGCCGCTGAACGTTACGCTAGGACCTTACGAAATAAATTACTCAAAAACTATACAACCTTAAAGCATGTTCAAGGCAAACCATTTGCTATTGCAATAGCGGATTTTCACGCTCCAGGTTCAATGATGTGGAGTCGCGAGGCTCTCATGACATACCTCTATGGGTTTTATGGCAGAGAGAAAGTAAAAGATGGAAAGATTCTAGCTGTGCCTGAAATTATTGAATTTCTTTCGAGCGACCAAAATATCCGTGCTGGTTTATTTTTGTCGCCTGAACACACAGAACTCTCGGCAGTCATTTTCTCGAATGCAGCTACTTTGTCGAAACTAAGCAGAGTTCCGGTTTCCTCCGGTTGTCTATTTAATGGCTATCGCTACATTAGGATTGGAATATTCGCAGATGATTCTCCTGGTGCTGTACGTGCAATTCCTTTCAATATGGACGTAACCAGCAACGAGTATCGTTCTTTGTGGAAGCCTTATGATCACGAACCATGGACTGCTGAGATTGAAATTTTCCATAACCCGATCGCGAAACACCCTCTGAGTTCTGCGCTATTTCCAGAGGCGACACATTGGCTTCCAGAAAATGGTGAGATAATTTGCAAACGTTTTTATAAGCACAGCATACTTAGTAGCCAAACTGAGATCCAACCTTCAAATAAACCTTTATGAGATGCTTCCCTTAACTCACAGAGAGTGTTGTTGCTCATTACCGCCGTTAGCTCCAACCCAACTTTTATCTAATTCACCTGCATTAATAACCAAAGCCTGCATTGCGCAGGCTTTGGTCAATTTTGATTAAAGGTACTTTTTAAATGATGCCGTCGTTACTGTGATAGTTAAGCCCAGCATTAACGCTGCGGGCAGCAGCAGAAGGTTTGGATAGACCGCTGAAGGCCAGGAAAGGTAGGCCATCACCGGCAGATAGACAGCCGGCTTGATCAACCTTTTCGCGCGGTGGTACAAAAACGACGACTCATAGCCGGCTCCGAACCGACGCAGGTCTCGTCGGCCGAGTCCTTCAACCACGGCGACACATATCACCAGGACGAACAGCGGCACGGACAGGGCAATGATAGTCACGCGGATCAGGGTAACGACAGAAACATATACCGTTGCCAGCATGTACTGCTGAAGATAATTCCCCAGCCAGCTGCTGGCCCCCTTGAGATTGCGTGATACCTCGTTGCCGCTGTTCATCTCAGCCTGGTAGGTATCCTGTATCCAGCTGATGAAGCCACTGTCCACGAACGCCCACTGATAAGCATCAGTCACCCAGCGCGTTACCGTTGCAGCCGGCTCGGAAAGTAACAGGCTGCGGGTAAAATCAGAAGACAGATAGCCAAACTCGGTATTCATCACAGTCTGACTGTGCGTAGCCCCCATTTCAGGCCAGAAAAAAGCGATCCCGATATATTCAATGACAAGACTCAGCATCAGTGAGGCCAGAATCACGCCGATGAGTTTCCACGGCCAGCCCCAGACCAGGTTATAGAGCAACCCGTGCTCGCGAGGCTGCACAGTTTGTTGCTGCGGATACTGCTGCGGTGCGGTACGACGTGCCTCAGCCATTATTATCTCCCTTCACTGGTGCGATTGCTGAACTGCGGCTGTCCCACCATCCTTCACTGCTGTGATAGTTGCGTCGCATCTCTTCGGCCAGACGCGCGATATTTTCAGGCATATGGGTGTCACCCGCATCACCCGCTGGCAACGGCATCCGGATTTTCCAGAGCTGACCGCCTTCAAGCAGCGCGAACGCCTGGCCTTTTGGCAGCGTGACGATGTCGGAAGGCTCCAGCAGCGGCACTTTGATGGTGCCGACGCGGTCCTGCGTGCTGGAGGTAAAATCATGGTTTACGGTGACGTCAGCTGAATCCTGATGACCAGAGACCAGCGTTTTACTGTAGATTTCAACCTGCGGCAGCTGTGAGGTCAGCAGCTCGGCCGTCCGGTTCTCCCTGACGCGCAGCATAATCAGGTTGTTGAAGTTACCCTGAACCTGAGAGGTTTTGGCCGCGCTCCCGATCCGGGCTTCAATATCAGAGGACGTCTGCGTATAGGCCGTCACCTGCATGCCCGCACCGCCCCCTTTATTGATGAGGGGGATAAACTCATTGCCCATCAGTTCGTTAAACTCATCGCAGTGCAGATTGATGGCGTCCTTGCCCTCTTTGGATCCGGGCAGGCCGCCATTGATACCGTGCTTGTAGATATGGCCGGCCACGCTCACCAGGTCGGCAAACATGCTGTTACCCACGGCGCTGGCAACCTCGCTGTCGCTGAGCGCATCGAGTCCCACGTAAACGATGCCTTTTTTACGGATCACCTGTTCCCAGTCAAAAATGGGGCGGGGATCGTCCATATTCAGGTAATCAGGCGAGAGCAGCTCTGCCGTTTTGCCGGTGGTCAGCTTTTCCAGCAGTGGCAGCAGTGACGCAACAATTTTATCAAAATAGGTGCGGTCATAACGTACCGCAGAGCGCAGCCCGTCCAGTATCGGGTCATAAAGCTGATTGCCGGCTTCAGAGCTCAGCGCCACCTCAACGGCCCAGATACGCACGGCTTCCGGCTGTCCCTGCATGGCACGCGGTACGTCATCTTCACTGAAAGCGTTGGCATTATTTTCGATCTGGCTGTTCAGTTCCGGCATCTTCTCGGTGATGATTTTTTCGGCGTAACGCAGATACAGGTCGGCAATGTTGTTCACGTAGCGGGTAATGAGGCTGTAATCCGGACGTTCCCCAAGCGCGACCAGCGCCCGGGCAACAATATTGACGAATCGCCAGGCGAACTCGCGAAACGCCGCGCTGTTCCCTTCGCCGCTGAGCTGGCCGGCCACGCGGGTTGCGACTTCCGATACGCGCCCGAAACGCCCCACGGCGTTATAACGCGCGGAAATGTCAGGCCAGCCGAGGTGGAAAACCGTCAGCTCATCGCCCCGCCCTGCCCGGTGCGCTTCCGCCCAGACCCGTTTAAGCAGGTCCGCGTCCCCTTTCGGGTCAAATACGATGGTGATGTCCCCGCGCCGTATATCCTGGGTGATCAGCAATTCAGCCAGCCGCGTTTTCCCCACGCGGGTGGTGCCATAAACAACCGTATGGCCGACGCGCTCACGTAAATCGAGCGTGACGTCACTTTCATCCGGTTCAATGCCATGAATAGCCGGATTGCCCCCGACCGGCGGGAGCGGACGAACGGGATTGAGCGCCGTGTCGGCGCTGAGCAGTTTACCGATCGCAGGCATACTGTTTTCCGTGGCCTCCTCAAGCTGGCGGGCAAGCTGGTAAAGCCTGGAGGGTTTCAGATAGTGGGCGACTTCCGGGCGCAGCGTATCGCGCAGACGCTGGGTGTGTTTCTGAGTCCAGCGAAACCCCCTGCCCATGAAGAGCCGACGCTTACTGACGGGGATCTGCTTTGACGTCATCACGTAACGCGGCAGACGGCGCAGATTACGACGGTAGCGAATAACCTGCATTCCCTGACGCGCGCGCACGGCAGACAGCACCGCAAATCCGCCGGCGGTCACGTAGCTGACGGAGGGCGCGAGAGCCACCGCCCACGGCGCGGTTATGCATACAATGGCGGCAGTGCCGGCAGCGACAGCGGTATTAAGCTCTACTGCGGGACGCAGCAGAGCTTCAATGACATACTTATCACTCATTTTTTATGCATCCTGTTCAGTAATTTACCCGTCAAATTCTCAATGTTATGAATTGCGCATCCAAATAATCCAAAGGCAACGCTGAACATCAGAGAAATGGGACCGAAATAGAAAATCAGTTCACCCTTCCATGCGCTAATAAAGGCAGAGATGACCAGCGCACATGCAGGCACAATTATCATTAACCCTATCGATATTTTCAGATCTAATGTGAACCGATGCACACCTGGCTTGATACGGTATGCCTGCCATAGAAAAGGAATGAACGCCAAAGGCGCAATGAGCAGATTGAGCCTGAAGCTATTCCAGTAGTAAGCAGGCAGTTCCGAATACGTATTGCCAAGCTTTAACCAGACGACCATATGGCCGATCCAGATAATCAGGGGTAATACGTGAACGGCTCTGTACAGGGCGTTTTTAGTCATGAGTGAATTCCTTGATTGCGATGCCAGAAAGGAGATTCAGCAGCTGCTGGCCGCTGATGATCTTCAGCTGAGGCGTTGCCTGACTGACCTCTCTGCTTTTTTGGCCGGTACGTCCGGTATGAATGAACAGGCCGCGCTGCCCCATACGCGTTAACAGCGCGTCAAAATCCCGGACGTGCGCCGGAGTAATGGACCGACTGTAGCGTTTGGCCTGAATCAGCCAGCACTCGCCGTTAATCTGTACCTTTCCGTCAAGGCCGCCGTCTCCGCTGTACGACGCATTACGCTGTACGGGATACCCCTGACGTTCAAACGCCAGCAGCAGCAGCTCCTCAAAGACATACGGATTAATTTTGCGCAGATAGGTCATGCGCTGCGCGTCACCACTGAGTTCGCCGAGACGGGTATACACGCGCTCAGCCGTCGCGCGGTAGCGCTGGTGCCGGCGTTCACTGGCCGTCTGCCGGCGAAAGCGCCAGAGAAGATAAACAATGACCGCCAGCAGAGCAGCCAGCAGAACCGGATTCCCCATCAGCAGGGCAGCGACATAAGGGGCAGATATCACTGCGGCACCTCCTGAGACAGACCACTGTCCGTGATAAGCACAGGGTAATGCGTCAGCTGCAGGCGGCGGGCGAGTTCAGATCCCGATGAAGGGGCGAGCTGCAGACCGGGTGCCAGGCGACGCAATTCAGCAAGCGACGCCGCGTTATCGATGTTCACAATCAGCCCCGCCGCGTTTCTGGCCGCAAGCTGCTGTGCGTTGCGCGCCAGCCACTGACGTGAATAGTCGTCATCCCCGATGATAAACAGCGAGCCGATACCCGGCAGCGTCAGCCCCCGGGGGGCAACGTTACCCGGCGACATTTCAGGTGTTGTGACTGGCAGCATGGCCGCTTCGCCCTGCGCCGGTGGTGCGGCAGGCGGTGGCGGCGTGTCCTGCCGGTTAACGGCGTCAAAAAAAGCCTGCGTACTCTGTCCGCCCAGGTCTGCGATGACGTTGAGCCCGGCCAGCGCAGCGGGTGAGAAAACGATGATTACTGTAATGATGAGTGTGTTCAGCGTCATGATCACTGACTCCGTGGGTTTATCCAGACGAGGCCGGTATCCGGCACCGATGCGGATGCTGTCTGTTCTACGGCAGTCGCCGCCGGCAGTTGCGGCGAAGACTGAAGCAGGGCGAGTTTGGTTTTAACGAAAGCACGATAACGGGCTGCGGGTGCACCGCCTGCGGGATGGTGATAGCAGCCAGCCGCATCAAGCCAGCTGCCGGGCTTTCTGTCCCAGCATTCGCGCAGAATGGTGGCAGCGGCGTTGAGGTTTTTGTAAGGATCGAGCGCTTCCCAGGTCGAAGTAAAACGCTTGCCGTTCCAGCCGAGATTCACCTGGGCAATACCGACATCAATACGCTTCAGGGAATGCGTTTTGATGAAAACCTGCAGCGCCTGCCAGGCTTCCAGGCGGGTTTTATAGCGATATCCCTTCCCCGCGACGTTGAGTGTCCACGGCCACGGGCGCTCGCCCTGTGGCAACCTGCGGGAAGACTCCTGCAGGCTGACCGAGTAGAGCGACTCCGGCGGCACGTTGTGAGCCTGTGCCACGCGCACGTAACCCTCCGGGACAATCTGTTTGTCACCGGCGAATGAACAAAGTGAAACCAGCAGCAGCGCCGCGCCGGTCAGAATGCAGCGACTTGCCATCCGTTTTCCCCCTGCTGCAGAACGACCGGCATCATGCCGTTACCGAACCGCATCCAGCGACCGCCGTCATGATTCAGCGTGACCTGCCGGCTGCGCACCCTGTCCAGCGGAATATGATGATCTTTCGCCCAGCCGCGCAGTTTTCCGTCATCCCCCTGGCTGTCCACAAGGTAGATATCCACCGGCCTGTTATCGGCTAACACCGCCGCCAGGCGGGCGTCACACTGCCCGCAGCCAGCGGATTTCACGAACAGTGCCAGCCGCCCGCCGGTGTCGTGGGCAATACCGGCCGCATTGCCCATGTTGACTGCGAGGGTTTCAGGGTAGAGGCGCTTCCAGGCGGCGGTGACTTCACGCTGAAAATCCAGCTCTTTCTGCGTGCGGGCAAACTCTTCCCTGACCCATTTTTCTGCGTATTTTTTACGTTCAGCCTGACTCCGCGCCTCAATACCGAGTGTTGAAAGCGGGTCAAGCCCCGGCGACTGCGTACCGCGCGGGCCTTTCATCAGGCTCTGATAGCGCTGATAGTCATCCTTACTCAGCCCCCACTGACCGGCCTGCTGCTGCAGTGCCTGCACGCTGCTTTGCTGCACGCTCTGATCCGAAGCATCAACCGGTTCGCCCCTTGCATTCACAACCTGGATATTTGCCTGCGCCGAACAACAAAACATCATCGCCGCAAGACTGAGTATTTTCAGCTTCATATCGCCTCCGTTAGCGAACGTTTACGGTAGTTATGCGTCCGTTCACGCGAAATTGCGCCTGCCCGTAGCCGGCATTGACCAGCGTCCAGCCATTAACGGTCTGCCCCTCGCCGATAAGGCGGATTTCAGACAGTGAGCTGAATCCCGCCGGCGCAATGGCCGCAAACGACGCCGCCCCCCGCTTTTCTACGCCGGTCAGCACAAAGGGCGCTTTACGCGCCACGCTTCTGACGGTTTTATGCGGTTTAGCGGGTGCCGGCTTTTTTACGACTTTTGTCGCTTCAGGTTCCGCCGTGGCCTGCTGCGCTTTCTGAGGTGCGTGCTGCAGCGCGGTAACGGCCTGGTCCAGTTCAGCCTGCCGGCTCTGCAGTGACGTCTGCGCCTGATCCAGCTCACTGAGCGACTGGCGAACCTGACTGACTGCCTCAGGTAATCCTCTGGCGGACCAGGCATCGAGAGACTTCTGAACGGCATTAAGCTGATCCTGCTGTCGTTTGATCGCCTCACCCTGCGCGTTAATGGTTGCCTGAACAGGTTCAAGGTCAGTCTTCGCCAGTGCCTGGGTGTAAACCACGTTTTGCTGCTTCTCGACGTGGCTGAGGCGGTTTTCCTGCGACACGCCGCTGCGAAGCGAAACAAAAGCCAGAAAAATTGCAGCAGCCGAAAGCGCAAACTGTCCTATTGCAGGCAGGTGATGCTTTACGGTGCTGAATCGGCTACCTGATGACGGAATAACGTCATCAGCGTTCTCATCAGGAAAGGAGGTTTCTGTTGTCATTTTGTCAGCCACCCTCCGTGAGCAGGCTGCGCCTGAATGGGACGGGGACCAGTGACCTGAGAGGGACTGGCAGCGGATGACGTGGCTGCCGCCGGCGCGTATGCGCTGGCAGGGCGCGGCGGCAGCTGCGTCGCAGGCAACTGATAGCCAGCACGCAGGCTGTGGCAGACCACGCGCTGCACGTCATCCACTTCCAGCTCCCATGCGGGCCCCGCCAGCACCTGCAGTGCGGTGCGAAGACGCATCGGCCCCAGCTGGAACTGGACGGCTGGCAGCGGCTGACGATACAGCACGCCGTTGGCCGGTCCTGTCTGACACAGTGAGTAGCCGGACTGCTTCAACGCATATCGCATGGCATCGGCCACGGTTGGCTGAACCGAGGAAGGAATACGCACATCAATAATCTGCGAGAGGGGGTCGCGTTGCACGGCCTGAGGATCCGTACTGACAAGCAGGTAACGATCGTAGCGAACCACCTCGGGCGTCCGCGCGTAAACATCATCAGCAGATGTCTGAACGTTGCGGGTGACGCTGACCGGGGCAACCGGTTCTGCAGGTGCCCGATCCTGCAGCTTCTGGGGCTGCTGAATACACCCCGTCAGCAGCGCAAGCGGTAAAGCGGCAAAGACGGCATTAAATTTCATCTGAAAAGTTCCTGTACAGTGTGAACAGGCATCACTGTGCGCAACTCTTCAACAGGCTACTATCAACAACTCTTTTTGCGTTTTCAAAAAAAAACGCCGACCGGAGTCAGCGTTTTTTATCAGCACTTTCAGGCAACCTGATGGGGCGGGTGCGTGATGTCACCACGGCCGCTTAACAGGCCATCAATCGAAACATCTTCGTCCAGTGCGTCCCAGTGGATCCCACGGGGAGACAGTTCATAGTCATTCAGCTGTTCGGCAGACGCGTTGCAAAGTCGGGGAAACCAGGACAGCGGCACACCGATTATTCGCTCGTCTGACAGTTCGACCCACATGATGCGGTCATCGAACCGAACTTCCTTAGCTGAAATAGTCATTCCAGGCCTCCAGAAGCAGGGGTTGGTTTAGCTTTATCAGTATTAGCAGTTCTTTTACTGTCCGGGAATCAAATCCGTCATTACGCGCCAGTTTCACAACGGGTTCCAGCCAGAACTTTGCTTCAGTGCCGGCCTTCATCACATGAATGTGAGCAGGTTCGCGCGGATTGCCTTCGTTGGAATAGAAAAAGAACCGAAAACCGTTCAGCCTAAGTATGACAGGCATCGTCAGTAACCTTTAAGGGATTTGGTGAAATTAACTGCATCGGTAAGAGGCAGCAGCGGTTCAGAGAACGCCTGTGGCATGTTTTGCGATACCGTAACCGTGTCCGAGGAACGGTATGTCATCATCCCAGCCCCCTGCAGGTTGCGACTGTGACGCAGGCTGCTGCGGAGCGGATTGAGGAGCACTGTGACGCTGCGATCCCCGTTTTTGGTTTTCCTGACCCCTGCCGCCTTTCGGTTGCGGAGCGGAGGAAGGCTGTGACGGAGGCTGCTGTGGCTGGCCCCAGCCACCGCTGTGTTGTGGTTGATCGCTGTTCTGTTGACGCCCCCCTAACATCTGCAGGGTGCCGCCCACGTTCACAACCACTTCCGTTGAGTATTTGTCCTGCCCGCTCTGATCCTGCCATTTGCGGGTGCGCAACTGTCCCTCGATATACACCTGAGAACCTTTGCGAAGGTATTCACCGGCAACTTCTGCCAGTTTGCCAAACAGCACCACGCGATGCCATTCAGTGACTTCCCGGTTTTCACCGGTTTGCTTATCGCGCCATGACTCTGACGTTGCCAGTGAAAGGTTAGCGACCGCCCCGCCATTAGGCATATAGCGGATTTCAGGATCCTGACCGAGATTGCCGACCAGAATAACTTTGTTTACGCCGCGAGAGGACATAAGCATGCTCCTTCAGAGAAAGGCCTGCTCAGAAGAGAGCAGGCTTTGGTGAACAATCAGAATGAGTTTTCGGCGTAGGCTTGCTGCTGAGAAGCGGCATTCTGCGTCGGATGGGGTTCAGCGCGTTCAGTCTTGTAGACCATGTCCTGGCCTATCTTGACCCAGTCCACCTTAATGAGGCGGGCTTTCAGGCTGACGCGGCTTTCACCGGCGTGCTCACCATTTTTCAGCTGAAAAATGTCGGTTGACGGGTTACTCAGAACAAAGCCAATCAGCACTTTCTTGTCTTCATCCACCGCCTTCTGACAGCGGTTAATGAGGCTGCTGGCTTCTTTGCCGACAACCGTGACGTCGAAACGCACGTAAGAAGGGCTGTCGGCCGGACCTGACAGTGCGTTGATCACGCAACTAATAAAGGTGCCGGACTGAGCATTGACCTGCCGCACGTTGCTGAGATAGCCCAGTCCGTTGATGGTCAGGTTGAAGTAGTCTTTTGATTTACCGGTGTTGCTGGCATTTGAAGTGTTGTTTACAGACATGATGTTTTCTCCATGGAGGTCAAAAAAAGGTTCGACGGAGAAAACTTCTGCCCGGACGGGAGAAGAATTCCCGTCGGGGAGTCAGAATCAGCTAAATTCTGACTGTCTTGATAGTTGAATGAACCTTCATCGCCAGGCAGTAGGAGCCGTAATTGACGATATCTGCTTCCAAAGGCGAGCAGATGTACCACACTGATGTGTTCTCCCTTGCAGGCTACAGGAGTGTTATGTTCAGCCACCCGAAGGCGATTCTCTCAGGCCAGGAATCATTGGTGGTCGTCAGAGACGACAGATAAGCCCGTTCATTTTTAAGCCAAACATCGCGGCTGTCAACCTTTCTGACTCGTCAGATTGAGACTTGCCGGCGCAGAAGCCGGCGCTTTTCGACCCCGGCCTGACCCCCGGGTTTTACCCGCCGCCTGACGACGGTTTTTACGGTTTGCCTCACCAATAATCCCCTTACAGTCCGGATACTTCATGCAGCCCCAGAAATTGCCCTGTTTGTTCTTGCACAGCCGGGTCGGGCCACCGCAAATCGGGCAGACAGGGCCGGTCAGCGCCGTGACGTTGAAGGCAGTCGCCCGCCCTTTTTCGATAAGATGCCGGGTCCACTGACTCTGCTTTTGCATAAAATCGCTGAGCTCACTTTTCCCCTGGGCGATATCATCCAGCGCCTGCTCCCAGAGGGCCGTCATGCCGGGGCTGGTCAGTGTTTCAGGCAGTGCGGCGATGAGCTCGTGCGCCATCTGAGTGGACAGGATGAACTTCCCCTTTCTCTCCAGGTAGCCCCGCTTAAACAGCGTCTCCAGCACGCCGCTGCGCGTCGCTTCCGTCCCCAGCCCGGCATTCTCACGCAGTACCTTCCTGAGCTGGGGATCCGTGACCAGGCTTGCCGCGTTTTTCATGGCCGCTATCAGCGTGCCTTCGGTATGGTGCGGCGGCGCTTTGGTCATATTGTCTTTAACGACCGCACCGGTCACCGTGCAGGCAGCGCCCTGCTCAAGCGCAGGCAGATGCGCGGACGACTCCTTATCACCGTCAGCCTCCTCCGACTGCTCTGGGGTAAAGAGTGATTTCCAGCCGGCGTGGATCATCACGCGCCCCCGCGTGCGGAAAAGCTGATTACCGATATTGAAGGTGGCATCCGTCACATCGGTTTCCTGCAGCGGCATAAACTGTGCCAGATAGTGCAGCCGGATAAGCGAATAGACTTTGAGCTCTTTTGCATTCAGTTTTGCTATTTCGAACGGCTGCCGCGTGGGAATAATCGCATGGTGCGCCGTAATTTTTTTGTCGTTCCAGACGCGCGAGTTGAATGCAGTATCAAGTTGCGCAATCTCAGCGCTGATTGTGGGGTCCGAGCGCTGTATCGCATCCAGCACGGCGCTGGCCTCCGCCCGCATCGAAAGCGGGAGATAGCCGCAGTCGGTACGTGGGTAGGTCGTCGCTTTGTGTTTTTCATACAGCGACTGGGCGATAGACAGGACCTCATTAGTCCCAAAGCCCCATTTGCGATTGCAGGCCTCCTGAAGATCGCCAAGAGAAAAACAGAGCGGTGCCGGGGTTTTATCACGCTTTTTCTCAACGGAAATCACGCTGCCGGATCCGGCTTTCTGGCAAAGCTGCCCGACCGCCTGTGCAACCTGCTGATTCACGCAGCGATTTTCACCGTCGCAATATTGCCCCGCCGCAACCCATTCGGCTTCAAAGGCAATCCCGTCCTTTTCCAGCTGTGCCCTGACCTTCCACCACGGCTGTGGCGTAAAGCCGGCAATTTCATGATCCCGGTTAACCACAATGGCGAGCGTGGGCGTCTGAACGCGTCCAACGGAATACACCTCTGATACGCCGGCTTCACCGGCTTTCACGGTATAAAACCGGGTCAGATTCATCCCGATTAGCCAGTCAGCCCGCGCACGACCGATACCGGCCTGGTAAAGTTTTTCGGTTTTTTCACCCGGCAACATTTCATTCAGCGCTTTTTTAATGCTCGCTTCGTCAAGCGCGGAAAGCCACAGCCGGCGCACGGCACCGCTGTAGTGGCAGTATTCCATCAGCTCACGCGCAATCACCTCACCTTCCCGATCGGCGTCGGTTGCAATGACCACTTCACTGGCCTGCTTGAGCAGTTTTCTGATGACGCCAAACTGATCGGCAGTGTCTTTCTTGACGGTCATCTGCCAGCGATCCGGAATAACGGGCAGCACTTCCGTGCGCCACGGGCGGCCAAACTGTTCGCCATACGTTTCAGGGCTGGCCGTTTCCAGCAAATGCCCCACGGCCCACGTCACCGTGATGTTACCGCCGGTGATACATCCCTGCCCGCGCTGGCTGACACCCAGCACGCGGGCAATATCTTTGGCCTGAGAGGGTTTTTCACACAGATAGAGCTGCATGCGGGTCTCCGGTATTAGCGTGCCTGACCAGAGGCAACCTGGCGGACCTGAGTCAGAACGTTATTGAAATTGCTGCCGGTCAGGTGCGACGGGACGGGCGATTTGTACGTCACGTACACCCGCGTTCCTGTACCGTTCTTTTCGAGCTCGATGTCCATATGATCGTTGTCGCCAACGTCGCTGCCCATGCGATAAGAACTTCCCGGCACGGCTTCCCAGACCGGATGTGCATCCTCAATGGCTGCCGCACTCCACCGGCTGTTACGATCTTTTGAACGGATGCGTTCAATCTCCTCAGCGCTGACATAGCCATAATGTCGCTTCAGGCGTGCTGCGGCCGTATCGATATCAACCGGCACGCTGAACTCTTTACTGGTACTTTTCCCGGCAGAGCCGGATGCTTTGGTCAGCACCGGCATGCCGTTGCCGGAGTCCATTGAGTCCGCGTTATCGCCGCGCAGCGTTTTGCTGATGCTGAAAGCGGTATCGCTGATGTTTTTATTGATGCTCGCTAAATCAGAGCCGGCACAGCCGCTCAGCAGGACGCAGACAGCGCCTGAAATAATCATCCGTTTCAAATTAGTTGTCCTCAGAGTTATCAGCAGTAAGGGGAGAGAAGGAAGAGCGTTTCTTACCCGACATCACTGCCGGATCGGGTTCGCCCAGACGCTTGATGGCCGCCAGACCCCGCGCGGTTTTATGACGGATATCCTCGTAGGTCACCGGCATACTCCGGTAACTCTGAATAAGGCCGTACACCACACGAACAGCTTTACTGCCTGTTTCAAGGAACTGATCGCGCTGCGAGCGGTTTATCAGACCGTAATGGAAGGCCCCAAACGCTTTTAACGCCAGCTGGTCGTAATGAACCAGCAGCCAGACGCAGCGATACCCCAGGGGTGATCGGCTGAACACATCCAGATTGAGCGGTTCGGAAGAGGTGACGTCTGAAATGGTGATGCGGGCAGGAATGGCTGCGGTAATTTTTGCGATAATCCTGACCTGCTCCTCCACCTTTTCAGTCGCCAGCCTGATGGCCTCTTCAAGGTTGACCAGAAACTCGTCACCGTAGGGATTGCCTGCCGCTGCATCGCGACCTGCATTTCCAGCCCGCGCGATAGCTTCCGGCATGCCAGGGATTTTGTGGCGAAATTCCTTACTGTCTTTTTCATCAGAGCGATTTCGCCCTTCCCAGAGCCTGATTGCATAGTGTGAATGCAGCTCAACAGTCAGTGTGGATACCAGTCCGCCAGACCGCCGGGGCGAGGTTTGGGGAGATGTCTGTTCGGCCATAGCTGTCTCCTGATAGGCAAAGGCTTCTCGTTAAGTAAGTTGCGATCCTCATTCCTGAAAGGACCGTAAACAATGCGAAATCAGATTTTCAAAAATGAAAATTTGTTTTCTAAAAAAACCAGTTCAATTAATAACCAGCGTTGCACGGTGCAACGGTGATTATTTTTTAAGCAGTGTTGCACCGTGCAACACTGTGTGTTTTATATACACCTGCCAACGCCAGCTCATTTCCTCTGAGGTCCGACAGACTCACGAAGACTCTGTAATATCTCTCTGACGCGCTCGTCACTGCAGGACTTCCTGTTTTCAGAAGCAGAAGGCCTGAAGGGCCGTAATTCCGGGCGTGACGCATGGCCGGTGTTATCTGATACTTTCCTTCCGCTATCAGCAGGATAAAGCGTCCCCTGCCGGGCCTTTTTGAGCACGGTCAGCAGCCAGCCAAGCGGGTTTTGCAGGCTGCCTTCACGCTGCGCCCGGATAATATTCGACAGGACCAGCGCAGATCTCTCAGCCGGTAACGCCTGCAGCTGGAGATTAACCATCTCCCGATCTTCAGGTTTCAGCAGGGATGCGAAATTGTCGGGCAGACAAACCGAATCGTTTACGTATGTTTTATCTGTATTAGTTGTAAAACTACGTACGTAACTGTTCGGATTCCGAACCCGGCCGTTATGCCCCGCGCCACCTCTGAGTTCGGATACCGAACCCGGCTTCTGAGCCTGCACATTTAAGCTGAGTTCGGAATCCGAACCCCGTAAATGACGCGTCGGTTCGGGTACAGTTCGGCAGGCCAGCTCTTCAGGACTCTGAACGGCACCCAGCCGCGCATCTAACATTTGAAGGTGGCTGCGGTGGTGAGCCATTGCGGGATCCAGCCGAATTTCACTGATTACTGATTTCGCTGTGGAACTGATGGTGCGGTTGCTACTCAGGCAGGCTTCCGCAACGGTTTTAAGCCAGTGCGGATCGAACGTTTCTGCGTCACAAAATGACAACGGCTCATCGTGTTGCGCATAGATGTTGCCTCTTACCCTACCCTTTGCATCCCTGACGCGTTTGCAGAGGCTGAGCCAGCCAGTAATGCGAAGCATGAGGAGTATGCGGCTAATGGTCTCTCTGGACGCTTTGCCTTTTCCTGGCGTTGCCAGCTGCAGCTGCAGCTCTTCATAGGAGGGAAAAACGGCACCGTCATTGCTCAACGCGTGCAGGCGGATGATTATCCAGCCCATTTTGTCCAGCGGAGAGAGGCGTGGGTCCAGAAGCAACCGGCGCGGCATGGAATCATGTATGTTACCCGTGAATAACAGACCACCACGGACACAGTTTTTTTGCTCTTCCGGCAAACACGCCAGCCGATCGATTAATTTATTGACTGCCTGATGGATAAGGCTGTCATCCGGTAATGTCATTCTTCACCTTCTGAATACAAAAATGCTGAGCACTGTGCCACTCAAGGCGCAACGCTCAGCATTCTGGCTATATTTCAGTTGCGCATAGCCGTGTTATAGCGCTCATGATTCATCATCTCCCAGGTGCGCCCTTCATCGCGGCTGAGCAGTCGCCAGAACGGACCAAGATCGATCTTGTAATAGCCGGTTCGGTTTTCATGCAGACGTTTATAGTTACGCTCACCCTGCCAGAATCGAAGCACCGCGCGGGTCGCTTTTTTTCGCAGTGAAGATGGAGCAGTAACCGGGGCTTTAAGACCCGGTATAACTTCACATGACCGCATTCTGCCCCTCCTGATTACAGTGAATGTGGTTCACAGCGGTAACAGTCATGCTCTTCTCCGGGTGGCGGCAGTGAGATGCTCACTCTCCCATTTGAGAACGGTATTCCAGACAGCGGTCAGTGAGATATCCATCTGTTCAGCAGCAAGTAGCATCAAATCCAGCCCCTCGTCCGTTTCACTGCGCAGTGTTTTACTGTCATTTGCCGCCCAGATTTCCCATAGCTCGGTACTCTGTTCTTCGCTGAGGACGGTTCCCCGGCCTGCACGCACTTTTATGCCCGCGATCCTGCGACGCGCAGCTACGTCATTACTCATCAGCCCGAAGAAATGCTCCATCAGTTTGATTGAGCCCCCCAGCGCGAGCGCACGATCAATCCTTTGCTTTCGCGTCTGCTCCTCCCTGGCTTGCGTCATAAGCCTCGCCAGATTGTCCTGATTTATCTGAAATGAAAGGACAGAGACCTCGCTGTTGATGATGTAATGGATATCTTCGATGGTCATATCCTTCAGCGTGGCAATCTCTTCAGACGTCAGGCCCATCTTGTCACAGCGACGTATAAACCCGTTTTTCAGCTCCATAACCAGGTCAAGCAGGAAGCCATTCGCAGCCCGGGATAGGTTCGTGTTCATCAGTTACCCTTCATTTACAGGAACAGTTGACGCAGCACGCTTGCGCTGCAGTTCGCGGAGACGACGGAGGATCCTGATTAGCCGGAACACCATCAGAGTTTGCTCGTCATCAAAAACAGGCGTGGCTGATTCAGATGACCCGATCAGCAATTTAAACGTTAAGTTCATAGAGTCCTGACAGGCCGTATCGTCAGTCAGGGAGGCAAGGAATAAGGGCACAACATGAGCATCATCTGCAGGCTCTGTAAGTCGGTAACCCGGCTGAAGTGCGTTTTCACTGGCGGGTTCTAATGCGTCACCGCAGTCATGAGCACTGGCGATGTCCCAGCACAGACGCCAGGCAATACTTTGCAGGTGCTCAATATCGTCCTGTAAGGCGCTGAGGTGCCAGAGTGAATGGTTTTCTGACGGAGCCACTGGCTGAAGGGAGTCATCAGGGCATTGAGTTGCATGAGTTTCAACCTCATCGTTTACCAGACAGGATGAGCCCTCTGAATCACTGATTTCAACGAGAGTCTCAGCTTCAGTGACTGTATCCCGCGATTTGCTTTTCATCTGGGAGCTGTCATCTGATGGTTGCTCATTCGATGTATCACTATGCTCACCGGCATCATCATTTGCCACACTTGATAAGGTGGCCGGTAAGGCCGGTGAAACGGCTATGGTGATGTCTTCAGCAGGTTCTGCCTTTGCCTTATCAACACCGCGTAGTTCCAGTAGCCAGCCATCGTAGTCCAGGTCATCACACGGGAACGCCTCAGTCAGATCACCAATGAGCTCATCAGTGAACATTTCCAGTGACCATAACTCAGGATCATCAAATTTTTGGCAGCACTGCCCAAACACACTCGTGAAGTTGCTATCGGAACAAGTATCTTTATTTAAATGATATTTATCCCAGACTGTTTCAGCGCCATGGCGCAGCTTGAGCAGTTTTCTGAGCTCCCGCCCACCGAACCCCGATCCCAGCAAACCAGGCATCCACGGATAGATGTTTGTCACCACATCTTCCATACGGCTTACGCTTGAAAAATGTACTGGAAGGCCGTTACTGGTCAGCTCTGCAGCGAGATCGCGCAAAGAGATTTTTTTCCCACGTTCTTCTTCAAGCAATATTCTCGCTTCACTGACGGAAAGAGCCTTATCTATAAAAGTCAGCTGTCCGTGGGTTTCGTTTTCTGCGAGATGCCCTGCAATGCACTGAAAACGGCCAGGCCACGGTTTTTCAATGCAGGTCATATGAAAGAATCGCTGATCTCCAGTTTCATCCCAGAGCTCACGCATAATGGTGTAACGCGTGTTCCCCCCGTCACTGAAAGTCCACTTTCCTTCCGGTACACGGGGATCGCGCGTCACAAACAGAACGGAATTGAGCCCGCGCGCGCGGATGGAGGCTTTCAAATCCTCAAAAAGAGGATTGCGGCTTTTGCGCGGATTATCAGGGTTCAGACAGAGTTCATCGAGAGTGAAAATCCTGGCCAGATTTTCACTGCCGGACGGTGTTGCAACACGCTGAATTTGACTCATTTGCCAGTGCTCCTGAAATCATAACCAAAGTCATACCCGCCCTCAGGATATTCACTGAAGAGGGTAAACCTGCCGTCAAACTGGGTTTTGATGGTGCCCGTAGGCCCCTGCCGTTGTTTACTGATGATGATTTCGGCCTGCCCCGGATGCGCCGTATCAGCGTGGTAAACCTCATCGCGATAGATAAAAGCAATCAGGTCTGCGTCCTGCTCAAGCGCCCCCGAGTCTCGAAGGTCGCCATTATTAGGACGTTTATCAGCACGCTGCTCTACCTGCCGGTTGAGCTGTGAGAGTGCAAGGACGGGGCAGCCGAGTTCTTTACCCAGCGCTTTGAGCGATCGGGAGATTTCGGCGATTTCCTGAGTACGGTTTTCCATATCGGGACAGCGGACAAGTTGCAGGTAATCGACCATGATGAGAGAGGGTTTGCCGTATTTACGGATATATCTGCGAGCCCGGGTGCGAAGCGTGGCCGGCGTCTGGCTGCTGTTATCATCAATGACTAATCGCTCGCGCCATTCAGCCATCTCCTGAGCACCCATGCTGATCTTTCCCCAGTCCTCATCACTGAGATTGCCACTGCGAAGGTTGCTGAGTTCTACCCTGCTGCGCATGGACAGCATCCGCATCATCAGCTGATCGGTCGGCATTTCAATACTGAAAATGAACACGCTTTCTTGCGGCCGGCTCAGTAACGCGCCGATACTCCAGCTGAGAGCCAGTGAAGTTTTGCCCATGGAAGGCCGCGCGGCGAGAATAACCAGGTCGCCCGGCTGCAGTCCGCAGGTCATAAAGTCAACTTCCGCCATCCCTGTAGCCGTGCCGGTGATGCCATGGTCAGCGGCCGTGGCGACTTCCAGTTTGCTCAGCAACTGGTCAAGCGCCTGCATGATTTCAGTTTCGCACTCGTTTGCGCTTTCGCCTTGTTCACTTAACTGGAAAAGGGCATTTTCAGCGTGCTCAGCGATTTTTTGCGAACTTAGCCGATTAACCTGAACATCAGCAATCAGGCTATTTCCAATGACCTGAAGAGCACGTAAGCGGCTTTTCTCAATCACAATAACTGCGTAACCAAGAATATTTGCAGCTGAAGGCGTGTTCTTACTCAGCTCCGCTAAATAAGCAAACCCGCCACAATTATTAAGCACTCCGTCGTGTTCAAGCTTTTCACTGAGAGTTATGAGATCAATAGGCAATGATGCAGAAGAAAGGTTGCTCATCGCCTTAAATACATGACGATGGGCAGCAAGAAAGAAATCCTGACTCTTTAATAAAAGATTGATTTCATCCCAACGGTCATTGTCCAGCATTAATGCGCCTAAAATGCACTGTTCAGCTTCTGTCGAATACGGTATGGCTTCCGAAGTACCAGGGTGATTAGGCATGAGTTTATTCCTCCACAAAAGACGTGGATTTCATGAGCTTTGATTAATCTGGCGTATTAGCTAATGGCGGAGTTTGCCGTTAGCTCACTTACGTATGTGTCCAGGTAAGTATCGATCAGACCCTGGACAATTTTCGACGCACTAATGACGCGGCCGGATGAATGAGTGAGTTTCACTGCACATCCTTCCAAATTTTCACGTCTGACTGGACCTATATAAATGATCGGTGCCGGTGTACGTGACTGGTCATGTGAGGGCATGCTGTCTCCAAGTTAAGTTTTATTTAGGACTTTCCTTAACCCAAACTAAGGAAAAGGAGCATCGATTTACTAAAACGGACCGGAACCCTGATTGCTCTAAAACCCCGTCAGATGTCTTCTAACTGGGGGATGCCCTCACTTATCACGTAAAAGTGTCAAGACAAGGTCATTTTATGATAATGTTTAACACTAAATTTGTTAACTTTTTACATATTACCATCACTTATGGCTTTTTTGCAATTTTTTCCCATTTACAAGGAATTATTCCCGAACTCTGCCCCGTTTTTTCCTTTAAAATCATTGCAATAATTTCCGTTAAGGAATGCGAATGTTAGATACGATCGAGAAGAGACTTAAATGTTGCAGGGCTGCTACGGGTACTACGCCACAGGAAGTGGTGAGCTTTATACAGCAGAAAAATATGGATCTGTCCTACACAACCTACACCCGCTGGGAATCGGATGGTTCAATCCCCGCCCGCAGGATGGATGTAATAAATATCATTGCAGAATTTTTCACCGAGAACGGTCTGCAGGTGAATGGTCAATGGATCATGACCGGCGAAGGCTTTCCGCCACAGTTCACTGAATATGCGAAACTTGATGAGGATACATTGTTTATTCTTGCGAGCCGGCAATTGCCTGACGTAGAACTGGTACAGATAGGCGGCATGTATGGTGAGCCATACGTCAGTTTCGGAGAATTCTGTATTGTATCCACACTCTCAAATATCGACCCTAATAACAACAAACTGTGCTATGTGAAAAGTGCTAATGGACTACATGTTGGCGTCCTCAAAGTCATGGATGAAAAATCAATCATTCTTGAAGGAAACCAAAGCATAACACTCATGAAGAGCGATATTTACGAGTGCCGGAGAGTGAAATGGATTCAAAAGAAGTGAAGCTCAATTTTCACCAATGCAGCAATGAAGTCATTAATTTTCTCAATAAACTTGAGCGCACTACATACATATCTACATTACTGGTTGTAAATAATAATATCTCAGCACATCAAAGCAATGGGTATGCTGAATGGGATAATAAATTTTATTATGAAGGCAAATACAAAGACAGCCTGTTAATTAAAATAGGGATTGAGCTCACTAAAATAATGAAAGGTGATGTAAGTACAGTCATCTGGGATGACGCCTTGCGAAATGAAAAAAACAATATCATTGATGAACAACGGCGAGATCACAATATATACCATGGGATTAGCTTCATTTATGGTATTGAGGACGATATGAGCATGGCGCTTAATATCTGTACCGGGGCCGACACCTCGCAAAAGGAATTTGAAAACCTGATACTACCAATGCGGTTTGCACTGCTGAATTACTTTAAGGATTTATGATGTTTACCAAAACCTATTCCGTAGACGAAAAGCACGTTGATTTTCAAGGCGTTGTGGATGGTCTTTATTATCCCTTCTATATGGAATGGACGCGCCACGCGTTTATGAAAGAAGAATTGGGGCTGGATCTGGAGCAGGAGTTCGCTGAAGGTCGCCTGCATATGATCCTGGAATATACGCTGCGCTTTAAGAAGAGCCTGCAGAAAGGTGATGAAATGCAGGTAACATGTGCCCTGCAGGCCAATGAAAAACGCAGTCGCGTCAATTTCGTTCAGCAGATACTGGTAAACAATACCCTTTATGCAGAAGCCGTGTTCACGGCAACCTGTATCGCTAACGGCAGACCGACCGTTCCTGATGCAGTGAAAAATGCCATCCCAGCGTGAATTTAACAGGGGACCTGTAAAGGTCCCTTGATTAATTTTCAATCAGAATATAATGACTGTCATGAAGTTTACTTTTTCCTGAATAGCCAAGTAAAGAAAGACGGATTAAATATCCACTTCGCTTCTGATACTTGCCTTCCAGACCTTCGCTTTCATATATTTTCACTCTGAAAAAGCGCTTGTCGTTACGCATATGTAATATGCCCATCTTTTCGAAAGATGACTGTACAGCCTTTCGGTCTTTTTCCACACCATTAGCATCTATGAATTTAAAAACCGTGCCTGGCAGAGATATAAACATAAATCCACTTACCGCATGCAGAAGGCTGTCCTGATGGTTCACGCTGAGCGTTTGATTATTTACAGACTCCTTAATCCACTCTAAAAACTGCTCACCAGGATTGCTTACTTCATTCTTTGCAGGAGTCGTGGGAATATCTCCGTTTTCACTTATATCGCCTTCACTTCCAATGACGGAATCCAGCATGGACTCAATGACAGGAACCTCATCATCTGGCTTTGCGTCGGATATGGGTTTCACATATTCAGCGGGAACCGCGATGATATGTTCGTCAGAGGGCTGAACCGAAATAACATCATCTGAAATGACCGGGGCCTTTTGTTCCGCATCATCATTCACATCAGTGGTCGCCGGTTCGGCTGCATTGAACATGCTGAGTAGCATGGAGGTGTCATCATCAACTGATGTATTTTCAGTCTCAGGTTGTTCATTCGTTGAACCGAAGTTTTCTGAAAGTGCCGATGACAAATCAATTGGACCATCGGATGCCGTCAGCTGATGTTCTGCCTGCCCGGTCGAATTATCTGAGGTCATTTTTGCAACACTTTCGGTTCCGACATCAGCGAGCGCTGAGGCGGCGCTGATGCCCCCGTCTGGTAAAATGATTGACGGCTGCGGCTGTTCGGTGACTGCAGATGACACAACTGAAGTCACTGAATGCAGGCCCACTGATGCTGCACTTACGGGCGAACCGCTGATATTCCGCGCTTTATCGAGAATATCTTTAATCAGTGGCATGGCCGATGCCTCTCTGACTGCCAGCATCGCCATCACCTGCATAGCCTGGCGATCCCCGCTGAGCCAGGTGACACCGTCGTCCGGTAGCAGCCTGGAGGCCATCAATGTTGCCACGCTGGCGTTATCTGCCTGATTAACCCGAAACCGAAACGGCGCTGCCGGTTGCACCATGCCAGGCATCCAGCACTGACCGTCCAGTAATTCGCCCTCAATCCGGGTCAGCAACGGCAGATGCGCGGTAAGCGCTGACCAGAAAACAACCGCATTCCAGAGCGTGTTCTTAGCGGCCTGCTCTTCAGGAGCGGCACCCGGTGGAAACATATGCCCTTTTGCCAGCCTGACGCTGCAGGCCGTAAATTTGAGGGTGAGGTCGATAAATCCGCCTTCTTTACTCCATTCACCTTCCCCGGCGGCCGGCACAACCTGCACGCACTCAGCGAGTTTTTTCAGCGGTGCCAGATACAGCCGGCTATAAACGTCCTCCGGCAAAGAGGTGTTATCCCAGATTTGCCTCATCAGTAGCTTACGATGCGGTAATGAAAGGAGCTGTGCGGCCGACTGCGGTGCAAAATATCCCGATGGGATCCTGCTGCCAGCTGGCGGTGACTTAGCGGTGGCTTTCCCCCCGGACAGGCTGGCAATGAGTTTACTGAACATTTTTACTTCCTGATAATGCCGGTTTATTGTCACAGTTCGATGCTAATTCTGCGCGGGTCGGATTCGTCTCAACCGGTGTTTCAGAGGCTTCATTCAGCTCCTGCAGGCATCCGGTTGCGATACGGACCAGCTCATTTGGCACCAGGACTTTGCGCGCGCGCGTTACCGATACGTACAGAAGATTCAGCTCATCTTCCTTTTCGCGCGGGCTCAGAAGCGGGTCGGTAATATCAACAAAATCATCGCTGAGACAGACCGCGTTCCACTCAAGTCCTTTACTGCGGTGCGCGGTCACTACCGTCACGTCAGCATCACTTTCATGCGTTACCGCCTGTTTTTTCAGTACGGCCAGTAACGTCGGAAGGGGAAAGTACATGTCCAGCAGTCGGACCCCCTGCCCCATCTCCGGATCTTTCGTCGCTTTGGCAATGGACCGGTACTCTTCAAAATCCCGGTAATCGCGCGTCAGCTGGGGCGACATAATGCGGTCGGGCATATCGACCGAAAGCCAGTACAG
This sequence comes from Pantoea sp. USMM079, assembly GCF_037153115.1. Lineage (NCBI taxonomy): Bacteria > Pseudomonadati > Pseudomonadota > Gammaproteobacteria > Enterobacterales > Erwiniaceae > Pantoea > Pantoea sp. USMM079. The sequence goes on from NZ_JBBCKX010000026.1 coordinate 69,187, forward strand.
ATCTTCCAGTTCAACAATGCGGTATCCTTCCATCCCCCCTACCCAGTACACCCTTTTACCCGCCAGGCTTGCCGTAAGGGCCGAACCAATCACGCCCGCCACCGTCCGGCTGATAACACAGTGATGTGCAGTTCCGGCTGGAAGCTCAGGGACAACCTTATCCTCACCGCCGAGCCCACATATGCCGCGCGATTCTCCTGCCTGCGCCAGTAAAGTATTCGCAACGTCTGCAACCGCCGGACCAAACCGGAAGCTGTTCGTGAGCCAGAGCCGGTCTGCGGTCTCCAGCTGTGGAGAAACCAGCGCGTTTTCTGCTCCCCTGAAGCGATAGATTTGCTGATAACGATCGCCAACAAGAATGATGCGGCAGGGCTGGCTGAGAACAAACTGACGGGTGACCGGATTGGCGTCCTGCGCTTCATCAAACAGGATAACGTCCCACCTCTTCCCGAGATCCGGTACAGACAACTGATACAGTTTGAGGTAGATGTCATGCGTCACCGGAAAATGTGAATCCATTCGGGTCATTTCATGCCATACAACCTGTGCCGCGCCGAGTATCTTTCCCGCATCCAGTCCTCCCCTGTCACTCTCATCTGGCAGGTGCAGAGGTGATATCTCCCTGTCGGCGCTGTAGAGAAAGGTGTTAAGCGTGCTCAGCGCAGATCGTGCCAGCAGCCAGTGGCGTGAATTGAGCAGACGTGCAATATCCGTTACGCGAAGGGATGTGGCGAGTCGCGCCTGAAAGTGCCGGCCAAACCCCGGCCACGCCAGCTGATGAAACGTTTTACACTCCACGTTATAGGGAAATCGCCGTTCGGATTCCTCACGTATAGCGCGGTTATAGGCAAGATAAAGCATGCGTTCACCGGGATTTGCCAGCGCGTAAGCCTCAAGCGTGGATGTTTTACCCGTGCCGGCAAATGCCGTCACGACAAGTTGCCTGCCTTTCCAGGCAATTATCTGTGCCTGCTCCTGCGTGGGTTGCATGTAAGATGTTCCTCCGTCAGCGTCATGTCATGCACCATGCCCTGCCGGTAGTGTGGTATCCATCGCAAACTCTATATCGATTTGCAAAAAAAAACGCCTCCGGAGAGGCGTTATGGTCAGGCTGCGCGTTGCGTTGCGCGGCCGAGTTTTACTGCCCACCTGCCGGTGTAATGCAGCGGAGTGTAAAGCGTCCTGCGCCGTTCAAGCGTCAGCGCGTTTCCGGTCACAACCTCAGCCGCGATACCGCAGAGCGAGAGCTGTATGTAGGACATATTGGCGGCCAGCGGATCAACGTCCGTTACCGACACCCACAGCTGCTCTGACACCGTATAACCGCGCTGTGCGAACTCTTCAGCAAAGGCGATAACCATGCAGCCCGCGCCGCTGGCCGGCTCCTGCAGAGTAATGAAATCCTGAGCCTGCATCAGCGCATCGATGCCGGACAACTGCACCGATGCCATCATCCGCGAGACGTCCCACGGCGTGAAAAACTGGCCTCGATACTTATCACCCAGCTCAAGCTCCATAAAAACGCTGCCAAGGAAATCACAACGGTCCTGATCGAGCGCCATGACGACGTGACCCAGTAACGCAGCCATCTGAGTGACGTCTTCCTTTTCGTAGCCGGCAATTATGCTCAGATACTGCTTTTCAAGCCCGGCATCGTGAACAACGCCGTTGTGCAGCGCAATCGCCGCGCAGCTGACGAAGTCTTCAAACACCTTGTGCCGGTGATGATAACGGGCCGTGGCGTTGAAAAGCGCGAGGAATGCCTTGCGATGGTTGGTAGAAGTCATGCGTGTTCTCCATAAAAAAAGGGGAACACGCCCCTGAGGAAGTGTTCCCCTCAGGGTGTGTGGCAAGCCTTACGGCTCACCTTTTTTTGGTTACCAGCTGTACGTGGTGAATCCCTCAGCTTCCGGAGCCCCTGATTCGAAAATCAGGACTTCCACGGCATCCGAACGCATCACGGAAGCGATCAGGCGGCGGGCCTCTTTCGATAACCCGGCCTCTTTAAGCCGCAGAACCGGCGCAGAACGCGCGGTTAACCGCAGCAGATAGCCCCCACCGACATAGTGGATCCACTCACCGTATTCGACTTCACGGGTCGTGATTTCATCCAGCAGCGCATTGTCGTCTGCGCTGAGATGAGCCGTAGAAATGACGCGGCAGCGCAAATACTCGCCGTTGCCACTCATGCCTGTGCCGTCCGCTGTACGGGCATTCCGGCCGGTAAGTCACCGGATTCAGCTGCCGGCACAAGATGAAGCCCGGGCCTGCCGTCGTCCAGCTCGTCAACCGTCGCCTCAGCGCTGCAGACGTGCTCGCCCCGATCGTAACAGTCATAGCCATCCAGTTCGTGAACGGGCTCGCTGTACCAGTGGCGAATCTCACAGTCAAACGTGGAAGAAAGCGCCGCAATCACCTCTCCTGCCGGCGGAAACCAGGCGGAATCAAACGACAGTTTTATGCTGCTCAGTCCTTCACGCTGCCAGCTGACGTTATGACCTGCGGGCCATTCCATACCGTACTGACGACAGTAAAAACTGCCGGCCGTAGACATCCCGGCAAGCAAACCTCCGCTGCCGTTCAGCTCAGCGGCAAGACGACCGGGGATAATCTGCAGCATATCGCAGGGCTGGGCCCGCTCAGGCAACTGGCTCAGCCGCTCCCAGCACTGCCCCGGTTCAATTTCCCGGGACAGGGTGGCAACACCAAACCAGTCCGCATAGCGCTCCTCAATGAGTCGCGCGATATGCCTGCGCGATACCTCCGGAATGTTGTCCCAGCGGATCACATCGATACCGGACTGATGGTAAATTCGCTCGATTTTACGCAGGTTCTCACCGTCAAGCGGTACATCCCTGCGCAGCAGATCGAGCCACTGATCAAACGCCAGATTTGCCGGCGTGCCCTGTCCCGTCCCGCTCTGCATCAGCGCGGGAAACGGCGGAAATGACTCCGTTTTGACCGGGCGTAGCAGTCCGCCACATCCCGCCAGAAACAGCTTTATGCTGCGCATGACGGCGTGGCGATACAGCGGTACGGCTTCGCCGGTGATCCACTCTTCCATAATGCCGATGAGCGCGGATTTTCCGGTGATTTCTAAACGGTTATGGCACCAGTCTGACATGGTTAATTCCTCTTTTTACAAAAAAAAGAGGGCACTGTCCCGTGAGGGGCAGTGCCCTCACGGGACGGCAGCGCGATCATTCAACGCTGCCAGGTTGGTGTGTTACGCAGCCTCAGCCGCGGTGTCTTTTAACTGCAGTAAAAACTCAGAGGCTTCCCTTGCCTGCCGGCAGGCACGGAAAAGCGCTTTTTTGTCGGACTTCAGGACTTCCAGCCACGATTTTATGTAGCTGTCGTGCTGAACATCGCCGAAAACGCCGAGCTGAGCACACAGAAACGCGCTGCCCATTTCGGCTATCAGTTCTTCAAACGCATAAACCGGATCGCCGAACTTCTTCGCCGATTTGGTTATGCCTTCACGGTTCAGTCGTGACTCATGACCGGTGGCATGTACCACTTCGTGCAGCAGCGTGCTGAAGTAGTCGGCGTGGCTGAAAAACTGCTCCGCCGTTGGCATCAGTATTGAATCCGTGTGTCTGGCGTAATAAGCGCGGTTCTGTAATTTGAACTGCACCTTAACGCCCGCCATATGCACAATCTCACATATCCGTTTTTCCGTCGGCCAGTCGATCGTGCCGGGGTATTCGGTTACGGGTGATTCATGCGGTACGGCTGCAACACCTTCCGGTAATCCGTCACACTGCTCAACGTTAAACAGAAAGTTAGGCTTTATCATGGCCCGTGATTCCATCAGTGGCTTGCCTTCAGCATCAAACAGCTTGTTTCCGCTGAGATCTTCAGCCTGCTTTTCAAACGGCCTGAAAATAATGGCCTCTGATGACGTTTCACCTTTGCGAACCTGTCCGCCCAGCTCCTGCGCCTGACGATACGTTACCCAGCGATCGGTGCTGTACCCTTTTTCCTCAGCGGCCAGCCACAGCAGCAGCACGTTTACGCCGCTGTATGCCTTGCCCGTTAAGGCATTAACCGGTATCGGACCTGAAGCTGCACAGGTGCCGACGGTGCGCCACGGTTTTTTCCAGGGCGCGACGCCGTTTTCCAGTGCCTCTACGATGCGGTCAGTGACCTTCTGGTACAGATCGACGCTTTCAGTTTTCTTCGTGCGACGGGTTTTGGTTGATTTAGTCATGGGATGCTCCTTAGATGAAAAAAGGGCGCATCCCTTCCCTGACGGGCGAGAAATACGCCCGTCAGGGAAAGTTGTTAACGCACCGGAGAAATAATTTTTCCGTCGGCGGTTATGCTGTTCAGCCGCAACCGGAGTTGCTGCCTTGAAATATAAAAGTTGTGGCGATCAAACCGCTTACTGTCTGTAAATATTGCTTCTTCAAGCATGGATGCTGCCGAACCGAACCACCCGGCCCGCTCTTCGTCGCTGCGGCATTCAAGAAAATCCGAAGTCCGCATGACATCCATCCTTTCCCTGAGCAGCGCAAGCTTACGCTCACTCAGCCAGCTGATGGTTTTGCGTTTCAGCTGGTATTCGGAGCTGACAGACAGAACAACCACTTTGTCATCGGCCGTCATCGCGCTGAAAAAGGCAGGGTCATCAACGATGAGCCCGTATTCTTCAGAGATGTGACCAAATTTAAGTTCGACCTGCACGCCCGGATCGCTACTGCCACCGCTGTATTCGAGCGCATGTATCCGCGCCTTACGGTAGAAAAGCTGACCGGGTAAGCCGTTCTGAAACTCCAGGAACAAACCTTCCTGCGAACTTATAACCAGTCTGACCGACATGGTCTGATGGTATGTATCGTGAAACAGCTGCGCGAGCGCGTTACTGTCGAAAGTAAACATAGGATCACCTGCTGAATCAGCGGGACCTGCCTCCTTCCGGAGAGCAAATCCCGGAAGGGTTGGTAAATGTGTCAGTCGTTGTGCTGTTGGGCAAGCCAGAGCTCAATACCTGATATCGCTTCCCACTCTTCAGTGGTGACCTGCTTACCGGGTCCGGACGTTTTAACCAGAAGCAGGTGTTCAACCGCGCCAGGTATCACGAACGATGCCGGAATGTCTTCGGGTGCTTTGGTAAACATATCCATGTTCCACGCCAGCCATCGCTGTGCGAAACGCCAGCTCTGCGGGCAGGAACTGGTTATGTGATAGCAGCCGGGGCATATGTTATGCAGAAGAACCAGCACGATGCGCACGAATAAATCCTGTCTGCATCGCTGACTCTCAACCTTGCGGTAGGGTTGAAAATCATCCGAAAGCGTCTGCCTTAGATAGAACGGATTGCAACAGTAGCCTGCACTGTCCTTATGGTTGAACGTAACCGAACCTTCATCATCAAACAGCTCAGAAGCACGGTTCATCTCAAAACCCAGCGGCTTATATGGCCGGAGCTGAGCGGGAAGAAGCCAGAAGGCTTCTTTCACCACCTCGGTAAATCGGGACCACTGTTCAGCCTTTATGGACGCCCCCTGGACTAACTGGTAAACGCCCGGAATGACCAGTGAATCGATTGAGGTTTGTGTCATGGTAAATCTCCAGTTCAGAGGGGATTTACCGCCCACAGGGACGTAAATCCCCGATGGGTTAAAGTTGAGGTATTAGCGTTTGTCGGTTTTCAGTGCCTCAAGTGTGAACTCAAGCTCTGAAACCAGCCCCCAGTCTGCCGTTGTGAAAGGTCGTTCACCGCCAGACACGCTTCTGATAAGCAGCTCATCAGCTGCGCCGGTGATAAACCCGTGTGTGCTGAAGGACTGAGGCGCAGCATGATCTGAAATCAGCTCATGCCGTATTGCCCAACGAGCAGGCAGAGACCAGCTGACGCCGCCGGCTGATGACGATATTTCGTAACAGCCCTCACAATGTTGATACAGCAGGATCAGCACTATTCGCGTGAAGAAATCAACGGGTTGCCCCTCTGTTTCAATACGCAAACCGGCGCTCAGATCCTGAGTCAACATCACGCCTCTGGATACGTAATTCCCTTCGTCTTTTCCGGCGAAAACAAATATCTCCGGAGAAGGGAACATCATGGACGCGCGTTGCATACGCATACCATTGGTGGGCGAGCATGGACGAAGATGTACCGGAAGCAGCCAGAATGCTTCTGTGACTGCCAGGGTAAAACTGTGCCACTGGCTCGGGGATATCCATCCGGTCTGCTTCACGTTGTAGGTGACGTGCTGAGGCGGTACGGAGATGGGCGTCATGATAAATCCTCAAAATTCAGTGGGATTTATCCCCCTGGTGGGAAATAAATCCCCACAGGGTTGGTTAACGTTAAATTGCTTCAGATCGGGCTATCGCTGAGCCGGCTTTGCCGTCCAGGTAGCTCAACCCCTTACTGGTAAGCGAAACGTAACGTAGCGAGCTGGTTTGCCAGCTTCAGTGCGAAGCGGCGAGCCTGACGGTACGAGCGAAACTCATCAGCAGGATGTTTCAGCGAACTGAAGCGATGATTGCCGTAAAAGGTGCCGGAACGCGTAAGTATGCCGGACGTCCATTTTCCAGAGGGTAACTGATGGACCTGCACCTTAAAGCTCAGTGAGCCGGCGCGGTTCGTTATCCATTCATCTTTACTGTTGCCGTCAGCGACACGATCCCACAGGGATACAGCCGCAACGGAAGCCGCAGTAAAAATGCCTTTTATGGAAAAGGAAGAGGGTAAAGAAAGGGTTTGCATGGTGTTTCTCCGGTTAGTGGGGGAAACACCTGCCCTGTCGGGAAGATGTTTCCCGATGGGCATTCGCAAAGCGAATGTATGGTTGATGCGACTGTGCCGTTACTTCTGAGCAGTGAATGCCCGGAAGGTCGCAGCATCAGACGCGGCAAGCTGAGCGGATTTCGCAGCAGCATTGTGAGTGAAGTGCTTACCGTGCCGGCTGAAAATGAATTCATCACCCGGCTGACCGTTAATCACCGTTCTTGCCATGACAATGGCGTGATAACGTTGATCGTCGAACCAGACGCGGGAACAGAACTCATAATGACCGGAAGGTGAAGAAAGCCACGATGTTCTTCTGAGTGCAGCCGTGATATGAGGGTATTCAGACGCACACGGGTTGCAGCTGAAATAACCATATCGAAAGGCATACGCAGCTCAGTCAGGAACGAGTGAGTTATTGACATAGTTTCTCCTGAAAAACAGGGAAACATTTGCCCTGTCGGGAATGTTTCCCCGAAGAGCGAAGGCCGAAGCCGGATAGTTGAATGAACCTTCATCGCCAGGCAGTAGGAGCCGTGTTTGACGATATCTGCTTCCAAAGGCGAGCAGATTTACCACACTGATGTGTTCTCCCTTTCAGGCTACAGGAGTGTTAATGCAGCTACCCGAAGGCGGTCATCTCAAGCCACTGACCATTGGTGGTTGTCCGAAGACAACGTAAGAAGCGGTTTAATAATAGCGCCTGTTTGAGGAAAATTACAAGACCCCGTTATTATCCGGTTTCGTCAACGCGGTTATAAACACGCGCAACATAATCTCCGCGCCCATCACCGTGTCCAAGATCCATCGACACTAAAGCCTCAGCTTCTTTCCGGGTCATGCCATTTTCAAGATGATGATTTACGGCGTCCTGAGAATAAGCGTACCTGAGACTGTGCGGGGCATGTATTCCCGTCATTCCACTTTCCCGTAATACATTATGATAGCGGTCAAGCGCCTGGTGAAGCGTTGGCTTGTCGATTAACTTACCGTTATTATCATCCACATAACGAACCGCCTCATTTAATAAAGCGATAACCCTGTCTCTTTCAAATATCGTTGCATCACGTGGACGTCCTCCTTTAGAACCGAATACAACGCGAACATTATTTTCACCGGAAAGCAAACTTTTTCGCCACGTATTGAGTGACTTTGCTGACTGAACAGTTTCTTCTGCCCTGAGACCAATATATCTTGCCAGCTGAATGCCTAAAGCGATCCCACGATCTTTTTCTGATACGGTCGATATAATTTCTTTAAGACGTTCATCAGAAATGGCGACTTTAGTCCCTTCCCTGCTGGCACCAGAAATATTCAGCGCCTGATTACTCAGCTTTTCATGCGCAGGGTTAGCCAGAACGTTACGCCCCCCCTGTGAAAGGATTGAACGTAATGCGGCCATTTCATTTTGCAACGTTCTGGACGATATATTTTCAACCTGACGGCTTCGGATATAGTTTTCGATATGTTTGGTCTTAATATGGCTTACGTCCCGAATCTGAATATTAAGGGTTGCCAGTCGCTCCGAAAAGCGGCTGGCAATCTTTGAACGATCAGAAACTGTTTTAAAACTTCCTCCGCCCTGACGTGCGAGCGTCACGAGCTGCTTACTTAATTTTCCAGCCACTTCATACCTCCTTTCAGAATCTACAGCTGTCAGCCCACAAACCCACAGCTGTATGACTCTGACTCTGACTCTGTACATCTCTTCCCCGATGACACGGTTGCTTTTGCGCTTCCTGCGTCTCGACTGGTATCTGTGCATCGGGGCGGCGAAATGTTGAGTTCTTGCGAGGCTCCCCAGGTC
>NZ_JBBCKX010000027.1:0-73730 GCF_037153115.1 Pantoea sp. USMM079
CTAAGCTGCGGGACAAGGTCTTACCTTAATGGACGCGTCAGATTCACCCTGTTTCAGGTGAAGGTAGCTAACCATCACCTACTGCAGGATTCAAGATACAAGGACGCGGGCTGTTAAATCATTACTCGAATCCTACAACCGGATGCGGTTGATATACCGTCTCCAGCTCGGCGATATCCGTTGAACTCAGCTCCACATCCACTGCTTTAACCAACTCTGCAAACTGCTGCTCGCGCGATGCACCGATAATAGGGGCTGTGACCACCGGTTTATGCAGCAGCCACGCCAGCGCCACCTGTGCACGCGTCACGCCTTTATCAGCGGCAATGGTCGCCAGACGCTCTGCAATCGCCGCATCGTTCTCTTCGGTGCCGGTATAGAGTTTTTCCATCACGTTATCCGATACCGAACGCGCCGTAGTTTCGCCCCATGGACGCGTCAGCTTGCCGCGCGCCAGCGGGCTCCACGGCAGCACCGCGATACCTTCACGTTCACACAGCGGGTGCATCTCGTTCTCTTCTTCACGCTGAATCAGGTTGTACTGATCCTGCATACTGACAAAACGTGCCCAGCCATTCTGCTTTTGCAGATCCAGCGCCTGAGCGAACTGTGCAGCATGCATCGAAGAAGCGCCGATGTAGCGCGCTTTACCCGATTTCACCACCTCATTCAGCGCCTCAAGCGTCTCTTCGATCGGCGTGTCGTAATCCCAGCGGTGAATCTGCAGCAGGTCGACATACTCCATGCCTAGACGCGTCAGGCTATCGTCGATGGATTGCAGAATGTTCTTGCGTGACAGTCCCTGAGAAAGGTTGCTGAGCGGGAAATAGACTTTGGTGGCGACAACAACCTGATCGCGCTGGGCGAAATCTTTCAGCGCACGCCCGACAATCTCTTCACTGCTGCCATCGGAGTAGCTGTTGGCGGTGTCGAAAAAGTTAATGCCAGCGTCCAGCGCTTGCTTGATCAGCGGTCGACTGCTCTCTTCGGGCAGGGTCCATGCGTGATTACCGCGCATCGGATCGCCGTAAGTCATGCAGCCTAAACAGAGACGCGAAACCTGTAAGTCGGTTTGGCCTAAACGAATGGTTTTCATGGGAGCTCCTGCTCTTATGCGTTAGGAATGCCCTAAGCATAGCAGCAGGAGCGGGGAGGGGATTACTGTGCCAGCCAGTCAGTGATTTGCTGCTGAATACCGGCGGCATCCAGCTGATAATCCTGACGAACTTCTTCCTGCGTGCCCTGCGGAATAAATTCATCTGGCAGGCCGAGGTTCAGCACGTGTACACGCAGACGTTTCGCCATCACGTATTCGTTGACGCCGCTACCGGCTCCGCCTTTGATCGCGCCTTCTTCCAGCGTCACCAGAGAATCATGGCTGGTGGACAGTTCGGCAATCAAGGCTTCATCCAGTGGCTTCACAAAACGCATATCTACCAGCGTGGCGTTCAGCGCTTCAGCGGCAGCCTGTGCTTCAGGCAACAGCGTACCGAAGTTGAGGATCGCCAGCTTTTCACCACGGCGCTTCACAATGCCTTTGCCCAGCGGCAGACTGGCCAACGGCTCCAGCGTGGCACCAGTGCCAGTGCCGCGCGGATAGCGTACTGCACTTGGACCCGCCTGATAGTGATAGCCAGTGTAAAGCATCTGGCGGCATTCGTTCTCGTCACTTGGCGTCATGATCACCATTTCGGGCACACAGCGCAGGAAGGCGATATCAAATGCGCCCTGATGCGTTTGCCCATCAGCGCCAACAATGCCGCCGCGATCGATAGCAAACAGCACCGGTAGTTTCTGGATCGCCACATCGTGAATCAGCTGATCGTAAGCGCGCTGCAGGAAGGTGGAATAAATCGCTACCACCGGCTTATAACCGCCAATCGCCATACCTGCAGCAAAGGTCACCGCATGCTGTTCAGCAATCGCCACGTCAAAGTACTGTTGCGGATAATCACGAGAGTAGCTGACCATGCCAGAACCTTCACGCATCGCCGGCGTCACCGCCATTAAACGCGGATCGTCCGCCGCCATTTCACTCAGCCAGCTACCGAAAATCTTCGAGTAGCTCGGCAGGCCCGGCGCGCTTTTCGGCAGGGAACCGCTGGCCGGATCGAACTTCGGTACCGCATGCCAGGCGATAGGGTCTTGCTCGGCAGGCGCGTAGCCTTTGCCCTTTTTGGTCATGATGTGCAGGAACTGCGGGCCTTTCAGGTCGCGCATATTCTTCAGCGTGCTCACCAGCGTCAGTACATCGTGGCCATCAACCGGACCAATGTAGTTAAAGCCCAGCTCTTCAAACAGCGTGCCCGGCACCACCATGCCTTTCAGGTGCTCTTCGGTGCGCTTCACCAGCTCTTTGATCGGCGGCAGTCCGCCCAATACACGCTTGCCGCCTTCGCGCAGGCGTGAGTAGGTTTTGCCAGAGAGAATCTGTGCCAGACGATTATTGAGTGCGCCAACGTTTTCCGAGATCGACATCTCGTTGTCGTTGAGGATCACCAGCATGTCAGGTTTGATGTCGCCTGCGTGGTTCATGGCTTCAAACGCCATACCTGCGGTGATGGCGCCATCGCCAATAATACAGGCGGTACGACGCCCTTTGCCTTCACGCTCAGCGGCAACCGCCATGCCCAATCCGGCGCTGATCGAGGTCGATGAGTGACCGACGCTCAATACGTCGTATTCACTTTCGCCGCGCCACGGGAACGGATGCAGGCCATTCTTCTGGCGGATAGTGCCGATACGATTGCGGCGTCCGGTCAGAATTTTGTGCGGATAGGCCTGATGACCAACGTCCCACACCAGATGGTCAAACGGGGTGTTATAAACATAATGCAGCGCGACTGTTAGTTCGACGACGCCCAGACCCGAAGCAAAGTGGCCGGAAGACCGGCTCACGCTATCCAGCAGATACTGACGCAGCTCGTCACACAGTACCGGAAGTTTTTCTTTCGGTAGTAAACGTAATTCCTGAACCGTGCTCGCTAATGCCAGTGTCGGGTATTTTGCAATATCAAAACTCATCAGAGACTCATTATGAAAGTTATTTATCGCGTTCAATTATGAAGCTTGCCAGTGCTTGTAATGCGGTGGTGTTGTAAGACTGCGCCGCCAGAATCTCTAACGCGCCCAGTGCTTCCTGATAAAGATCCCACGCTTTACTGCGGGCATTATCCAGTCCCATCAGCGCCGGATAAGTGCTCTTACCCAATGCCTGATCCGCGCCCTGAGTTTTGCCCAGCACCGCGGTATCGCCCACCACATCAAGAATGTCATCCTGCACCTGGAACGCCAGTCCGATGGCGTTGGCGTAGGTATCCAGGACCGGAAGTGCCGCACGGCCACGTTCACCCGCCGTCAATGCGCCAAGACGCACTGCAGCGCGAATCAAAGCGCCAGTTTTATGACGATGAATCTGCTCGAGCTGGGCGAGGTCGATGTGCTTGCCTTCTGCGGCGAGATCCAGCGCCTGGCCACCGCACATGCCTGCCACACCGCTGGCCTGAGCCAGTTCGGAGATCATCGCAATGCGATCTTGCGGGCTGACGCCGGGCATCGGCTCATCGGCCAGAATCGAAAACGCCAGGGTTTGCAACGCATCACCAGCGAGAATTGCTGTGTCTTCACCATATTTAATATGGCAGGTTGGCTGTCCGCGACGTAACGCATCGTCATCCATCGCGGGCAGATCATCATGAATCAGAGAGTAAGCATGAATGCACTCTACGGCAGCGGCCGGAGCATCCAGGCTGGCCGCATCGGCCTTTAACATCTCGCCCGTGGCGTAAACCAAAAATGGACGCAGACGCTTACCGCCCAATAGTGCCCCATATTGCATGGATTGCACCAGAGGAGAACTCTGAAAAGGAAGTGGATCTATTAAGCGTGTCAACGCCAGATTGACGCGTTCGTGATACGCGTTGAGTAATTTGGCGAAATCCATCAGTCATTTTCCGGCGTGAACGGGGCGAGCGCGGCATCTTTGTCATCGCTGAGCAGGATCTGCACGCGCTGTTCAGCCTGCTGCAGGGTTTGCTGACCGGTGCGTGCCAGCTGTACGCCGCGTTCAAATTCGTTCAGTGCTTCTTCCAGCGGCAGTTCACCACTTTCCAGACGGCTGACGATTTGTTCCAGCTGCTGTAATGCGCTTTCAAAACTGGCTGGCGCTTCGGCTTTTTTCGGCATAATCAGTGTCGACTCACAGGTTAGGAATCATCTTGCAATCGGTCATGGTAGCCGACGAGGATTAATTAGCAAAATAATGAATGTGATTGCGGTTGCAGAAGCGGTCATCTGACAAAGGTGGTATACTTTTGCGCCTCGGATGCGGGCGCCTCTGCGTTACCCGTAATTATATGATTTTACCAGTTAAGTGCCGATGGTTTTAGCACTTATTTGCCCAACGAAGCTGTGTCGCCATGAAGTTTATCATTAAGCTCTTCCCTGAAATCACCATCAAAAGTCAGTCGGTGCGTCTGCGCTTTATCAAGATCCTGACCGGTAACATCCGCAATACCCTGCGTACTGTCGACGACGAAATCGCCGTGGTGCGTCACTGGGACCATATTGAAGTTCGCGCTAAAAAAGAAGCACTGCGTACCGTCGTTATTGATGAACTGACGCGCATCCCCGGTATTCACCATGTACTGGAGGTTGAGGATCAGCCTTACACCGATATGCACGATATCTTCGAGCAGACGCTGGCACTGAATCGCGAACGTCTGGAAGGGAAAAGTTTCTGCGTGCGCGTGAAGCGTCGTGGCAAACACAGCTTCAGCTCGATTGAGGTTGAGCGTTACGTGGGTGGCGGTCTCAATCAGCACATTGAGACTGCACGCGTGCAATTGAAAAATCCTGATGTGACGGTCAACCTTGAGATCGAAGACGATCGTCTGCTGCTGATCACCGGCCGTTATGAAGGGCTGGGTGGTTTCCCCATCGGAACGCAAGAAGATGTGTTGTCGCTGATTTCTGGCGGCTTCGACTCCGGCGTCTCCAGTTATATGTTGATGCGTCGTGGTTGCCGCGTGCACTACTGCTTCTTCAATCTCGGCGGTGCCGCGCATGAAATCGGCGTGCGTCAGGTCGCGCATTATCTGTGGCAGCGTTATGGTCGTTCGCATCGCGTGCGCTTTGTGGCGATCAACTTCGAGCCGGTGGTGGGCGAGATCTTAGAGAAAGTGGACGACGGCCAGATGGGCGTGGTGCTGAAACGCATGATGGTGCGTGCAGCGTCGATGGTCGCTGAGCGCTACGGCGTTCAGGCGCTGGTGACCGGTGAAGCGCTGGGCCAGGTATCGAGCCAGACACTGACCAACCTGCGTCTGATTGATAACGCCTCGGATACCCTGATCCTGCGTCCGCTGATCTCGCATGATAAAGAGCACATCATCGATTTGGCGCGCCATATCGGCACCGAAGATTTCGCCAAAACCATGCCGGAATACTGCGGTGTGATTTCGAAAAGCCCAACGGTGAAAGCGGTGAAGGCGAAGATCGAAGCAGAAGAGCAAAACTTCGATTTCGAGATCCTCACTCGTATGGTGCAGGAAGCCAGCAACGTCGATATCCGTGAAATCGCGGAGAAAGCACAGGAAGAAGTGGTGGAAGTGGAGACGGTGGTCTCGTTCACCGCAGATGATGTGGTGCTGGATATCCGCTCTGTGGATGAGCAAGAGGCATCACCGCTGGCGCTGGAAGGCGTGGATGTGAAATCTCTACCGTTCTACAAATTGAGCACACAGTTTGGCGATTTGGATCAGAACAAAACCTGGCTGCTGTATTGCGATCGCGGCGTGATGAGCCGTTTACAGGCGTTGTATCTGCATGAGCAAGGCTTTAAAAACGTGAAGGTCTATCGTCCGTAACGGCGATAACCTGGTAACGGCGTGATTCATCGCGCGTGTCACACTCGGCACCTTGCCACTGTGACATGCGCAATACATTGCGCCGCTACCGTTAAGTGCTTTCTACTGCATGACAATGCGGTTATTCACGCTCTTCAAATTCCTGATAGTTATAAATCCCCGCCGCTAATACCAACTGTGACGCCACTTCACGCGCTTTCTCTTTATCCACCAGCAGATCAATCAGCTTCAGTGCAAAATCAATCGAAGTGCCTGGACCCTGGCTGGATAGCAGGTTGACGCGCGGATCCCATACCACACGGCGATCCATCCAGTGTTTGTCAGGGATGGTGTCGCGCAAGCCAGGAAAGCCGGTCATATTGCCCACCGGGAACAGATCGTGCGGAATCAGCACCGTGCCAGGTGCGGCACAAATCGCGGCAACGATTTTCCCTGCCAGATGAAACTGGCGTACGGTTTCCACCAGCAGTGGGCTGTCACTGAAGGTCTCTGCGCCCTTGAGGCCACCGGGCAGCACCACGGCGTCATAATCGTTATCCGCCACCTCAACCAGTGGCGCATCGGCCAACAGGCGCACGCCGCGTGAGCAGACGATCTCGCGCGTGCCATCGCTTTCGACACTGGCGGTGGTGACGCTTAAGCCCGCGCGGACCAGCAGGTCGATAGTGGTGACAGCTTCAATCTCTTCACTGCCATGTGCCAGGCAAACCAGAACCGATGCGGTCGCGCTCATATTGGGACTCCTTGCGTTTAATCAGATCGTACAAACGGGTGTTCTCCGGCAGCGCAATGCCCTGCGCGCGAGCGCGGCGCAGCAGGTAGCCGGTGATGTAGTCAATTTCTGTCAGGCGCTGAGCGCGCACATCCTGCAACATTGAGGAGGTATTCGCTGCGGTGCTGTCGATGACGTCATAAATGATGTCGCGCAGGTTATCGACCGCAATGTGCTGGCCTTCACGCTCCATCACCCAGGCAATCTCTTCACACAGCGTGGCAATCTGCTGCGGCCAGGCGCGCAGGGCACCGTTCTGGCAATCGTGTTCAACGGTAAGCGGATTAATCACGCAGTTCACCGCCAGTTTGCGCCAGCTGGCAGAAGCAATATTGTCATGCCAGGCCACGTCCGGCAGCGCCTGATGCAGGATATCGGCGATATCGCTCATCGCGGCACTTTCACGTCCGGTGGGACCGATATGTGTGATGCCCTGCGCAACGTGTTTGATCACCGTGCCATCGCGCATCGCCGCGTGGGTGGTAATGCCGCGCAGCAGCGGTTGCTGCAACTCCTTCAGCTCTTCCAGCGTGCCCATGCCATTGTGCAATAACAAAATGGCAGCATGAGCAGGCAGGATGCTTTGCAGGTTTTTGACCGCCGGGGAAACCTGTGGCGCTTTTAGTGTCACCAGCAACAGCTGGCTTTCGGCAAGAAACAGCGGATCGTTGGCGATAAACGTGTGATTGCTGACTTGTCCTTGCGGGTCAATCACGTTCACCGAGCAATAGGGCTGCGGCACGCGCAACCAGCCCTGAACCTCATGTCCCTGACGTGCGAGCGCGGCGAGCCAAATTTGACCCAGGGCGCCACAACCCAACACGGTAATTTTCATTTTGCCTCCCGCTGACGGGTTCTCAATTTCACGACATCGTTAAGTATAGCTTTCCGCGTATCGTGTTTAATTAGCGCCATAAGACGCGTATTATGCATGTCACTTTAGTATCAGGAGAAGAAAAGATGCCATCTTTCGATATCGTTTCCGAAGTCGAACTGCCGGAAGTGCGTAATGCGGTGGAGAATGCCAGCCGTGAAATCTCAACCCGTTTCGATTTCCGCAACGTGAGCGCCAGCATTGAGCTTAACGAAAAGAATGAGACCATCAAAATCACCAGCGAATCTGATTTCCAGGTTAAACAGCTGGTGGATATTTTGCGTGAAAAGCTGCTGAAACGCGGCATTGAAGGCGCAGCGATTGAAGTGCCAGAAGAGATCATTCACAGCGGTAAAAGCTGGAGCGTAGAAGCCAAGCTGAAAAAGGGTATCGAAAGCGATATCGCTAAAAAGCTGGTGAAGCTGATTAAAGACAGCAAGCTGAAAGTGCAAACGCAGATTCAGGGTGAAGAGCTGCGCGTGACCGGTAAATCACGCGACGATTTGCAGGGTGCAATGGCGCTGGTGCGCGGTGGCAACCTTGGTCAGCCCTTCCAGTTCAAGAACTTCCGCGACTAATCGCGTTTGTCGCGTGCGGCACGACGATAGAGCGTGCTGCGCGCGACACCTAATGCCTCCGCCGTTTTACTGATATTGCCATTGAAGCGTTGGAGCGTTTCGCTAATCAGCCGCTCATCATGGCTCTGCTTATCTTCCGCTGGCACCGCCGCTGCTCGACGATATTCGGCTGGCAAATGCACATCAGTGACTTCTTCCCCTTCGTCCGCCAACGCCAGCAGCACGCGCAACAGACTGCGTAATTGCCGCACGTTGCCCGGCCATGGCAATTGTGCCAGCGATGCCAGCAAGGCGGGAGAAAGCTGGATATCGCGATCTGCGCCGCCCAGCTCAATCCACAACCGACCAATAAAGTCTTCGATATCAGGCCAGGCACGCAACGGCGGGATGGTCATGGAAAATTCCTGCAAGCGATAGAGAAGATCCTCGCGGAACTCGCCCTCGGCCACACGCTGCGCCAAATCACGGTGTGTTGCGCAGATCACGGCAAAATTCACCGGCCAACTGCGACTGGAACCGAGCGGCGCGACCTCTTTTTCTTGCAGCACGCGCAGCAAACGGGTTTGTAGCGCCAGCGGCATATCTCCAATTTCATCAAGAAACAGCACGCCACCATCCGCCTCGCGGATTTTGCCGATGTAGCCATTTTTGCTGGCTCCGGTAAAGGCGCCAGGCTGATAACCAAATAGCTCGGATTCAATCAACGTTTCCGGAATGGCAGCACAGTTGATGGCGACAAATTTGCCCTCACGCCAGCGACTCTGCTGATGCAGCGCACGGCTGACATACTCTTTACCGCTGCCGGTTTCACCGTGAATGCACAACGACACACCGGCATTCATCAGACGCACCATTTTCTCGCCATCGCGACCCAGTGAGAAGGGAAGATCCACGCTGGGTTCACTTGGCGTAGCAAAGTGGGTGCGGTGCGGAGCGCGCAGGCGGAAGTAGTAGCGCTGTTGTGCAAAATGAATCGGTAAAGGAATGGTGTTGGCCTGCTGTTCGAGCTGATCAAACAGCTGCTGGAATGTCAGGGTGCCCAACTGCCCTGTGTTGAGATTGAGTTCACGCATCGCCAGGCGGTTTGCGGCGGTGAGCACATTATCGGAGAACACCAGCAGCAACTCATCACTGGTATCAATGCCGTGCGGCTCAACGTGCAGGCTCATCAACCATTGTTGGGGATGCAGGCTTTGCTTAACCCACAAATACTCGATCTGTTTAGCGGCGGCTTTGACCCATTGAAACGTTTGCGGATGCGGGAAGTGCGCTGGGCCAGAGATATCCAGCACGCCCGCAATCTGACCGTTGGGCATTTGCAACGGCATGGCGGCGCAGTAGAGCCCCTGATTCAAGGTGAGAAAATGTTGCTGGCCTTCAATTTCACAGCCATCGTCAATCGCTAGCGCGGTGCCAATCGCATTGGTGCCGCGCCCGCATTCGCTCCACAAATTGCCAGGGGCGAGGGCGAATCGCTGCGCTTTCTCCATCGATTGCATGTCGCCAAAGGTATTCAGTACCAGTCCGGTGGCATCAGAAAGAATCACTACGGATTGTTTTTCCGCCAGTTTCTGCGCCAGCTGTTTGATCACCGGTTGGGCGAATTGTTGCAGCCCGGCATTACTGGCCAGCACATCAGCCAGCTCACCCTGGCGGACGCGAGGAAAATCATCGGCGGTGCGGTCGAGACCATACAGCTGGCTACGAAACCAGGAGTCGCTCAAAAGCGGGTTGGTATTAACGGCAGACGCGGCTGAATTTCCCTGCATTGGTAACCTCATGCCTAAGCGAAAGTGTTGCAGCATTGTAGCGGCTTGGTTTCTGCGGTGTTGCGATACGCAACACAGATGAAGATTTTGGTGGCAGAACCCGTGCGTTTAAAAGGGCTATTTGTTTTATAAATCGATGATAGATAAAACGATTTTTAGAAAATTCGCAAGCTGAAAAAAACTGGCACGCCCGCTGCAATAGGTATGTACGGCAGCGGGCTGTTCAATCTGTTGACCCACAGGTTGCCGCTGCCAGCTAACAATAAACGACCCTACACGAAGGAGTTTGCGATGCGTTATGCACATCCCGGCACGCCCGGCGCTTTGGTCACTTTTAAAGCGACCTACGGCAATTTTATTGCGGGCAAATTCACAGAGCCGCTCAGCGGCCAGTATTTTACGAACACCTCGCCTGTTGATGGCAGCGATATTGCGCAGTTTCCGCGTTCTGACGCGCGGGATATCGATTTAGCACTGGACGCTGCTCATCAGGCCGCTGACGCCTGGGGAAAAACCAGCGTGCAACATCGGGCCAATCTGCTGCTGCAGGTGGCCGACTGCATTGAACAAAACCTCGAAATGTTGTCTGTGGCGGAGAGCTGGGACAACGGCAAGCCGATCCGTGAAACCCTCAACGCCGATCTACCGCTGGCGGTGGATCACTTCCGCTACTTCGCCGGTTGTCTGCGTGCGCAGGAAGGCAGCACCGCTGAGATTGATGAAACCACCGTTGCCTATCACTTCCATGAACCGCTGGGCGTGGTCGGGCAGATCATCCCGTGGAACTTCCCGCTGTTAATGGCCGCATGGAAACTGGCTCCGGCGCTGGCGGCGGGTAACTGCGTGGTGCTGAAACCGGCTGAGCAAACCCCGCTGGCGATCACCTTGCTGATGGAGCTGATCGGCGATCTGTTCCCGGCCGGCGTGCTTAACGTGGTGCAGGGCTTTGGCCGTGAAGCCGGTGAAGCGCTGGCCACCAGCAAGCGTATCGCCAAAATCGCGTTCACCGGTTCTACGCCAGTGGGCCGTCATATTATGGCGTGCGCGGCTGAAAACATCATTCCGTGTACCGTTGAGCTGGGCGGCAAGTCGCCGAACATCTACTTTGCCGATGTGATGGAGGGTGAATCGGACTTTATCGAAAAAGCGGTGGAAGGGCTGGTGCTCGGTTTCTTCAACCAGGGCGAGGTCTGTACTTGCCCATCACGTGCGTTGATCCATGAATCGATCTATGAGCCGTTTATGGCGCGGGTGATGGAGAAAGTGGCAAACATCCGCCGGGGCGATCCGCTGGATACCGACACCATGATCGGTGCTCAGGCTTCCCGTCAGCAATTCGACAAAATCCTGTCTTACATCAACATCGCGCGCGACGAAGGGGGGCAAATTCTAACCGGAGGCGATCGCGCCAGCGTCGCTGCCGAACTGGATAACGGATTCTATATCCAGCCAACCCTGATTAAAGGCAGCAACCAGATGCGGTGTTTCCAGGAAGAGATTTTTGGGCCGGTTATCGGCATCACCACCTTTAAAGATGAAGCGGAAGCCTTGTCGATTGCCAACGAAACCCAGTTTGGTCTCGGGGCGGGCGTGTGGACGCGTGATACCAATCTGGCGTATCGCATGGGACGTGGCATCAAAGCCGGTCGTGTCTGGACCAACTGCTATCACATCTATCCCGCACACGCGGCTTTCGGTGGCTACAAGCAATCGGGCGTGGGACGCGAGACGCACAAGATGGCGCTTAGCGCCTACCAACAAACCAAAAACCTGCTGGTCAGCTATGGCACCGCCCCTTTGGGCCTGTTCTGAGTCTGCATCCGATCAAATGGAGAGTGAAAGATGAATATGCAAATCAAAACCACCATGAAAGCCGCCGTTGTTAAAGCCTTTGGTGAACCGTTAGTGATTGAGCAGGTGCCAGTACCGCAAGTGGGACCGGGCCAGATTCTGGTGAAAATCGCCGCGACCGGCGTGTGCCATACCGACTTACATGCCGCCGAAGGCGACTGGCCGATTAAGCCCAATCCCCCGTTTATTCCCGGCCACGAGGGCGTGGGGCAGGTGGTGGCGATCGGTGAAGGTGTGAAGCATTTGAAATTGGGCGATCGTGTGGGCGTGCCGTGGCTCTATTCCGCATGTGGCCACTGCGAGCACTGTCTGGATAGTTGGGAAACGCTGTGCCTGTCACAGCAGAATGCCGGTTATTCGGTGAACGGCAGTTTCGCAGAATATTGCCTCGCGGATGCGAATTATGTCGGCATCATTCCGGAAAACATCGATTACAACGAAATCGCACCAATTCTGTGTGCCGGCGTGACGGTGTACAAAGGCCTGAAAATGACCGATACCAAGCCAGGCGATTGGGTAGTGGTGTCCGGTATTGGAGGTTTAGGTCATATGGCGGTGCAGTACGCGGTGGCGATGGGACTGAATGTGGCTGCGGTGGATATTGACGATGAGAAACTGGCGTTTGCTAAACGTCTTGGTGCCAGTGTGGTAGCGAATGCGAAGAACGTCGATCCCGCAAAAGTGTTCCAGGAAAGTTTTGGTGGTGCGCATGGCGTGCTGGTTACGGCCGTATCACCGAAAGCGTTTGAGCAGGCGATTGGCACCATGCGCCGTGGCGGCACCATGGTGCTGAACGGTCTGCCACCGGGCAAATTTGATTTGTCGATTTTCGATATGGTGCTGGACGGGATTACGGTGCGCGGTTCAATTGTGGGCACGCGTAAAGATCTCCAGGAAGCGTTGGATTTCGCCGGTCGTCATAAAGTGAAAGCCAACGTGGCGGTTGAACCGCTGACCAACATTAACGACATTTTTGCGCGTATGCATGCGGGAAAAATTGAAGGGCGTATCGTGGTGGATATGTCGCTTTAATTAGCGTGATGGTTTGTGGCGGTGCGGTTAATCGCGCCGCCACAGAGTGTGTGACTACTAACTAACAGCTGGCGAGCAGCGCTTCGATTTCGACGCGGCTCGTCACTTTACTGTCGATCTTGATGTAAGCACTTTTCTCTTCCGGCACGATAAATACTGAAGAGACACCCGGCTGCGCTTTTAAACGCTTCTCAAGGTTAGGCACCGCTAATACGGCATCACTGAGCACCATGCGCAGGCTGCTGACGTAAGGCGGCTCCTGCATCGACATCGCCACAAACAACCAGGCTGCCGCGACAATCGCACCCACCAGAAACACCGTCTGCGCATCAAAGTGACCGAAGATCCAACCGCCCATGCTGCCGCCAATCGCCACGCCAATGAACTGGCTGGTGGAGTAAATGCCCATCGCTGTGCCTTTGTAGCCCGGCGGTGATTCTTTACTGATCAGCGAAGGCAGAATAGCTTCCATCAGGTTGAAGGCGAGGAAGAATAGCTGCACGCCAATCACCAGCGTCCAGAAATGACCAGCCGCACCCCACAGTACGATTTCCGCGATAATGATCAGTGCCACGCAGGTAACAAAAACGCGCTTCATGCGGCGTTTCACTTCGGCATAGATGATGAAAGGCACCACCAGAACGAAAGCGACCAGCATGGTGACCAGATAGACTTTCCAGTGTTCAGATGCCGGGAAGCCCGCTTGTTCAAACTGGCCTGGCAAAGCCACAAAACTCGACATCAGCAGGATATGCAGGCAAAGAATACCGATGTTTAATTTCAGGAGTTTAGGGTTGGCTAACACTTCACGAATGCTGGCTTTTACCATGCCGGACTCACGGTTAAGCACGTGATTCGGTGCGCTCGGCACCACCAATAGCGTGATAACAATGCCCAGCGAGGCCAGAATAGCGATCATCCAGAACAGTGCATGCAAACCCAGAGCATGGGTGACAATTGGGCCTACCACCATCGCAATAGCAAAGGTCACACCGAAACTGATACCAATAAACGCCATTGCTTTAGTGCGGTTTTGTTCGCGAGTGAGATCTGAGAGTAGCGCCATCACGGCAGCGGCAATTGCGCCAGAGCCTTGTAAAGCACGACCCAGGATCACGCCCCAGATTGAGGTGGTCATCGCTGCGATAATACTGCCCAGCACGAACACTAACAGCCCGCCAACAATGAGCGGTTTGCGACCGACGCGATCGGACAGCAGACCAAACGGAATCTGGAATACGGCTTGCGCCAGACCATAGATGCCAATTGCCAGACCAATTAAGGTTTCACTGGCTCCCTGCAACGCCATACCGTACGTAGTGAGTACCGGCAGGACCATAAACATTCCCAGCATGCGCAGGGAAAAAACTGTGCCTAAACCCCATGTAGCCCGAAGCTCTACTGGCGTCATTTTATTGTCGTTCATTCCAACCTCTGTAAGTTTATGCCCTTTATACTTCAAGCCGCAGATGCGTTGGCTGCGCACGTTCACCCAGGTCACTTACGTTAGTCAGCTCCCAGGGATTCATGCACTTGCCGCCTTCCTGCATCTCGAATTATTTCGGGCATTTAGCTCTCATTTTAGGGAGCAGGGCAGGGCGGGTAAAACAATTGTTGTTAAGCAGTGGTAACAAAAAGAAAGGGCGCGAAATTCGCGCCCTTTCTGGTGTTGCGGAGCTGTATTACCAGACGTAAGTCAGCAGGTCTTTAGAGGCCGGCGTCATAAAATCAACCGACATCATCACGCTCAATGCTGTGATAGCGACAATCGAGAACACAAACAGTTTACGCGCCCAAACTTTATCGTTTGAGGTTTTGTAACCTGAAAGCGCCATGCCCAACCACCACACACTCACTGCCGCGGCGACCACCAGATACTTGTAACCCGCGTAACCGCCGAGTGTCAGCATCAGCGTAGCAATCATGAACGCCAGGATGTATAGCGTAATATGATTTTTGGCTACCGAGATACCTTTCACGACAGGCAGAACCGGGATGTTAGCCGCCTGATAATCTTTGAAGCGGAAAATCGCAATCGCGTACGAGTGCGGCATCTGCCACAGGCTAAAGATAGCCAATAAGATCAGGGCGCCAGCATCAAACTGGTTGGTCACTGCGCAGTAGCCAATCACTGGCGGTGCTGCACCAGAGAGGCTACCGATCAGCGTGCCATACACGGAGTTGCGTTTCATATACAGGCTATAAATGCCCACATAGACAACGAAGCCCATCACCGCCAGCCACATGGCCAGCGGGTTAGCGCCGAAATACAGCAACGCAAAGCCAGCAATACCCAATGCGGTTGCATAAACCAGGCTTACTTTCGCCGAGATCAGGCCTTTGACCAGAACACGGTTCCGCGTTCTCTCCATTTTGATATCGATATCGCGGTCAATCACGTTGTTGAATACACAACCCGATGCGACAACCAGCGAAACGCCCACCAGTGAATAGAGAAACAGGGGGTAATCAATGCTGCCTTTCGAAGCCAGCAAGAATCCACCGATCACAGAAATTAAGTTGCCGAAAATAATTCCTGGTTTTGTTACTTGCAGGTATTGCTTAATCATTACGTGTGACTCTTTAGTCGGCCATCATGTTGTAGTTGAGGTTCCACATGATCCACAGTGAGCCGACAACAACAATCAAAATAATGAGTGCTGAGAAGACAATCGCCACCATGTTCCAGCCACCCTCTGACTTGCTGTCTAAGTGCAGGAAGTAGACCAGGTGCACTAACACCTGAACCACCGCACACACCAGAACCACACCCAGAATCGTGCCGTGTGATGCGCCGCCATCCATTACCATCCAGAACGGAATACCGGTCAGGATGATAGAGAGGATGAAGCCGATCATGTAAGACTTCACGCTACCGTGAGAAGCGCCATGTTCGTTAACTGAATGACTCATTACATGGCTCCCATCAGATAGACAACGGTGAATACGCAGATCCAAACCACATCCAGGAAGTGCCAGAACAAGCTCAGGCACATGATGCGGGTGCGGTTGGTTGCAGTCAGACCACGTTTAGAAATCTGGAACATCATCACTGCCATCCAGATCAGGCCTGAAGTCACGTGCAGACCGTGGGTACCGACCAGCGTAAAGAACGCGGACAGGAAACCACTGCGGTCAGGACCGAAGCCTTCCAGGATCAGGTGATGGAATTCATAGATTTCCATGCCGATGAATCCAGCACCAAACAGGAAGGTCAGAGCCAACCAGCTGATGACTGAACCTTTGTTCTGGTTGTTCATCGCGATCACTGCCATTCCATAAGTAATGGAGCTGAGCAGCAGCAGCGCGGTTTCAACCAGCACAAACGGCAGTTCAAAGATGTCTTTACCTGCCGGACCACCGGCAGTGTTATTGACCATAACTGCATAGGTCGCAAACAGGGTTGCGAAGATAATGCAGTCACTCATCAGGTAGATCCAGAAGCCAAAGACTTTATTGGCTCCTGCATCGTGATGCCCATGCTCCGCATGGGCGTCGTGGTGGTGTTTTGCAGTTTCAGTTGACATTATTTCAGACCTGCTTTGCTGATTTCGTCAAAGTGCTTCTTCTCGATCTGCTCGACTTCAGCAACCGGAACGTAGTAATCCACGTCTTCATCGAAGCTCTTCACAATCCAGGTCACAATTGTGGCCAGGAAGGTAAGGCCAGCCAGCCACCAGATGTGCCAGATCATCGCGAAACCAAACACGGTCATGAAGGCTGCGATAATCAGGGCTGCGCCGCTGTTTTTCGGCATATGAATTTCTTCATATTTTTCTGGTTGCTTATAGGCTTCGCCTTTCTCTTTCATTTCCCAGAACGCATCGCGCTCGTGGATTTCAGGGATAACAGCAAAGTTATAGAACGGAGGCGGTGAAGAGGTTGCCCACTCCAGCGTACGACCACCCCACGGGTCACCGGTCAGATCGCGGTTCTGGTCGCGGTCACGCACAGAAACGTAGAACTGAGTCAGCTGGCACAGGATACCGCATGCAATCAGTGCCGCACCGCCTGCTGCAACAACCAGCAGTGAGTGGAACTGAGGATCGATGTCCTGGCTGATACGACGGGTCATACCCATGAAGCCCAGTGCGTACAGCGGCATGAAGGCAACGAAGAAACCAATGATCCAGAACCAGAATGCACGGATACCCCATTTTTCGTTCAGGGTGAAGCCGAATGCTTTCG
This sequence comes from Pantoea sp. USMM079, assembly GCF_037153115.1. Taxonomy (NCBI): domain Bacteria; kingdom Pseudomonadati; phylum Pseudomonadota; class Gammaproteobacteria; order Enterobacterales; family Erwiniaceae; genus Pantoea; species Pantoea sp. USMM079. The sequence continues at coordinate 16,932 of NZ_JBBCKX010000027.1, forward strand.
GGAACCAGTAGGTCACGCCAGCCATACAACCGAACACCACACCACCGATAATCACGTTATGGAAGTGTGCAATCAGGAACAAGCTGTTGTGCAGAATGAAGTCCGCACCTGGAACGGCCAGCAGAACACCGGTCATACCACCAATAGAGAAGGTGACCAGGAAGCCGATTGTCCACAGCATCGCTGAGTGGAACTCAACGCGACCCTGATACATGGTGAACAGCCAGTTGAAGATTTTCACGCCGGTCGGAATGGCGATGATCATCGTCATAATACCGAAGAAGGCGTTAACGTTGGCGCCGGCACCCATGGTGAAGAAGTGGTGCAGCCAAACGATGAACGACAGAACGGTAATTGCGATGGTCGCCCACACCAGAGAGGTGTAACCGAACAGACGCTTTTTGGAGAAGGTTGCAGTGACTTCCGCGAACACACCGAATACCGGCAGAACGAGGATGTATACTTCCGGGTGACCCCAGACCCAAATCAGGTTGACGTACATCATCATGTTACCGCCCATTTCATTGGTGAAGAAATGGAAGCCGAGGTAACGGTCAAGCGTCAACAGTGCCAGCGTGACGGTCAGAACCGGGAACGCAGCGATGATCAGGACGTTGGTACACAGTGATGCCCAGGTGAATACTGGCATCTTGAACAGGTCCATACCCGGTGCACGCATCTTCAGAATGGTCACGAAGAAGTTGATACCGGTCAGTGTCGTACCGATACCGGATAGCTGGAGACTCCAGATCCAATAATCGACCCCGACGCCAGGACTGTATTCCGCGCCCGAAAGCGGTGGATAAGCCAACCAGCCAGTCTGTGCGAACTCGCCCACACCCAGAGAAATGTTCACCAGGATCACACCGATCGCGGTAAACCAGAAGCTCAGGTTGTTCAGGAACGGGAAGGCAACGTCACGTGCACCGATTTGCAGCGGTACCGCGATGTTCATCAGACCTACCACGAAAGGCATCGCCACGAAGAAGATCATGATCACGCCGTGCGCGGTGAAGATCTGGTCGTAGTGGTGCGGTGGTAATATGCCGGCTTCGCCTGCGGAAGCCATCACTTGTTGGGTACGCATCATTACTGCATCGGCAAAGCCGCGCAGCAGCATGACGAAAGCCATGATGATGTACATGATACCCAGTTTTTTGTGGTCAATGGAGGTGAACCATTCTGACCACAGGTATTGCCACTTACCAAAATAAGTAATCGCGGCAACCAGTGCCAGACCACCTAAGATGATTGCGGCTACCGTTACCACGATAATGGGTTCGTGGTATGGCACTGCATCCAGTGTTAATTTTCCGAACATCGTATTATTCCTCGGCTCCCGCAGCAGCGGCGTGATTCATGTCCATGCCTTTGTGCTCTGGCATGTCCATCTTCCCGTGGCTCATCATGAACTTATCAATAACCTGCTTGAACAGTTCTGGATTCGCAGTTGAGAAATATTCCACCGGGTGATTTTCGCTTGGCGCAGCCAGTTTCTCGAAATCATCCATGGTGGTCAGCGCGTTAGGTGCTGCTTTAACTTTAGCCACCCACTGCTGGAATTCCGCATCGTCTTTGGTTGCAATGGCTTTGAACTTCATGCCAGAGAAACCGCGACCACTGAAGTTCGCAGAGATACCGTCGAATGTTCCTGGCTCATTGGCGATCAGGTGCAGTTTAGTCTGCATGCCCGCCATGGCGTAGATCTGGCTACCGAGCGTAGGAATAAAGAAGGAGTTCATTACGGAGTTGGAGGTGATCTTGAAGTTCACCGGAGTATTTGCCGGGAAGGCAATCTGGTTCACGGTTGCAATACCCTGTTCCGGGTAGATAAACAGCCATTTCCAGTCCAGCGCAACCACATCGATCTCAACCGGCTTCACATCAGAGACCAGCGGTTTGCTTGGCTCAAGTGCGTGGGTTGATTTCCAGGTCAGCACGCCGAGGAAGATAATGATCAGGATTGGAATCGTCCAGACCACGGCTTCCACTTTGTTAGAGTGTGACCAGTTAGGGCTATAAGTCGCATTAGTATTAGTTGCCCGATATTTCCAGGCAAAGAATACTGCCATGAAGACTGCCGGGATAACCACGATCATCATCAAGCCAAAAGCTGTCAGAATCAGCGAACGTTGCTCCAGTGCAATCTGTCCTTTGGGATTTAACAACGCACTATCGCAGCCACTGAGTAATACAGCGCCTGCAATTAATGACAAAATCCCCAAACTTTTATTGTATTTCCTGAGTCTCATTTAACGACCTCAATGACAAAGGGCTCTATTGTCGTTTAAGTGTGCGCGCATTTTACGGGAAGGTTTATGCAGTGTAAACCAGCTTAAGGATGTGTCAGAAGGCTGTTGACACCTTTTGCTAAGGGTGTCACAGATGTTGCGCAGGGTGACAAATTATTAATTGCGACAAGCAGTTGGCGTCAATATAACAAAAAACAATGATAGAAACCGCAGAAAAATCAGGGAAAGCATAAACCGTACTATTAATGCCCATTTATTTAACAATTGTGTAGCATTTGGGTGATGACTTTTCTACAAAGTAATTGCGCACCGGATTTAAATATAATCCAGGGTTGTTAATTTAATGTTTCTTTTTCGCGATGAAAAAAATGCTATTCGTTAAAATGAGTTCGTTGTTATTTTTTTAGCCAAATATTTAGCCGCTGGCAAAATATCATTACTTAACTCAGATTTTTTCCCGGCATTTTTCTTAACGCCACACAATCCAGAATCACACCTAGCGCCACGGCCACCAGCGCCAGTGCCATGCCCATCTCAAAAAGCGGTGTCAGCAGCGCATTGACATGCCAGATCCCCGCTGCATTCAGTGCTAGCATCACCAACCAGAGTGCCAGCAGGCCACTTCCGAAGCTGAACAGACGCACTGTCCAGCGATAGCCCTGCGACCAGCGGGTTCGTATCATAAACTCCCCGCTCTGCTGAATGGCTTGCAGGGTGCTGCGGCTAATCCACAGCAGCAATAAACCGGGCACGCCTGCAAACACGGTGAAAGCATAGAAGGTCGGCCAGCCCCACAGCTCGACCAGCCATCCCGCTGCGGGTCCGACGTAAACACGCCCGACGGCGGAAAGGGCAGAGAGCAGCGCGAACTGTGTTGCGGAAAACGACTTATTGCACAATGTCATCAGCAGCGCCACAAACGCGGCGGTGCCCATCCCCCCGCAAAGATTTTCAATGAACACTGCGCTCGCCATGCTCCATAAATGAGGCGGCGTCACGGCCAATAGCCAGTAAGCGAAGTTGGAAACGGCCTGAAGAATGCCGAAAATCATCAGGGCACGGAACAGACTCAGGCGTTGCATCAGCACACCGCCGTACAGCGCACCAATGATGGTTGCCAGCAATCCCAGCGTTTTATTCACCAGTCCGACATCGCCGGCGCTGAAACCCACGCCGCGAATCAGGAAGGTGGTGGTGAGCGACGCAGCAAAAGCATCACCCAGCTTATAAAGGATGATTAAGGTGATCAGCAGCCAGGCATTGTTACGCAGGAAGAAGTCTTTGAGCGGGAACGAAACGGCCTGACGCAGGGTGTGCGGCTCGCGCGCGGGTGCTGCGGGCTCTTTGGCCAGCAATGTCGCCATCAAACCTGGCAACATCAACAGTGCCATTAACCAGTAAGTCGCCTGCCATCCCAGATAGCGATCGGCCAGCCACAGCGCCAGTCCGCCTGAAATCAGCATCGCCAGGCGATAACCCAACACAGTAATCCCGGCTCCGCTGCCCCTTTCTTCTGGCGGTAGCACATCGGTTTTCCAGGCATCAAACACGATATCCTGCGATGCAGAACAGAAGGCAACCAGCACGGCCAGGGCAGCCAGCAGCGTCAGATCGCGCGAAGGCTGCATAAAGCCCATGGCGATAATACCGGCGATCAGTGCGAGTTGAGTGACCAGTAACCAGCCACGGCGACGGCCAAGAAACGGCGGGGTATAGCGATCCATCATCGGCGACCACAGGAACTTAAACACGTAAGCCTGGCCGACAAGGGAGAAGAAACCGATGGTTTTCAGATCGACATTCTCTACGGTCATCCACGCCTGTAGGGTCCCGGCCGTGAGTGCTAAAGGCAGTCCGGAAGCAAAACCGAGCAGCAGTAATACGGCTGCATTACGTTGGGTGAAAATGCGCAGATAGTGAGAAGTCATAACCAACCTGAAATGATGCCCGGCCAAAGATGACCGGGCAGAATAGCTGAGGAATTAGCGGGCGTTCTGTTTAATAAATTCGTGAACGCTGGTGTCCTGCGCCATATCAGCAATCACGTCGCTCAGGGTAGAGTTGACCGCGTTGGTGATCTTCGCGTTAGTGGCGGTGAATGCGCCTTCTACGCTGTAAGTCTGACGATAGTTTTTAACCTGCTTGTTGCCGTTTTTCGCGGTTGCAATGATGGAAATGTCAGCTTTGGTGGTAATGCTGTAACGCACGTTACCTTGTGTCACATCAGCGTAAAGACCATTGACGACAATCTGCAGGTCAACCGCACCGTTTGGACCGATCATATAACCGCGTGCTGTCATCTGCTTCTCCAGCACTTCCTGTAACAGGAAACGCAGATCGCGCGATGGTGTTAAGGTGACTAACTGACCGTCACGATTCACTTTTGCCAGTGCCTGATCGGAACGCTGATCGGCACCGTTAACGCTGATGGTGGCACCCATCAGACCGGGATCTTGCTGTGGCAGCTGGATCTTAGGCTGAATGTTCAGGGTGGTGTTATTGCTGGCACAGCCGGCCAAAATAAACGCAGCCAGCAGAGGGAATAACAGTTTTTTCAACATACTCATTCTCGTTAGCATATGGGTTGGTTTGCAAAACTGCGGCCATCATAGCATTGCGCGACGGCGAAAAAAGCCCCGTGCCAGTGGAAATTGATTGTAAAGGCTTTTTTCGGACAGGCGGTCATGCAACAGCATTGACCTGACGCATGAGCCCGTTAAGATGCGCAGCAGATCAGGAATTATTTCCGGCGCGCCTGCGGGTTGGGCAAAAAACCTACTAATATTTAAACAGATGGGCACAGCGCTCGCCGTTGAGGAGTGTTAACAATGATTCGCGAACAAATAGAAGAAAAGCTGCGTAAGGCGTTCGAACCTGCACATCTCGAAGTGCATGATGAAAGCTATCGTCATAACGTGCCCGCTGGTTCTGAAAGCCACTTTAAAGTGGTGATTGTCAGTGATGTGTTTACCGGCCAGCGATTCCTGCAGCGTCATCGCGCCATTTATGGCGAATTGACCGAAGAGTTAGCAGGGAGCGTGCACGCACTGGCACTACACACTTACACGCAAAAAGAGTGGGATGGCTTGCAAGATACCGTGCTGGCGTCACCGAACTGTCGTGGAGCGGGTACCCTCGCCTAAGTTCACACTTCATCCTCTCTCAAAACGGCCTGCGGGCCGTTTTCTTTTCATCTATTACCCTCAAACGCGATCCATGGCGCAAAAAAGCAGCAAAACCGCTAAAAAGTGGTGAGTTTGCAGCCTCGACTCATTCCAGCGATGCCGCTATAATGCGGCGTCTATTTTTCCGGAATGTCTTCGGGACGCTTCTGGTGACAGGGATTAGGTTCTGCCTGCAGAGGCCGTCCCGATTGTTGGATACGGCGCATTTAATGTGTGGTGTCTGAAGTTGACCGAGCACGTGATTTTTTGAGGTAACAAGATGACAGTTTCAGTAGAAACCACTCAGGGTCTGGGCCGTCGCATTTCGATTACTGTTGCAGCTGACAGCATCGAAAGCGCAGTGAAGAAAGAACTGGTGGAAGTGGCTAAGAAAGTCCGTATCGACGGTTTCCGTAAAGGCAAAGTGCCGGCAAACATCATTTCTCAGCGCTACGGTGCTTCTGTTCGCCAGGACGTGCTGGGCGAGCTGATGACGCGCAACTTCGTTGACGCCATCATCAAAGAGAAAATCAACCCAGCTGGCGCACCAAACTACGTGCCAGGTGAGTACAAAGAAGGTGAAGATTTCACCTACGCGGTTGAGTTCGAAGTGTATCCTGAAGTTGAGCTGAAAGGCCTGGATGCTATCGAAGTCGAGAAGCCAGTGGTTGAAGTCACCGATGCTGACGTTGATACCATGCTGGAAACCCTGCAGAAGCAGCAGGCGACCTGGAAAGAGAGCGATGCAGCAGCGACTGCTGAAGATCGCGCAACCATCGACTTCTCCGGTTCAGTAGACGGCGAAGAGTTCGAAGGCGGCAAAGCGTCTGACTTCGTACTGGCGATGGGCCAGGGTCGTATGATCCCAGGCTTCGAAGAAGGTGTTGTTGGCCACAAAGCGGGCGAAACCTTCACTATCGACGTGAAATTCCCGGACGATTACCACGCTGAAACCCTGAAAGGGAAAGACGCGAAGTTCGAAATCGTGCTGAAAAAAGTGGAAACTCGCGAGCTGCCAGAACTGACTGAAGAGTTCATCAAGCGCTTTGGCGTTGAAGATGGTTCCGTTGCCGGTCTGCGTGCAGAAGTGCGTAAGAACATGGATCGTGAGCTGAAAGGCGCTATTCGTAACCGCGTGAAATCTCAGGCGATTGATGGTCTGGTTGAAGCCAACGACATCGACGTGCCAGTGGCACTGATCGACAGCGAAATCGACGTTCTGCGCCGTCAGGCTGCTCAGCGTTTTGGTGGCAACGAGAAGCAAGCTTTCGAGCTGCCACGTGAGCTGTTCGAAGAGCAGGCTAAACGTCGCGTCGTTGTTGGTCTGCTGCTGGGCGAAGTGATTCGCATCAACGAGCTGAAAGCTGACGAAGACCGCGTTAAAGCGCTGATCGAAGAGATGGCTTCTGCGTACGAAGATCCGCAGGAAGTGATCGAGTTCTACAGCAAGAACAACGAGCTGATGAACAACATGCGCAACGTTGCACTGGAAGAGCAGGCTGTTGAAGCGGTTCTGGCGAAAGCCAAAGTGACCGATAAAGCAACCAACTTCCAGGAACTGATGAACCAGACCTCAGCGGCCTGATTCGTTAGTTAACCGAAAGTGCGAAGCCCGCGACTGAAAAGTCGCGGGCTTTTTCGTTTTAAGGCGCTAACCGCACAGATTTGTCCTCTATTTGCCTAATTAATCGGCAAATTGTTCGCTAAGCTCTTTTTCCGTGTTAGCGAATGGGCAAAAGGTTGTTATGCTTGAAACAACTGGGCAGCATCCCCAGATACAGGGAGAATGCATGAAAACAGTGAGACTGGCTGATTAACCGTCCTGTTATGTCGGAGTGAGAAGGCAGCGCATAGTTTTCCCGACGCGCCTCACGTAATATCGGTACAGAATGTTGCCAATGAAATTTATCAGGAGACGGTAATGTCATACAGTGGCGATCGTGAATTTACTGCACCGCACATGGCGCTGGTGCCAATGGTGGTCGAACAAACCTCGCGCGGCGAGCGTTCATACGACATTTACTCCCGCCTGCTCAAAGAGCGTGTGATCTTCCTGACCGGCCAGGTTGAAGATCATATGGCCAACCTGATCGTGGCGCAGATGCTGTTTCTGGAAGCTGAGAATCCTGAAAAAGACATTTATCTCTACATTAACTCGCCAGGCGGTGTAATTACTGCCGGGATGTCGATTTATGACACCATGAAATTCATCAAGCCGGACGTCAGCACCATTTGTATGGGTCAGGCTTGTTCGATGGGTGCGTTCCTGCTGACTGCAGGTACCAAAGGTAAGCGCTTCTGCCTGCCGAATTCCCGCGTCATGATTCACCAGCCGCTGGGCGGTTATCAGGGCCAGGCGACGGATATTGAAATCCATGCGCGTGAAATTCTGAAAGTGAAGCAGCGTATGAATGAGTTGATGGCTGAACATACCGGCAAATCACTGGAAGAGATCGAACGCGACACTGAGCGCGATCGTTTCCTCTCTGCCAGCGAAGCGGTAGAGTATGGCTTGGTCGATTCCATCCTGACGCATCGCCAATAAGACACATCTGGCTGCCCCTTACGCTATAGTTAACGGGGCAGCACGATGAGTTGCATGAATATCGGCCGTTGATGTGCGGCCAGTGCCGTACACCAAATTGGGTCTGAGAACGAAAAGAGGTTAGCTGATGACAGATAAGCGCAAAGACGGTTCAGGTAAGTTGCTGTACTGCTCTTTCTGCGGCAAAAGCCAGCATGAAGTCCGTAAGCTGATTGCCGGGCCGTCAGTGTATATTTGCGACGAATGTGTTGATTTATGCAACGACATCATTCGCGAAGAGATTAAAGAAGTGGCTCCGCACCGTGAGCGCAGTGCACTGCCGACACCGCATGAAATCCGTCATCATTTAGATGATTACGTCATCGGTCAGGAAAGGGCGAAAAAAGTGCTGGCGGTAGCGGTCTATAACCACTACAAACGTCTGCGCAACGGCGATACTAGTAATGGAATCGAATTGGGCAAAAGTAACATTCTGCTGATCGGTCCAACCGGTAGCGGTAAAACTTTGCTGGCTGAAACCCTGGCGCGTTTGCTGGATGTTCCGTTCACCATGGCGGATGCCACCACCCTGACCGAAGCCGGTTATGTGGGTGAGGATGTGGAAAACATCATCCAGAAATTGCTGCAGAAGTGTGATTACGATGTGCAGAAAGCACAGCGCGGTATCGTTTATATCGATGAAATCGATAAGATTTCTCGTAAGTCAGATAACCCCTCAATCACGCGTGACGTTTCCGGTGAAGGCGTACAACAGGCGTTGCTGAAGCTTATCGAAGGTACCGTTGCCGCGGTTCCGCCGCAGGGTGGACGTAAGCATCCACAGCAGGAGTTCCTGCAGGTTGATACGTCTAAGATCCTGTTCATTTGTGGTGGTGCTTTTGCTGGCCTCGACAAAGTGATTTCCCAGCGCGTGGAAACCGGATCCGGTATCGGCTTCGGCGCTACGGTGAAAGGTAAATCGCAAAAAGCCAGCGAAGGCGAGTTGCTGTCGCAGGTTGAGCCAGAAGATCTGATCAAATTTGGTCTGATTCCAGAATTCATTGGTCGTCTGCCGGTGGTGGCGACGCTGAGTGAATTGAGTGAAGAAGCCCTGATTCAGATTCTGCGCGAACCGAAGAATGCGTTGACCAAACAGTACCAGGCTCTGTTTAACCTTGAAGGTGTGGAGCTGGAGTTCCGTGATGAAGCGCTGACGGCGATCGCTAAGAAAGCGATGTCACGCAAAACCGGCGCGCGTGGTCTGCGTTCTATCGTAGAAGGTGCGCTGCTGGAAACCATGTACGATCTGCCATCGATGGATGACGTGGAAAAAGTGGTGATTGATGAGTCAGTGATTGACGGTCAATCCGAGCCGATGTTGATTTATGGTAAGCACGAAGCTCAGGCTTCTGGCGAATAAATAAACAATCTAACCATGTTGTTATCTTAAAAAAGGGGAAAATGTTTCCCCTTTTGTTTTTCTCTCTCCCCTGACATTGAATGTCGACCAAGCATCCCCATATACTCAATATCCTGTGGGTTGAACTGCAAACTTCTTTTACGCGGTACCCATCACCTGGCGGACATTAAACTAAGAGAGAGCTCTATGAATCCTGAGCGTTCTGAACGCATTGAAATCCCCGTGTTGCCTTTGCGCGACGTGGTGGTTTATCCGCACATGGTAATTCCGTTGTTTGTTGGTCGGGAAAAATCGATTCGTTGCCTCGAAGCCGCAATGGATCATGACAAGAAGATCATGCTGGTTGCCCAGAAAGAGGCTTCAACGGATGAACCTGGTATTAACGATCTCTTCTCTGTAGGGACCGTCGCTTCCGTATTGCAGATGCTCAAGCTGCCCGATGGCACGGTGAAAGTGCTGGTTGAAGGCTTGCAGCGTGCGCACATCACCACACTGGCCGACAATGGCGACCATTTTGTTGCCCAGGCCGAATACCTGATCTCGCCAGAAATTGAAGAGCGTGAGCAGGAAGTGCTGGTGCGAACGGCGATTAATCAGTTTGAAGGCTACATCAAACTGAATAAAAAAATTCCTCCTGAGGTTTTGACCTCACTGAACAGCATCGACGATGCGGCGCGTCTCGCCGACACCGTGGCAGCGCATATGCCGCTGAAGCTGGCTGATAAGCAGTCAGTGCTGGAAATGTCCGACATCAACGAACGTCTTGAATATCTGATGGCGATGATGGAATCCGAAATCGATCTGCTGCAGGTTGAGAAGCGCATTCGCAATCGCGTGAAAAAGCAGATGGAGAAAAGCCAGCGTGAGTACTATCTGAATGAGCAAATGAAAGCCATTCAGAAAGAGCTGGGCGAAATGGATGATGCGCCGGACGAATACGAAGCGCTGAAACGTAAAATTGAAGCGGCAAAAATGCCGACTGAAGCGCGCGAAAAAGCCGAAGCAGAACTGCAGAAGCTGAAAATGATGTCGCCGATGTCTGCAGAAGCCACCGTGGTACGCGGTTATATCGACTGGATGGTTCAGGTTCCGTGGGTCGCGCGCAGCAAAGTGAAAAAAGACCTGCTGAAGGCGCAGGAAACGCTGGATACCGATCATTACGGTCTGGAACGCGTGAAAGACCGCATTCTTGAGTATCTTGCGGTGCAGAGTCGCGTTAGCAAAATTAAGGGCCCAATTCTGTGCCTCGTCGGACCGCCAGGCGTGGGTAAAACCTCGCTGGGTCAGTCGATCGCGAAAGCCACCGGCCGTAAATATGTGCGTATGGCGTTGGGCGGTGTACGTGATGAAGCGGAAATCCGTGGACATCGCCGTACTTACATCGGTTCTATGCCGGGCAAACTGATCCAGAAAATGGCGAAAGTTGGCGTGAAGAACCCACTGTTCCTGCTGGATGAGATCGACAAGATGTCGTCCGATATGCGCGGCGATCCGGCTTCGGCACTGCTGGAAGTGCTGGATCCAGAGCAGAACATTGCGTTCAATGATCACTATCTGGAAGTGGATTACGATCTCTCCGATGTGATGTTTGTGGCGACCTCTAACTCCATGAACATCCCGGCACCGCTGCTGGATCGTATGGAAGTGATTCGTCTCTCGGGTTATACCGAAGATGAAAAACTGAATATCGCCAAACAGCACTTACTGCCGAAACAGATTGAGCGTAATGCACTGAAAGAAAAAGAGATCAGTGTTGACGATAGCGCCATCATCGGCATTATCCGTTACTACACCCGTGAAGCGGGCGTGCGTAGTCTGGAACGTGAACTCTCCAAGCTGTGCCGTAAAGCAGTGAAAACGCTGTTGATGGACAAAAGTAAGAAGAGCATCAAGATTAATGGTGAAAACCTTCACGACTTCCTCGGCGTGCAGCGCTTTGATTATGGTCGAGCGGACACTGAAAACCGCGTAGGTCAGGTCACCGGTCTGGCATGGACGGAAGTGGGGGGCGATCTGCTGACCATTGAAACCGCCTGCGTACCGGGTAAAGGCAAACTGACTTACACCGGCTCACTGGGTGAAGTGATGCAGGAGTCTATCCAGGCGGCGTTGACAGTGGTTCGCGCACGTGCGGAGAAACTCGGCATCAACGGGGATTTCCACGAGAAACGTGACATCCACGTGCACGTGCCGGAAGGGGCAACGCCGAAAGATGGTCCAAGTGCCGGTATAGCCATGTGTACGGCGCTGGTTTCTTGTCTGACCGGTAACCCGGTGCGCTCTGATGTGGCGATGACAGGTGAGATCACTCTGCGCGGTCAGGTGTTGCCGATTGGTGGTCTGAAAGAGAAGCTGCTGGCAGCGCATCGCGGTGGCATCAAAACCGTGTTAATCCCGGATGAAAATAAGCGCGATCTGGAAGAGATTCCACAGAACGTGATTGCCGATCTGACCATCCATCCTGTGAAGCGTATTGAAGAGGTGCTGAACCTGGCACTGGAAAATGCGCCTTACGGCATGCAGGTTGCGACGGCAAAATAGTGATTAACGGCAAAAACCGTTAAAAAGCGAAGCTGGCAGGCCAAATGGTGCTTGCCAGCTTTTTTTTGTGCCGCTAATTTAGGGGGCTGTTGAATCAACGATTAAGATGAATACCGTTGTTTCAGCTCCACAGGCTTGATATAACTGGCTGCGCGTTCGCACCGGGCGGGAAGCGCGGGTGCGATGTGAATAATAAAAGAGGGGATGAATAGAGTGAATAAGTCACAGTTGATCGACAAAATTGCTGCAGACGCTGACATTTCTAAAGCAGCAGCGGGACGTGTGTTAGATGCATTCATGGGCTCCGTTTCTGACGCGCTGAAAGGCGGTGATGAAGTGGCACTGGTTGGTTTCGGTACTTTCTCTGTACGTGAGCGTGCTGCTCGTACAGGCCGTAACCCGCAAACCGGTAAAGAGATCACCATCCCGGCTGGTAAAGTTCCGGGCTTCCGTGCAGGTAAGGCACTGAAAGACTCAGTCAATTAATGACCGCTGACACATCCATTGAAGCATTTTCTTCTATGGATTGAGGACGAAAAAGCCGTTCTCATGTAACATACGGGCACATCATTTTTGATGTGCCTTTTTTATTCTTGATGCGCGGCGATGGCCACAGGCTATTGTCTCCGCATGGTTGCCAACTGCCAGCCTGAACAGCAGTTGCACGATGATGACATCGTGTCAGAGCTTTACATTCACACTACAGCGGAGTGTTGTCATACCATGATGGACAATTTACGCGCGGCGTCGAATCATGTCGTGCTCAAGATCATTCTGGGATTGATCATCCTGTCTTTCGTACTGACCGGGGTGGGCAACTACCTGATCGGCGGTGGCAGCGATTATGCCGCCAAAGTTAATGGCCATGAAATTAGCCGTGCAGAGCTTGAGCAGGGCTTTAACAACGAGCGTAATCGTCAGCAGCAGATGCTGGGCGATCAATTCTCGCAGCTGGCCAGCAACGAAGGTTACATGCAGCAGATGCGTCAGCAGGCGCTGTCTCAGCTGATTGATCAGGCGTTGCTTGATCAATACATCAAAGATCTGAAGATTGGCATTAGCGATGATCAGATCAAGCAGGCGATCTTCAATCAAAAAGCTTTCCAGACTAACGGCAAGTTTGATAACGCGAAATACAACGGCTTAATCACTCAGATGGGCTTTACGCCGGATCAGTACGCGGCGGCGCTGCGTAAGCAGTTGGCCACTCAGCAGTTGATCAATGCGATCGCTAATACCGATTTCATGCTGAAAGGTGAAACCAGCAAGCTGGTAGACCTGGTCTCGCAGCAGCGTGAAATTCGTCAGGCGGTGATTGATGTTAACGCGCTGGCAGCGAAACAAACGGCCAGTGATGATGAGATCAATCAGTATTACCAGCAGCATCAGAACAGCTTCATGGCACCTGAGCAGTTCCGCGTCAGCTACATCAAAATGGATGCTGCCAGCATGCAGGAAACCGTGAGCGAAGCGGACATTCAGAGTTGGTTCGATCAACACAAAGCTGACTACTCACAGCCGCAGCGCAATCGCTACAGCGTGATTCAGACCAAAACTGAAGCGGATGCCAATGCCGTTCTGGAAGCGCTGAAGAAGGGTGAAGACTTCGCTACGCTGGCAAAAAGCAAATCCATTGACCCAATTTCGGCACGCAAAGGCGGCGATATGGGTTGGCTGGAGCCGGGTACCACGCCGGATGAGCTGAAAAATGCCAACCTGACGCAGAAAGGCCAACTGTCTGGCGTGATCAAATCTTCAGTCGGTTTCCTGGTGGTACGTCTGGATGATATCCAGGCCGAGCAGATTAAGCCGCTGGCTGAGATCCATGACGCCGTTGCTGACAAGGTGAAGCAGGAAAAAGCAGTCGACGCCTTTTACAAGCTGCAGCAGAAAGTCAGTGAAGCGGCCAGCAATGACAACGAGTCGTTGGCGGGTGCGGCACAGGCTTCCGGTCTGAAAGTCACGGAAACCGGCTGGATCACGCGTGATAATGTTCCGGCTGAACTCGATTTCGATCAGGTCAAGCAGGCGATCTTCAACGGTGGACTGGTGGGCCAAAACGGTGCGCCGGGTAATAACTCTGACATCATCAGCGTCGATGGCGATCGTGCATTCGTGCTGCGCATCAGTGAGCACAAGCCTGAAGCCGTGAAACCGCTGGACCAGGTGAAAGCGCAGATTGCCGACACGCTGAAGCATGACAAAGCCACACAGCAGGCTAAAGCTCAGGCCGATAAGCTGCTGGTTGATCTGAAAGCCGGTAAAGAAGATGCGCTGAAAGCGGCAGGCTTGACCCTGAGCGCCAGCAAATCCTTTGATCGTAATGCACAAGACCCGGTTGCGCAGTCTGCCTTTAACTTGCCACAACCCGCGGAGAACAAACCGTCCTGGGGCGTGAGCGAAGATATGCAGGGCAACGTGGTGCTGGTCGCACTGGATAAAGTCAGCCCGGGTAATATGCCGCAGGCGCAGATTGATGAGATGGTGAAAGGCGTGACGCAGAATAACGCACAGATTGCGTTTGAAGCGCTGCTGGAAAACCTGCGCAAAGACGCGAAAATCAAATACGGCGCGGCTGCACAAAACCAGTAAGCCTCACAAAAAACGTGAATCCGCTGCAACACTCAAAGGCCGCTTCTGCGGCCTTTTCCATTTCTGGAATTGCCCTTTTGAGCCTGAAAACACGCTGTGACACTCTGCTGTGGCTGTCAAACACAAGGAGAAACACAGCATGGTGAAATCAACTTTTCGCGCTCTATGTATCACGCTGGCGCTGGGTGGCGCACTCTATACCACCGGACTGTCTGCGGCCGAAAGCCCCAGCGAAACGCAGGCGACGCAAGTATCCTCGCCGCAAGAGGGACAGGTCAGCATCAATCAAGCCAGCGCTGAACAGCTCGCAGCCGCAATGAACGGCATCGGCCTGAAGAAAGCTCAGGCGATTGTCAGTTACCGCGAGCAATATGGTCCGTTTACCGCCATCGATCAGCTTAAGGAAATACCGGGCATCGGCAATGCGCTGGTCGAACGTAACAGCGATCGCCTGAAACTGTGAGGCGGGTCGCGACTTTGAAGGATTGATAAAGCACCCAATCAGGCTGTGCTATGCTCAACAGGTCATACCAGTTGGCATTCACAGTCTGAACAGGAGTAACAATGCAAACCACAATCAAAGTACGCGGCTATCATCTGGACGTTTATCAGCATGTGAACAACGCACGTTATCTCGAGTTTCTGGAAGAGGCGCGCTGGCAATGGCTGGAGGATGTCGATGCTTTTCACTGGCTGATGGATCAGAAGCTGGCGTTTGTGGTGGTCAATATCAATATTAACTATCGTCGTCCGGCGGTGCTGGGCGACGTATTACATATTGAGAGCGAAGTGTCACAGTTGAATGGCAAAAGCGGCATTATTTCGCAGCGCGTGCTGCTGGCGGGTGATAACACCGTGGTGGCAGACGCCGCGTTAACTTTCGTCTGCATCGATTTGCGTACGCAAAAAGCGGTACCGATGGAAGGGGAGCTGCGCGACCGTTTGTCGGCATTGATGGTAGAAAGCCATTAACAGCGGAGCGAGCTGGCGTCAGAAACGCCAGCCAGCTAAACCGCTTAATAAGTTCCAGCCAGCGAAGCCGCTTAATAAGTTCCAGCTAGTTAAGTAGCCCAATGAGTTGCAGCGAACGAAGACGCTCAATCAGTTCCTGCTAGCGAAGCAGCTCAATTATTTCCTGCAGCTAAACCCTCCCAACCAGCCAGGCCGCGCAATCACTGCGAGCCACCGATTTAGCGCAATCAGTTAAGGCCGCTTTTTTGTTTCATCGCTGCCATGACGGCTGAAGCATTAGCCTGATAATCCGCCAACCCGCGCGCGCGCAGATGGCAAGCCGCGCATTCACCACAGCCATCGCCTTTCACGCCGTTATAACAGGTCAGGGTTTCCGCCCGCACCAGTGGCAACTGCTGCCAGTAATCGGCCAGCGCCCAGGTTTCCGCTTTATTCAGCCACATCAGTGGCGTTTCGAAGCGAACGTTGCGCGCCATACCGAGACTCACGGCATTGTTGAGCGCTTTAACGAACTCATCGCGGCAATCAGGGTAGCCGGAGAAATCTGTTTCGCAGACACCGGTAATCACCGCCTCGGCTTCCACCTGATAGGCGTAGATAGAGGCTAAGGTCAGGAACAGAATATTGCGGCCCGGCACAAAAGTGCTCGGCAACCCGCTGGCGTCAGGATCGTAAGTGGGCACTGGAATGTTATCGCGCGTCAGGCTGCTGACTGCCAGCTCATTGAGCAGCGTCACATCCAATACTTTGTGTGCACGCGCCCCCAGTTTGTGCGCCAGTTCTGCCGCGACTTCAATCTCTTCGCGATGGCGCTGACCATAATCGAAGGTGACACAGTGCACTTCATCATACTGCTGCAGTGCCTGAATCAAGCAGGTGGTGGAATCTTGTCCGCCACTGAATACGACAACGGCTCGTTTCATCTCAATTTCCCCAAAAATCAGTGCGTCTATGGTACTGGCTCGGGCGCGGGCTGAACAGCCCCTGCGGTTGCGGGCGGTGGAATCCAGGCGCGGGTGAAATCAAACCAGCCCAATGTATTGAGCTGGATGCCTTCAACGCCGGGCGGGGCAAACACCTGATAGCGATAGTTAAACAGCGGCAACAGATGTCCGTCACCCATCAGCTGCTGGAACAATTGCTGTGTTAATGCTGCGCGTTGCTCTGGGTCGGGCTGATGGGCGATAGCGATGAGTGGCGCTTGTAGTACCGGGGCACGTAAGGGAGTCCATACGGGATCGTTCTCCAGCCAGTTCACCAGGGTAAACAGCGGCGCATCGCCAATTAAACGGTCACCCATCACCACATCGGCATCGCTCAGGTCGATATCGTCACGCCAGTTTTTCACATCATGAAAAACGCAGGTTAATTCGCAGCCCTGATGGGCCAGCAAAGGCACCAGCGCCTGCGCCATCACATGCAGTTCGATAGGAAGATGGTAGTGCAGTGTGAGTTTTTCGGGCAGCTTGACGGTGGTCATCCCGGCAGAGGGAACGGGCCAACCGGGCAGCAACTCCTTGCTCGCGGTAATCAAGCCTTCATCCAACGGTAACTGCTGAATCACGCCACTGTGTTGTATTAATGCAATCAGTGTTGTTGCCTGAGCAGCAGTGAAACTGGCGGAAATGCGCGGTGCCAGATAACAGAAGCCGAGGCTGATGCTGTGATCGACCGGGCGCAATGCGTCCAGCTCGTCAGGATCGCCAATGGCGATTTGCACCGGATGACGACAGCTGGTGCCGAGACCATGGGCAAACAGCTGTGGAGTAATCCAGTATTCCACCAGCTGAATCAGCGGTCGTTGCAGATGCCAGCGGGCATGACTTTCCAGGCGAACCAGCTCATCGGTGAAATGGGTCAGCTTCCAGGGGCCACTGCCTATATCCACTGCATCAGGATGTGGCAGCAGGCAGTATTGATGTGCCAGACGCTGCGGCAGCCAGTAGTCGCTCTGACGCAATTGAATACGCAGAGCCAGCGGATGTGGCGCCTCGATGCGTTCGATAGAGGCCAGCAGGCGGCTGCCGCGCACGGTTTGCATAATCTGCTGTAACTGAGCAACCAGCTGCGCAGCTTGAATTGGCTCATCGTTGTGCCAGCTGAGCTGAGGTCGTAACCAGAAATACCAGTCACAGCCGCTGCCATCATGTTGCCAGTGATGCGCAAGATCACCTTCTACATCGTCGCCATTAAAGCGCGTCAGGCCAGAGAAAATCTGCCGCACCAGGTGCTGCTCAGCCCTTCCGGTCAGACGCAGCGGCCGCAGCGGCTCCATCGCGCGATAATAGGGAATACGCAGTACCGGTGCCTGATTCTGCCATTGGCCGCCCATCAGCGGTCGCAGCATTTTCACCAGCCGCTCAGGATGAAGATCCAATATCTGCAACGCTTGTATCGCTTCGCCTGCTTCCAGTTGCTGGGTTAGCAGCTGTTGGCGAAGTTGTTCAGGTGAGATCAGAAATGTCAGTTCGCCTTGTTTTCCCCGGCCGGATTCGCCGCGCCAGTGCAGCCAGCCTGCATCCTGCCACTGGCGTAATAAGGTACGTACGTGGCGCTCACTGCAAAAACAGTGTTGGGCCATGGCAGCAACACTCAAACGCAGAGGCTCGCCCTGGCTGAGTTGCCACAGGCGCTGAAATTGATTAACCCGATGAAGTTGGCGCATCGCTAAACCCGGAACAGTTTCATGAAAGTATTCACTATTAGTTCCGTAATTACCAGGCGATAGTAGATTCCTCACTCAGACAGGAGACATTGCATGGCTCGCCTCGCGGCATTTGATATGGATGGCACGTTGTTACTGCCGACGCATCGGTTAGGGAATGAAACCATCGACACCCTGCATGCCTTGCATCAGCGCGATATTACCATTGCCTTTGCCACGGGCCGCCATCTGATGGATGTGCAGGTGGTACGTGAACAGCTCACCCTGCCGGCCTGGTTGATCACCGGCAATGGCACACGCATTCACGATCTGGAAGGTCAGCAGCTGTTTGGCTGTGATCTGTCCTCTTCTGTAGCCGAAGAGGTGATCCACACGCATTGGCAAACGCCGGCATCGATTCATATCTTCAACGATGAGGGCTGGTTCACCGATAAACCGTTGCTGGGAGCATTGGAAGCACACGTGATGAGCGGCTTCCATTATCAGCTGCGCGATTTGCGTCAGATGTCGGCGCATGAGGTGACCAAAATTTGCTTTATTGCACCGCATGAGATGCTTCAGGCGTTAAAAGTAGAGTTGCAGCAAGCCCTGGGCGAGCGCGCCAATATCTGTTTTTCCGCATGGGATTGTCTGGAAGTTCTGCCGCTGGACTGCCACAAAGGCGCGGCGCTGGCGCATCTGTGCCAGCATTTGTCGCTATCAATGGCGGATTGTATGGCGTTTGGTGATGCGATGAATGATCGCGAAATGCTGGAGCGCGTTGGCAGCGGGTTCATCATGGGCAACGCCATGCATCAATTGAAATCGTCGCTGCCGCATTTGCCGATTATTGGACATTGCGAGACACAGGCGGTGTCTCATTACTTAAATCACTGGATGAGCACACCACACCTCGATTATTCCCCCGAATGCTGAGGCTTACAGTGAACCGGACAGGATGTCCGGTTTTTTATTGCATACCCGTCATACTTCGAATTGCAGGTGCGTTGGCTGCACTCGTTTACCCGAATCACTTACTCCAGTAAGCTCATCGGGATGCTCTCGTTTGCCGCCTTCCTGCAATTCGAATTATTTAGGGTAAAGCTCACGCAGCCACGGCTGAATATCCCCGATATGCTGCGCGACCCACTCTGGGTTGTAATAGGTGTCCGGATAACGCTCACCGCTGTCGCACAACAGCGTCACCAGCGAACCTTGCTCGCCATTTTCCCGCATGCGTTTCGCCACCTGCAGCATGCCCCAGAAGTTGGTGCCGGTTGAAGCGCCAGGGCGACGACCCAGAATTTTCTCCAGATGAAGCATCGCAGCCACTGTCGCGCCATCGGGTACTTTGATCATTTCGTCGATCACATCCGGTAAAAACGACGGCTCCACGCGCGGACGTCCGATGCCTTCAATCATGCTGCCGCGATCGCTGCGCAGCGCGCTGTCACGACTATGCCAGAAATCAAAGAACACGGAGTGCTGCGGATCCACCACCAGCAGACGCGTATCGTGCCCCTGATAACGGATATAGCGGCCCAGTGTGGCCGAAGTCCCGCCGGTTCCCGCGCTCATCACCACGGTATGCGGCACCGGGAAAGGCTCATGCGCCATCTGACGGAAAATACTTTCTGCGATGTTGTTGTTGCCGCGCCAGTCAGTCGCGCGCTCGGCATAGGTGAACTGATCCATAAAATGACCGTTGAGTTCACGCGCCAGACGTTCCGATTCGCTATATAGCTGACAAGGATCGGCAACGAAATGGCACTCGCCGCCGTAAAAACGGATCATTTCAATTTTGCGTTTCGCCGTGCTGGCGGGCATCACGGCAATAAATGGCAGACCCAACAAACGCGCAAAATAGGCTTCTGACACCGCCGTGCTTCCGGATGACGCCTCAATGATTGGCGTATTTTCGCGGATCCAGCCATTGGCCAACCCATACAGGAACAGCGACCGCGCCAGGCGATGCTTCAGGCTGCCACTCGGATGGGTGCTTTCATCTTTGAGGTAAAAGCGGATGCCCGGAAAATCCTCCAGCGCAAAGCGAATAAGATGCGTATCCGCAGAGCGTTGAAAATCGGCGTTAATTTCATTGATGGCGTGGCGAACCCAGGGCGTTTGCATGTGACGAATCCGTAATCATTATTGTGCACAGTGTAAGGCACTGGCAGGAAAATAAGGTTGCTTTAATCCGGGTATAATGCCCGAATAAGAGAAAATTTTTCTCCCGGAGCGCCGAATGCTAGATAAAACTGACCGCACTTTGCTGGCGATACTGCAACAGGATTGCACGTTATCACTGCAGGCCTTGGCGGATGCGGTGAATCTCACTACCACGCCGTGCTGGAAACGCCTGAAAAAGCTGGAAGATGATGGCATTATTCGTGCGCGCGTGGCTTTGCTGGATGGGGAGAAGATGGGCCTTTCTCTCACCGCTTTCATGTTTGTCAAAACACAACAGCACAGCAGCGACTGGTTTCAGCAATTTGTTGCCGTGGTACAGCAGATGCCTGAAGTGATGGCATTCTATCGCATGGCCGGAGAGTACGATTATCTGCTGCGCATCCAGGTGGCCGATATGAAAAGTTACGATGCATTTTATAAACGTCTGGTGAATGGCGTGCCAGGCCTGATTGATGTGACCTCCAGTTTCGCCATGGAAGAGATTAAATACACCACCGCGTTGCCGGTAGCGCCCTGAACGGGCACAGAAAGAGAGCGTCTTGTGCGATTATTCAGCCAATTAAGTTGGTATTTCCTGCGCGAGTGGCGGCGATATCTGGGTGCCGTCAGCTTGCTAATTGTGATTGCGCTATTGCAACTGCTGCCGCCGCATGTGGTCGGCGTGATTGTTGATGGCGTGACGCAACACACTTTAAGTAGCGGCAAAATTTTCATGTGGATCGGCGTGATGCTGGTGACGGCAGTCATCGTCTATCTGCTGCGCTATGTCTGGCGCGTGCTGCTGTTCGGTGCGTCCTACCAGCTCGCGGTTGAATTACGCGAAGATTTCTATCGCCAGCTGAGTCGCCAGCATCCGGCGTTCTACTTGCGCCATCGCACTGGTGATTTGATTGCACGCGCCACCAATGATGTCGATCGCGTGGTGTTTGCCGCCGGTGAGGGCGTCCTGACGCTAGTGGATTCGCTGGTGATGGGCTTAGTGGTGCTGGTGGTGATGAGCGTGCAAATCAGCTGGGAGCTGACGCTGCTGGCGCTGATCCCAATGCCGCTGATGGCGATTGCCATTCAGAAAGATGGTTCTCGTCTGCACCAGCGCTTCAAAGTGGCCCAGGCCGCGTTCTCCAGCCTGAACGACCAAACACAGGAGAGCCTCACCAGCATTCGGATGATCAAAGCCTTTGGCCTGGAGGATCATCAATCGCAACAGTTTGCTGACATTGCGCGCGACACCGGCAAGAAAAACCTGCATGTGGCGCGAGTTGATGCACGTTTTGATCCCATCATTTATATCGCCGTGGGTTTCTCTAACCTGCTGGCGATTGCGGGTGGTGGCTGGATGGTGTGGCACGGTAGTTTGACGCTGGGTCAGCTCACCAGCTTCGTGATGTATCTGGGACTGATGATTTGGCCGATGCTGGCGCTGGCGTGGATGATCAACATCGTTGAACGTGGGAGCGCGGCATGGAGCCGCATTCGCGCGCTGTTGGCGGAAGCGCCGGCGGTGGAGGATGGGCAGAAAGTCCTGCCCGCCGACGCTGGAGATTTACAGGTCGCCATTCGTGAATTCCATTATCCCGCCAACGCAGGCGCGGCGCTGAGCCATGTTAATTTTCAACTGAAACCGGGGCAAATGTTGGGGCTGTGCGGTCCAACCGGCTGTGGTAAAAGCACGCTGTTGAGTCTGATTCAACGTCATTTCGACATCGACCAGGGTGACATTCGCTACCATAACCTGCCGCTAACGCAGCTGCGACTTGATAGCTGGCGCAGTCGGCTGGCGGTGGTGAGCCAGACGCCATTTTTGTTCTCCGATACCGTGGCCAATAACCTGGCACTGGGGCGTCCGAATGCGTCTCAGGAAGAAATTGAGCGTGTGGCGCGCATGGCCTGTGTACACGATGATATTCTGCGTCTGCCGCAGGGCTATGACACCGAAGTGGGTGAGCGCGGTGTGATGCTTTCCGGCGGTCAAAAACAGCGTATAGCCATTGCCCGCGCGCTGTTGCTGAATGCGGAAATCCTGATCCTCGACGATGCACTATCCGCGGTGGACGGTCGCACAGAGCATGAAATCCTGCACAACCTGCGGCAGTGGGGCAAAGGCCGCACATTGATCATCAGTGCGCATCGTTTATCGGCGTTGACCGAGGCCAGTGAAATTCTGGTGCTGCAACAAGGTGCGGTGACTCAGCGCGGCGATCATGACAGCCTGCTAGCGAAAGAGGGATGGTATCGCGATATGTACCGCTATCAGCAACTCGAAGCGGCGCTGGATGAAGATGAAATCGCAGAGGAGGCGAATCATGGCTAAATCGCAACGTTTGTGGCCAACCCTGAAACGCCTGCTGTCATACGGTAAACCCTGGCGAAAATCGTTGTGGCTGGCGGTTGGCATGCTGTGGATCGCGGCGGCGGCAGAAGTCACCGGCCCGGTGCTGGTGAGCTACTTCATTGATAATTTGGTGGCGAAACACCAGATGCCCTGGGGCATCGCCATCGGGCTGCTGGTGTGCTTTATTTTGCTGCAACTGCTGGCTGCGGGTTTGCACTATTTCCAGGCGCTGCTGTTTAACCGCGCGGCGATTAGTGTGGTGCAGCAGTTACGCGTGGATGTGATGAACGCGGCACTGCGGCAGCCGCTTAGCGCCTTTGATACCCAGCCGGTGGGGCAGATTATCTCGCGCGTCACCAATGATACTGAAGTGATTAAAGATCTCTACGTCACGGTGGTAGCCACCGTGCTGCGCAGTGCGGCACTGATTGGCGCAATGCTGGTGGCGATGTTCTCGCTCGACTGGCGCATGGCGCTGGTGGCGATTGTCATCTTCCCGCTGGTACTCACGGTGATGCTGATTTATCAGCGTTACAGCACGCCGATTGCACGTCGTGTGCGTAGCTATCTGGCGGATATCAATAATGGTTTCAATGAAGTGATCAACGGCATGAGCGTGATCCAGCAGTTTCGCCAGCAGGCGCGCTTTGGTGAACGCATGGGCGAGGCCAGCCGCTCACACTATCTGGCGCGCATGGAAACTCTGCGACTGGACGGTTTCTTGTTGCGTCCGCTGTTGAGTCTGTTTTCGGCGATGATCCTCTGTGGCCTGCTGATGCTGTTCAGCTTTGCCACGCCCGGGGTGTTTGAGGTCGGCGTGCTTTACGCCTTTATTACCTACCTGGGACGACTGAACGAACCCTTGATTGAGCTCACCACGCAACAATCGATGCTGCAACAGGCGGTGGTTTCCGGCGAGCGTATCTTCGAACTGATGGATGCCACTCAACAGGGATACGGCACGGATAACCTGCCGTTGGCCTCAGGGCGTATTACCTTGCACGATGTCAGTTTTGCTTACCGCGACAATCGGGATGTACTGAGCCATATCAGCCTCGAAGTGCCGGCGCGCGGTTTTGTGGCGCTGGTGGGGCATACAGGCAGTGGCAAAAGTACGCTGGCGAATTTACTGATGGGATATTACCCGGTGACACGCGGTAGCATCGAGCTGGATGGTCGCCCCTTACCGCAGCTGACGCATGAAGCGTTGCGGCAAAGCGTCGCGATGGTGCAGCAGGATCCGGTGGTGCTGGCTGATACCTTGTTAGCCAACGTGCGGCTGGGACGCGATATCCCGGAAGAGCAGGTGTGGCAGGCACTGGAAAAAGTGCAGCTCGCCCCGCTGGCACGATCGATGTCAGAGGGCATTCATACGCGGCTAGGTGAACAAGGCAACAATTTGTCGGTCGGGCAAAAACAGTTGCTGGCGCTGGCGCGAGTGCTGGTTTCGCTGCCACAAATTTTGATTCTTGATGAAGCGACTGCCAACATCGATTCCGGCACCGAGCAGGCGATTCAGCATGCGCTGCGTGCACTACGCCAGCACAGCACGCTGGTGGTGATTGCACACCGTCTTTCTACCATCACCGAAGCGGATCAGATTCTGGTGTTGCACCGTGGTCAGGTTGCCGAGCGGGGTACGCATGCACAGTTGCTGGCTCAACAGGGGCGTTACTGGCAGATGTATCAGCTACAGCAGGCGGGTGATGAACTCGCGGCGAGCATACCCGCGCAAGCAGAAGGGTGAATTGCACCTTTTTTGCGCAAATTTATCGGATTGTTCTGTATTGATGCACTCCTTTGAGGCTTAAAGCACCAAAGGGGTGCAATATTGCAACACCTTTCTTTTGTCCTGTTTCCAAACTGAGCCACCCATCACATAACGAAGCGCGATATAGCGCGTCCAGACCACTGACTGCTCACCTTTTTTCATTTATGGCACAGCGTTTGCTTATATCTCCTCGTGTCCGCGAGACTCACTCAATTTATTATCTGGAGGGGAACGTATGAAGCTGGTTACCGTGGTAATCAAACCATTTAAGCTGGAGGACGTGCGTGAAGCTTTATCCTCCATTGGCATTCAGGGACTGACTGTTACCGAAGTGAAGGGGTTTGGTCGCCAGAAAGGTCACGCAGAGCTTTATCGCGGTGCCGAGTACAGCGTGAACTTCCTGCCAAAAGTTAAAATTGATATCGCGATTGCGGACGATCAACTCGATGAAGTGGTGGATGTCATCAGCAAAGCCGCTTACACCGGCAAAATTGGCGACGGCAAAATCTTCGTCGCAGAACTGCAGCGCGTTATTCGTATTCGTACCGGCGAGACCGACGAAGCAGCACTGTAACTGGGGCTCTGAATTGTGATGGGATGGAAAGAAATGAATAAAATGATGACTAAGTTGGGCCTCACCAGCCTGGCACTGTTACCGTCTCTGGCCATGGCGGCAGCACCTGCCGTTGCGGACAAAGCGGATAACGCCTTTATGATGATCTGTACCGCTCTGGTACTGTTTATGACGATTCCGGGCATCGCCCTGTTTTACGGCGGTTTGATTCGCGGTAAAAACGTCCTGTCGATGCTGACCCAGGTTGCCGTGACCTTCGCATTAGTCTGCGTGCTGTGGGTGATTTACGGTTATTCACTGGCCTTCAGCGAGGGCAACGCCTTCTTCGGTAACTTCCAGTGGGCGATGCTGAAAAATATCGAGCTGAAAGCGGTGATGGGCAGCTTCTATCAGTATATTCACGTCGCGTTCCAGGCTTCCTTCGCCTGTATCACCGTGGGCCTGATTGTGGGCGCGATTGCTGAACGTATTCGCTTCTCAGCAGTACTGATTTTTGTGGTGGTCTGGTTGACGCTCTCTTATCTGCCAATCGCACACATGGTGTGGGCTGGCGGTCTGCTGGCGCAAGACGGCGCGCTGGACTTCGCAGGCGGTACGGTAGTTCACATCAACGCCGCTGTTGCAGGCCTGGTGGGTGCTTATCTGGTTGGCAAACGTGCTGGCTTCGGTAAAGAAGCGTTCAAACCGCATAACCTGCCAATGGTCTTCACCGGTACTGCGATTCTGTATGTAGGCTGGTTCGGTTTCAACGCCGGTTCTGCTTCTTCAGCTAACGAAATCGCAGCATTGGCCTTCCTGAATACTGTTGTGGCGACTGCAGGTGCGGTGCTGTCATGGGTGTTCGGTGAGTGGGCAATGCGTGGCAAACCTTCTCTGCTCGGTGCGTGTTCTGGCTTTATCGCCGGTTTGGTTGCTATCACCCCGGCTTGTGGTTATGTCGGTGTCGGCGGCGCGCTGATTATCGGTCTGGCCGGTGGCCTGGCAGGTATCTGGGGTGTGACCACCCTGAAGAAATGGCTGCGTGTGGATGACCCGTGTGATGTGTTCGGTGTGCACGGCGTGTGCGGTATCCTGGGTTGTATTCTGACCGGTGTGTTCGCCTCCTCTTCACTAGGCGGCGTGGGCTACGCAGAAGGCGTGACCATGGGCCATCAGGTTTGGGTTCAGCTGTTCAGCTGCGGCGTGACCATTGTCTGGTCAGGTGTTGTCGCCTTCATCGGCTTCAAACTGGCGGATATGATCGTTGGCCTGCGTGTTCCAGAAGATCAGGAACGTGAAGGTCTGGATGTGAACAGCCACGGCGAGAACGCTTACAACCAGTAAGAAATGCGCGGTAGAAGAGCAGTGCGCTAAAATTATAAAAAGACGAGGGGGCGATAATATCGCCCCTTTTTTTATGCGTCGCGTTGGCGCATGACGCCTTCCTGAACGGTGGTTGCGACCAGTGTCCCATCCTGCGTGTAGAACTCCCCACGTACAAACCCACGTGCACCTGAAGCTGAGGTGCTCACCACGCTGTATAGCAACCACTCTGAGAGGTCGAACGGGCGGTGGAACCACATGGAGTGGTCAATCGTCGCCACCTGCATGTCAGGCTCTAAAAATCCTTTACCGTGCGGCTGTAGTGCCACAGGCAGGAAGTTGAGATCCGAGGCGTAACCCAGCAGGTATTGATGAATGCGGCGATCGTCCGGCAGCTTGCCGTTGGCACGAATCCACACCTGGCGCATCGGCTCATCAACACGGCCCTTGAGCGGGTTATGGATTTGCACCGGCCGGATATCCAGTGGACGTTCAGCAAGAAACTTTTCTTTGAGTTTGAGCGGCAAATGGGCCGCCAGTTTTTGCGCCAGATCCTGCTCCGAGGGGAGGTTATCCGGCCCCGGTACTTGAGGCATGGTGTTCTGGTGCTCAAATCCGCTTTCGGGTGCCTGGAATGAGGCTGTCATGTAGAAAATGGGGTGACCATTTTGCACCGCGCTGACACGACGCGCGCTGAAGCTTTTGCCATCGCGCAGGGTTTCGACATCGTAAATGATGGCTTTTTCGCTATCACCAGGACGCAGGAAGTAGCTGTGGAACGAGTGGATGATGCGCTCTTCCGGCACGGTTTGTTTTGCTGCGTATAACGCCTGACCGACGACCTGGCCGCCAAACACTTGGCGCAGGCCGAGATCTTCACTTTGGCCGCGAAACAGGCCTTCTTCGAGTTTTTCGAGATCGAGTAAATTAAGCAGGTTTTGCAGTGCCTGGCTCATAGCAGATTCCTCTGGGGGGCAATCGCGTCAGTGTGAAAGATCCGACCAGTTTCCGTCAATGATTTTGCCGTGATTTCAGCGAGCTGGCAGTGCTTTTGGGCGCAATCCGGTTTTTTGTGCCAGAATTAAGGGCATTCGGCGGTTGAAAAGCTACCCAACAATTTGTCCGCCGACAATCATAGTGTTCATAAGGAGACGACATCGATGAAACTCTGGCATGTTATTAGCGGTGTGACGCTGGCGGCAGCATTGGCTGGCTGTGCCGATCACAGTAAGCCGGTAGCCACCCCAACGCTGGGCTCCGCCGTTGCGGGGCAGCAGGCTGCGATTACGCAGCCTAATGTTAGTGGTTCGGTGTACATTCGTCAGCGCATTGCGTTGCCGCCGGATGCGGTGCTGACCGTTACGCTGTCCGACGCTTCACTGGCCGATGCACCATCGAAAGTGCTGGCGCAGCATGTGGTGCGCACTGAAGGGAAACAGGCGCCGTTCCAGTTTGTGCTGCCGTTTAACCCGGCCGATATTCAGCCGAATGCGCGGATTCTGTTGAGTGCGGCTATCGCTATTGATGGCAAACTGGCGTTCATTACCGATACTGTGAAGCCGGTGATTAATCAGGGCGGTACGAAAGCGGAACTGCTGTTGGTGCCTGTGACCAATATGGCGATGCAGACCTCGCCGGGCGCGGCGACCACAGTGCCGTCAACGTCGCCAACGCAGGTGGTGCCTTCTGCTTCGGTGCCTGCGCCGACAAGTATGTGAAAATCACTCGGTGCTAGTCTGGGCGCACTGCCTGGGAAGCATGTAAAAAACTGGGACGGGGGAGTGTACGGGTAGGCAACACTGTTGCGTAAAGTCGCTGTCTCGTCCCTGATCGCTCGGCACACGCCATCCCTGGCGTGTGACGCTTTACTCCACAGTGTTGCCTACCCGCACCTCAGCGTGGGTGCGAATTTGTGGAATGACATCGGCGGATTGTTCCAGATTGCTCGTCACTTTCATCTTTGCCGGGGATGTTTTACTTCACAGTGTTGACTGCCCGTACCTCAGCATGGGCGCGAATTTGTGGAGTGGCATCGGCGGATTGTACAAGATTGCTCGTTACTTTCATCTTTGGCGGGGAAGCTTTGCTGCACAGTGTTGCCCGCCCGTACTTCAGCATGGCTGCGCTTAGTACTCCCAGCGATACTTCTCTAATTCAATCTCACCGGCATCACTGACTTCGATGCCTTCGGCTTCCAGCGCATCGCGCTGGCGGAAGAGATCATCGCCCTGCAGAGAAATGCGGCCATGGCGATTGATGACGCGGAACCACGGTAATTTGCTGCCCTCGGGTAAGCGACGTAATACGCCGCCGACTTGTCGGGCTGCGCGCGGTGAACCGGCAAGAAGGGCGATATCGCCGTAGGTGGTGACTTTGCCTCTGGGGATCGCGGCAATGATTTGCCAGACGCGCTCGGAGAAATTGCTTGTGTCATTCATACACGCACCGGATTCAGCGAATAAATGGCGACTTTAACATGCCGGGAGGGCGAGAATCAGGGTTTTACTGGCAAGCTGTTCAAGAAAACAACGGTCACCCGGCCTGCGCTTGCAATTGCCAGGGGGTTACTTGATAATGCCTGCGCTTTCGAAAGAGAGCTCGTCAATGGGGGCCCTGTTGGTTCTCCCGCAACGCTAACTTGTGAACTCGGTCAGGTCCGGAAGGAAGCAGCCGCAGCAGGCGACGCGTGTGCCGGGATGTAGCTGGCAGGGCCTCCACCATTTCTACTCCCCGAAAAAATCCTCAAGAAATCAGTACACAGCGAAACGCTGGCACTCCTTTGCCTGTGAATCATTCCCTGAAGGGAAAAGATGGCGTAACGAACAGCGGGTAAAAATAGTTAGCGGACGAACTTCCAGACAGAAACCGGTACTTTGTCGTAAAGCTTATTCATCGTCAGTTCAGCGAGACGATGATCGGCTGCAGAATAAAATACCGCGAGTTCGTTGTCAGATAATTCGTACTTGTTTTTTTCAATCACCCGTTCAAGGGTGTCAATTGAGCGACAACGACGCAGTCGCATCAAATAGTCTGTTTTGGTTAAGGCTTGGTTGCTCATAAATAAACCGGTCTCACTCTGATGCTAAAAGGAATGGCTGGGTTGTTGGAGAAAAGCGCACTCTTCGGCAAACAGATTAAATAAGCGTCTTGCTGAACGTTGCCACCGTTGAAGATCCTGAGTATTGATTCCATAACTGCTAAACAGCATAAAGGTATCGTCAAGATATTCATCGATTTGCGTAATCAGCGCTTCATCTTCAACGTGCTTAATTTTGTAATTCATCGTGAAAGACGCGATATGCTCAATCAAATCGTTGAGCTGTAAATTGCTTTCCGCAGTAGGGTCATTCACCCAGCCGTGATGGCTGTCAGTCAGTGTCGCCATACTTTCGTCAAACAGGTTCTCACACAGGAATTTAAGCTGGGCAATATCATGCCGTTTTGGTGAGTATTCGTCCATCTTTTTCCCCTCCAGAGCTTGCACAGTGACCGCAGCGCGGCGAGATTTGGAAAAGCTATCAGGAAGCGATCACGAATATTAAGAATTCAGCGACTCTTTAAATATAATCCACATTCATTAGCTTTGCTCACCTCGATTACCAAATATTACAATTCGTCAGCTGGCGAGGGGCGGGTATTGTCTATCACTGAAAACACCAGTGCGCCCGGTACTATCTGGAACAAAACCTCTTCATGCTGGGTAGATGTTTCATTTAAATCCAGGCAAGGATTAAATAAATCCCACTTAAAATCGTAAAGCATTTTAAATCGATTGTTATCGTGCGGTTGAATGGAAATAATCTTAAAACTGTCGGGAACTAATTGCGCGTTCTGAGAATACCACTGTAAATCACCTGCCAGGGCTTCGGCTATTTTGAGAATATTCCCCTGGATAATAGCCTGCAACTTCTCGCAATCGTCCTCATCCACAGCAATATCACAATGAATAATAGACTGCATTTCGCTTCCGGTAAAAAAGGAGGATGAATCTATCATTGGGGTTCTGGCCAAATATTGCAAGTTAACTCTGTGCAGAATACGTAATCGTTGCGATGGGATTTATCGCTCAATCGATTCAGATCCAGTGATAGCCACAGAGTAAGCGCCAAATGGTTAACTTTTGAAACACTTTCTTTCGGGTATCGCGCGGGGAAAATCAGGTAGTATAATTGTTATGTTATAACGTTTTTTTGGTCTCCCTCCATGAATCACAGTGGTTTACTCCTTTCACTTAGCGGCCGCCTGCTGGTCGCGCTGCTGCTTATCGCGTTCCTGGCACTGGCTATCTATTGGGGAATGCAGAAATGATGCATTTCAACCGCTTGCAGGGCGGCTATCAGGGACAAGCGGTGACGCCGATAGTTACCGGAGAACTGGCGGCAGGCAGCATGACGGCATTAATCGGCGCGAACGGCACCGGAAAATCCACGCTACTGAAAACCATCGCCGGTCTGTTGCCGCCGATTGCAGGGACTTGCGAATTAAAGATTTCGCCTAAGGCGCTTGGCTGGTTGCCGCAGCGTAGTGAGTTAGAAACCCGTTTCCCGCTTACCGTTTATGAGCTGGTTGCGATGGGATGCTGGCCGCGCTGCGGCTGGTTTGGTGGCATCAATCGTGCGATGCGACAGGAGATCGATGCCGCACTGGATGCCGTGCAGATGCGTGATTTCGCCGATGCGCAGCCTTCAATGCTTTCCGGCGGTCAGTTGCAACGGGTGCTGTTTGCGCGCCTGATGCTGCAGCAAAGTAAAGTCTGGCTGCTGGATGAACCCTTTAATGGCATCGATACGCAAACCGTCACGCTGTTGATGTCAATCCTCGAGCAGCAGCAGCAGGCGGGCACCACCTTATTAGTAGTGTTGCACGATCGACCACTGGTCGCGCGTTACTTTAAAGATGTGTTGTCACTTGATGATGCTGACTCCGCTCAAACTCCACTGCTGCGCAGGGTGGCTTCGTGACATTGATTCAACCGTTTATCGAATTTGGTTTTATGCGCCGTGCATTAGTGGCTTGTGTGGCATTAGCGCTGAGCGCCACGCCGCTGGGTGTATTCCTTTCACTGCGTCGTATGAGTCTGGTGGGCGATGCGCTCTCCCACGCGGTGCTGCCTGGCGCGGCGATTGGCTATCTGGTTTCCGGCTTATCGCTGGTGGCGATGGGCATCGGCGGGCTGATTGCGGGGTTAGCCGTTGCGCTGCTTTCTGGTGCCGTCAGTCGATACACCCCCTTAAAAGAGGACGCCAGTTTCTCTGGCTTTTATCTCGGCTCGCTGGCGCTGGGCGTGACGCTGGTGTCATTGCGTGGATCGAGCGTCGATCTGCTGCACGTGCTGTTCGGTTCACTGCTGGCCGTCGATAACGCGGCCATCCTGCTGGTGGGCGGCATCGCGGCTTTCACTTTGCTGATGCTGGCAGTGATTTTCCGTCCGCTGGTGATCGATGCGTTCGACCCGGATTTTCTGCGTGCGCAAGGCAAGTGGAGCGCGCCGATCGTCCACGGCATCTTCCTGATGTTGGTCGTGCTGAATCTGGTTGCGGGTTTTCAGGTGCTCGGCACGTTGATGTCGGTGGGATTGATGATGTTACCGGCGACCAGCGCGCGTTTCTGGAGTCGCCATCTCGCCTGCATGCTCGGCATCGCCATGCTGCTGGCGATGATCGCCGCGCTGGTAGGTTTAATTCTTTCCTGGCACTTCTCACTGCCCGCTGGACCGGCGGTGGTGCTGAGTGCGGCCGTACTGTTTTTGCTTTCTGTTTTAACAGGACCGTGTGGCGGCCTGCTGCGCCGTCGATAACTATACAATTAGGGGATACGAATGAAGAAGTTACCGTTGAGTCTGGCGATTGGCGCCATGTTGATTAGCCCACTGACCATGGCGAAAACCGTGGATGTGGTAGCGAGTTTCACCGTGCTGGCGGATATCGTTAAGCAGGTGGGCGGCGATCACGTTAACGTGAAGTCGCTGGTGCAGCCTAACGGCGATCCTCATACCTTCGAACCGACACCGCAGGACAGTGAGTCGCTGGCTAAAGCCAATGTGGTGTTTGTCAGTGGCTTAGGTCTTGAAGGCTGGATGGATCGTTTAATCAGCGCATCGGGTTACAAAGGCACGATTGTGGTGGCATCTAACGGCATCAACACCCGTAAAATGGTGGATGACGGGAAAACCATTACGGATCCACATGCATGGAACAGCATGCAAAATGGTGTGATCTATGCCACCAACGTAATGAACGCGCTGATTAAGGCCGACCCGGAAGATGCGGCGGATATTCGTAAAAGTGGTGAAAGCTATATTCAGCAACTGCAGAAACTGGATAGCTGGGCGAAAACAGAATTCGCTTCAGTGCCGAAGAGCAAACGTAAAGTGCTGACCAGCCATGATGCCTTTGGTTACTTTGGTCAGCGTTATGGTGTGAGTTTCCTCGCACCGGTGGGTTTCTCTACTGAAGCCGAAGCCAGCGCCAGCGATGTGGCATCGATTATCAAGCAGCTGAAGGCTGAGCACATCAAGACTTACTTCATGGAGAATCAGACCGATCCGCGTTTGGTGAAACAGATTGCCAGCGCAACCGGCGCACAGCCAGGTGGTGAACTCTATCCTGAAGCGTTGTCCGAGGCGAACGGTCCTGCTGCGACCTATGTTGCTGCCTTCAAGCACAACGTCGATATCATGTTGCAGAGCATGAAGTAAAAAAAGGCCGGGGAGCATCCCGGCCAATTATCACGACACTTTCCTACCTTTTCTTTTTTCTTCCCTGAACCGCCTTAAAGCGCGGATTTGTTTTGCAGATCACGTAAATGCGACCTTTACGACGCACGACTTTGCAATCCTTGTGACGGGTCTTGGCAGACCGTAATGAACTTAAAACCTGCATGCGTTAACTCCTGATTAATTGCCGCGCGTCAGGAAGCTGCCGAAACGCTTGTTAAAGCGTGCGGCGCTGCCTTCTTTGGTGAGATCTTTTTGCTTGCCGGTGTAGTGGACGTGGGATTTAGACGAGACATCCAGCGTCACGTACGGCAGCACTTCACCTTCGAACTCAATGGTGCGTTCGGTTTTAATGGTGGAACCGATTTTGAAATACTCATCGACAGAGGTGTCGTGGAACACCACGGGACGGTAATGAGGATGGATATTGGCTTTCATAACTGCACTCTCATGTAATGTTATAATATAACAATAGTATGAACCTGCAGAGAATTGATTGCAACCGCGATCGCAGTAAGGGTATTGAACGGTCGGGTGGAAGGCGGTGTTCAGGCAATAAAAAAGGCCGCTTGCGCGGCCTTTTCAACAGGTGACAACTTAGTGTTTGTGCTCGACCGGATGGCCTTGCTCAATCTCCGCTTTGTTCTTACCAAAGCGGCGACGTACCACCACGAAGAACACCGGCACGAAGAAGATCGCCAACGCGGTTGCGGTTACCATGCCGCCCATTACGCCAGTACCTACGGCGTTCTGTGCGCCGGAACCGGCACCGGTACTGATGGCCAGCGGCAGAACACCGAGGATAAAGGCCAGTGAGGTCATCAGAATTGGACGCAGACGCATACGTGCTGCTTCCAGTGTTGATTCCACCAAACCTTTCCCTTCCTTCTCCATCAAATCCTTGGCGAATTCAACGATCAGGATGGCGTTCTTCGCCGACAAGCCAATGGTTGTCAGCAGTCCCACCACGAAGTAGACGTCGTTACTGAGTCCGCGCAGGGTGGTGAAGATCAATGCACCGACCACACCCAGCGGCACCACCAGCATAACGGAGAACGGAATCGACCAGCTCTCATACAATGCCGCCAGACACAGGAACACCACAATCAGCGAGATGGCGTACAGGGCAGGGGCCTGGTTACCGGACAGACGTTCCTGGTAAGACATACCGGTCCAGTCATAGCCGATACCCGCAGGCAGTTTGCCCGCCAGCTCTTCCATCAGGTTCATGGCATCGCCGGAGCTCTTGCCTGGTGCAGCCTGACCCAGAATCTCCATCGATGGTAAGCCGTTGTAACGTTCCAGACGTGGTGAACCGTACTGCCACTTCGCCGAAGAGAAGGCTGAGAACGGAACCATAGTGCCGGAGCTGTTACGCACAAACCATTTGCTGATGTCATCTGGCAACATACGCGAGTCAGCCTGGCCCATGACGTACACTTTCTTCACACGACCACGGTCGATGAAGTCATTGACGTACGAACCACCCCAGCCCGCGCCCAGCGTGGTGTTGATGTCAGACAGCGACACACCCAACGCCTGCGCTTTTTCCTGATCGATGATCAGTTTGTACTGTGGCGTATCTTCCATACCGTTTGGACGCACGCCCACCAGCGTATCCGGATGCTGGGCAATCATGCCAAACAGCTGGTTACGCGCAGCGGTCAACTTCTCGTGCCCCAGGTTACCCTGGTCAGTCAGCATGAAGTCAAAGCCGGTGGCGTTACCCAGTTCGATAATCGCTGGCAGGTTGAACGGGAAGACCATCGCATCTTTAATCTGACCCAACGCCTGCATGGCGCGTCCGGCAATTGCTGGTACTTTTAGGCTGGCATCGCCACGCTCATCCCACGGCTTGAGGCTGACAAACGCGATACCGGTGTTCTGACCACGACCCGCAAAGCCAAAGCCGTTAACGGTAAATACCGAGTTAACGCTGTCTTTCTCTTTGTTCAGGAAGTAATCCGTCACCTGATCCAGCACTTTCTGCGTACGTTCCTGGGTTGCACCGGCAGGCAACTGCGCCTGCGCCAGTAACAGACCTTGGTCCTCTTCCGGCAGGAAGGAGGTCGGCAGTTTCAGGAACAGATACGCCATACCGACCACGATCACCAGATAGATGACTAAATAGCGGCCGGTACTGCGAACGATGTGGCCAACGCTATCGACGTAATGGTTAGTGCTCTTGTCGAACAGACGGTTGAACCAGCCGAAGAAGCCGGTGGTTTTACCGTGGTCGCCTTTCTTGATCGGCTTCAGCATGGTGGCACAGAGTGCCGGCGTCAGAATCAACGCCACCAGTACTGACAGTGCCATCGCGGAAACGATGGTGATCGAGAACTGACGATAGATAACCCCGGTCGAGCCACCGAAGAAGGCCATCGGGATAAATACTGCGGACAGCACCAGGGCAATACCGACCAGCGCGCCCTGAATCTGCTCCATCGAACGTTTCGTCGCTTCTTTTGGCGGTAAACCTTCTTCCGCCATAACACGCTCAACGTTCTCGACCACCACGATGGCGTCATCCACCAGCAGGCCGATGGCAAGCACCATGCCGAACATCGTTAGCGTGTTTATCGAGTAACCGAATGCACTGATGATGGCAAAGGTACCCAACAGCACCACCGGAACCGCGATGGTTGGAATCAAGGTCGCGCGGAAGTTCTGCAGGAACAGATACATCACCAGGAACACCAGCACGATCGCTTCAAACAGCGTTTTCACCACTTCGAAGATCGAGATCTTAACGAACGGCGTGGTGTCGTACGGATAAACGGTTTTCATGCCAGCCGGGAAGAAGGGCTGCAATTTTGCCAGCTCATCTTTTACGGCTTGTGCGGTATCCAGGGCGTTAGCCCCAGTCGCCAGCTTGATACCGATACCTGAAGCGGGTTTGCCGTTATAGCGTGCGATGATCTCGTAGTTTTCACCGCCGAGTTCAATTTTCGCCACGTCACGCAAGCGGACTTGCGAACCGTCTTGGTTGACTTTCAACAGAATGTTGCCGAACTCTTCGGTATTGGTCAGACGGGTCTGCGCAATAATCGAGGCGTTCAGCTGCTGGCCTGGCACTGGCGGTGTACCACCTAACTGACCGGCGGCAACCTGGGTGTTCTGGGTGCCTAATGCACTGATCACATCGACCGGCGTCAGCTGGTAGTTGTTGAGTTTGTGCGGATCCAGCCAGATGCGCATCGCGTACTGCGCACCAAACACCTGAGTATCACCGACGCCAGGCGTACGGCTGATCGGGTCTTTGATGTTTGAAGCAACATAGTCAGAGATATCATTCTGCGTCATGCTGCCGTCATCACTGACAAAGCCGGCTACCATCAGGAAGCTGCTGGAGGATTTTTTAACCTGAATACCTTGCTGCTGTACTTCCTGTGGCAGCAGTGGCATCGCCAGCTGCAGCTTGTTCTGTACCTGTACCTGCGCGATATCGGCGTTGGTACCGGACTGGAAGGTCAGCGTCAGGGTTAAAGTACCGGACGAGTCACTGCTCGAGGCCATATACATCAGGCCATCGATGCCGTTCATGTTTTGTTCGATAACCTGGGTTACCGAATCCTGCAGCGTTTTCGCATCAGCACCCGGGTAGGTTGCCTGGATTTCAACCGCCGGCGGCGCAACATTGGGATATTGCTCAATCGGCAAGCTGATAATCGCAAGAGTACCTGCCAGCATAATGATGATGGCAAGCACCCAGGCAAAAATGGGGCGATCGATAAAGAACTTAGCCATGTATCAGTGGCTCCTGTTTAGGACGATGATTTAGCAGACTGTGATTCCGGTGCTGCTTTGGCATCATCTTTGACTTCTTGTGGTGTCACCTGCGCACCTGGCTTGGCACGCTGAAGACCGACGGTGATCACGCGATCGCCTTCTTTCAGGCCATCCGTTACCAGCCATTTGTCGCCAAATGCCTGATTAGCGGTGATATTACGGACTTCCACTTTATTATCTGCGCCCACCACCATCGCGGTTGCCTGACCGGTTGGGGTACGGGTTACGCCCTGTTGCGGTACCAGCAGTGCGGTTGGGTTGGTGCCTTCATCCAGACGCGCACGCACAAACATCCCTGGCAGCAGGCGGTGGTCCGGGTTCGGGAAGATGGCGCGCAGCGTGATGGAGCCGGTGGTTTCATCCACGGTCACATCAGAGAATTCCAATGTGCCTGTCTGCGTGTATGCGTTACCGTTTTGCATCAAGAGCGTGACGTTGGCTTTGCCGTCATTTTGTTTCAGTTGACCGGATTCCAGTTCTGCGCGCAAACGCAGGAAATCATCACTGGATTGGGTCACATCGACATACATTGGATCGAGCTGCTGCACGGTTGCCAGCGCAGTGGTTTGACCGCTGGATACCAGAGCGCCCTCAGTGACTGACGATTTACCAATGCGACCGCTGATCGGCGACGTCACTTTGGTGTAAGCCAGATTGATGCGTGCGGTTTCCACATTGGCCTGGGCTGCCTGAACGGCTGCAGCCGTCTGTGCAGCGGTGGCCGCAGCGGTGTCATAGTCCTGCTGACTAATGTACTTAGTACCCAGCAGCGGCTTATAACGTTTGATGGTTAACTGCGCGACGTGTGCATTGGCTTGCGCCTGTGCTAAATCGCCTTTGGCGCTGTCATAAGCCGCCTGGTAAGTTGCCGGATCGATCTGATACAGGGACACGCCTGCTTTGATATCCGTTCCTTCCTCAAAATTACGCTTCAGAATAATGCCTGACACCTGAGGGCGCACTTCTGCCACGCGGAATGCCGAAGTACGTCCTGGCAGTTCGGTGGTAATTTTCAAAGGCTCGTTTTTTAACGTCACAACACCCACTTCTGGGGGCTGCTGCTGGGCGGCTTGCTGGGATTTATTATCATCACATCCTGTTAACACAAAGCTGCCTGAAAGCATCAGGACGGCCGCCAGAGGCGCTAATCCTCTGTTTTTATTCATAAATAAACCTCTAGTGTCCGATATCAAATGATCAATGGATCACAAACCGATAAACCCATTGCTGCGTTAAAACACGGGTCGTGCTATGGTACATACATTCACAAATGTATGTAAACTTGCCAGTTTGTAAAAAAAGTCCTCTATGGCACGAAAAACCAAAGCGCAAGCACTTGAAACGCGGAACCAAATTCTGGATGCCGCTTTAGCACACTTCTCTGAACACGGTGTGGCTGCCACATCCCTGGCAGATATCGCAACAGCGGCCGGCGTCACGCGCGGTGCTATCTACTGGCATTTCAAAAATAAAGCCGATGTTCTGCATGAAATCTGGCTTCGGTGTGACGCTGGGCTTGACGATGTGGAACTTGAGTATCAGACAAAATACCCGGGCGATCCACTTTCTGTTATCCGTTCGATGTTGATCTATATCCTTGACGCCACAGCAAAGGATCCACAAAGACGCGCATTAATGGAGATTATCTTCCATAAATGTGAATTCGTTGGCGAAATGTCGACATTACAGGATATGCGTCAAAGTTTACTGCTTGAGTGTTACGACCGAATTGAATTGGTGCTACGTGAGTGTATCGAAGTGGGACAATTGCCTGCGGGATTGAACACGTTGCAATCGGCGCGTCTGATGTGCGGCTATATCAACGGTATGATGGAAAACTGGCTGTTTAACCCGCAGGCGTTTGATCTGGCAGCAGATGCGCCGCAGTTGGTGGATGCCTTTATTGATATGCTGCGGCTCAGTCCCACCCTCTCCTCGGCGCGTTAATTTACGCCCTCTGCCGCCTGTTTCTGCTGATAATCGCGTTGGACAATCGCCAGCGCGGCTAACACGGTTGCGGTCGGCACCTGGTTCTCTTCCAGCAGTTGAATCAAATCCACTGCCAGTTTGATCTCATCGGATGCAGTTTCCAGTGACATGATCTCTCCTTGTTAAATACGTAATTTTGCCGCCACCAGCAGCATCAAAATGGAACCCAGCAGTGCCACCCCAAAGCCAGCGGGATGCAACGTCGCTAAATCACCCGTTGTAAAATAAGTCGCGATGTAACCCCCAATTAACGCACCAATCACGGCCAGCACCAGCGTTGGAACAAACCCACCCGGCCGACCGGGAAAAACCATGCGCTTGATGCAGCCAGCCACCACGCCAATCGCTATCCACATAATTAGGGTCATGATTTTCCTCCTTCATTCATAGGGGGAGTATATATCCTAAATAATTTCAGGTGCAGGCAAGTGGCAAAGGAATGAACCCGCAAGCGCTTACTCAGGTAAGACATGGGGGGAATGAGCGTAGCCAACGCACCTGCCCTGTGAAGTATGACGGGTATAAAGGAAAGTGGGCGGTGATTACCGTACCGGGCCTGACATTTCCAGTTTGTGCATCGCATGGCGACAGCGTGCCAGCCGCTCGTGCAGCACTTCGATATCGCGGATCAACTGCTGCTGCACGCTGAGGGTTTCGGCGCGCGCCAGATGTTGCTCACGTTGTTCAATCATCGCCAGCAAGCGCGTTTCATAGCCCTGATACTCTTCGCGCTTCGACTGGCGCGGATCTACGCGAGGACGCTCACGCTGGGTGCGCAGTTGCTGGCTCTGGCATTCGCGTTGCAGGGCGGCAATCTGGTCCAGCACCTTCTCCGCCAGCCACTGACGGCGTATGACGTCGGTATCAGCAGCGCTAAGCTGGGTTAAATTCTGTTCCAGCTCAGCGAGATAATCAGCGAGCCGCGTGCCTTTGCAATGGAACAGTTGGGCGTCAAAACGGGGCTGTCGGCAGGCACCATCGCGTTGCTGCGCGATTTGCTGTCGTAGCTGATCGACAATGGCGAGCAGACGTTGATGTGCGGGTGGTTGGGGCATCACTCTGATTCCGACTGTGTTAACGTAGCGCAGTTCCGATTTTATCAGGCATCAGGCATGCAACGAATTTTTCTTCTGTGTCTTGGCTGGCTGGCGATTGTGCTGGGCACGCTGGGCATTGTATTACCTTTATTACCGACCACGCCATTTGTGTTGCTGGCCGCCTGGTGCTTTGCCCGTTCGTCACCGCGTTTTCACCACTGGCTGCTGTGGCGCTCGCCGTTTGGTCGCTACATCCGCCACTGGCAACAGCATCGCGCCATGCCGCCCGGCGCCAAAGGCCGCGCCATGTTGCTGATTGTCATCACCTTTGCCGCTTCTATTTATCTGGTTAACATGCTGTGGGTGCGGGTTATGCTGGGCATCATGTTGTGCGCGCTGCTTTTGTTTATGTGGCGTATCCCGGTAGTGGCAGAAAATGCTGACAGCGGCGATTAAGTGCGGCAGGGTTGCATTTAGACAGGTATTTGCATAGATTTGGGCATCTTCGTGCGTGGCTTCCCTTTTTAAACGTCTTCGCTTAACCCGGTTTCCGGGTATTGGCGCTGTCGGATGCTGCGCGTATTAGATATTTTTCCAGGCGTAACACTTATGACCGCAACTGCTCAGCAGCTTGAACTCATCAAAAACAGCATCAAAAGCATCCCTGACTACCCTAAGCCGGGCATCCTGTTCCGTGACGTCACCAGTTTGATGGAAGATCCGCAGGCCTATGCCGCGTCGATTGCCATTCTGGTTGAGCGCTATCGTGACAAAGGCATCACCAAAGTGGTGGGTACCGAAGCACGTGGCTTCCTGTTTGGTGCACCGGTGGCACTGGGTCTGGGTGTCGGTTTTGTGCCGGTGCGTAAGCCGGGCAAGCTGCCGCGTGAAACCTACAGCGAGAGCTATGAGCTGGAGTACGGCTCTGATGCGCTGGAGCTGCACAAAGATGCCATTAAGCCAGGTGATGTGGTGCTGGTGGTGGACGATCTGCTGGCCACCGGCGGTACGCTGGAAGCCACGGTGAAACTGATCCGCCGTGCCGGTGGTGAAGTGAAAGATGCTGCGTTCGTGATCAACCTGTTTGATCTGAGCGGTGAAGCGCGCCTTAACGCGATCGGCATTGATTGCTACAGCCTCGTGAATTTCCCCGGCCATTAAGGCCCAGTGCGCCGCTGGCCTTGGCCATCGCGGCGCATTTCATTGCGCGTTCCTGCCATCGTACCCTTGTATCAATATCTGATAAATCGTACCGCTCAAGCGGATGCGCGATGAAATTCAGCGCCTGCAGCGCGGGTATAGGCATATCCTGTTGTGGCTGTTAGACTACTGCCCATATAAACAGGGGTTGCGAAGCTGCATTTTTCCTCTTTGTCTTGTGGCGGAACCCGGTTCACTTAGCCGCACCGCTGTGCCAACTCAATAAATTCCAGTGATTGAATCCACATGAGCTATCAGGTACTTGCGCGAAAATGGCGTCCCCAGGCTTTCGCTGACGTAGTCGGTCAGGAACATGTGCTGACTGCGCTGGCCAACGGATTGTCACTGGGACGAATCCATCATGCTTATCTCTTCTCCGGTACACGCGGCGTGGGGAAAACCTCGATCGCCCGTTTGCTGGCGAAAGGTCTTAACTGCGAAACCGGCATCACCTCCACGCCATGTGGTCAGTGTGATAACTGCCGTGAAATCGAGCAGGGGCGCTTTGTCGATCTGATTGAGATCGATGCCGCGTCACGCACCAAAGTCGAAGACACGCGCGATTTGCTGGATAACGTGCAGTACGCCCCGGCGCGCGGTCGCTTCAAGGTTTATCTGATCGATGAAGTGCACATGCTTTCGCGCCACAGCTTTAATGCGCTGTTGAAAACGCTGGAAGAGCCGCCGTCGCACGTCAAATTCCTGCTGGCGACTACCGATCCGCAAAAACTGCCGGTCACTATTCTGTCGCGTTGCCTGCAGTTCCATCTTAAAGCGCTCGACGTCGAGCAAATTCAGCAGCAGTTAGTGCATATATTGCAGCAGGAGCAGATTGCCGCCGAGCCGCGTGCACTGCATCTGCTGGCGCGTGCCGCTGATGGCAGTATGCGTGATGCCCTGAGTCTCACCGATCAGGCGATTGCCATGGGGCAGGGCAGCGTGACGCGTGAAACCGTGGCGCAAATGCTGGGCACGCTGGATGACGAACAGCCGCTGGCGCTGATTGAAGCGCTGGTGGAGGGCCAGGGCGAACAGGTGATGGCACTGCTGAATCAGGCGGCATCGCGTGGTGTCGAGTGGGAAGCGCTGCTGGTCGAGATGCTGCGATTGCTGCATCGCGTGGCAATGGTGCAACTGCTGCCGGCTTCGCTGGGTGAGGATGATGTAAATCAGGCACAGCGCTTGCGCGATTTAGCGCGTGTCTTACCGCCCGCCGACGTGCAGCTCTACTACCAAACTTTGTTGATGGGACGTAAAGATCTGCCGCTGGCACCGGATCGTCGCCTCGGCGTCGAGATGACGCTGCTGCGCGCGCTGGCGTTCCATCCGCAGGCGACCATTGCCGAGCCGGTTGCGCGGCCCAGTCTGATCCCGCAGGCGGCACCGCAAGCGTCTGCTGCATCCGCAGGCGTTGCTGCGCCGGCCTCTTCCGCTCAGGTTACTGCTCCAGCTTCGTCAGCCAACACTGCCGCGTCAGCAACGCCAGCGGCTTCCGCTCACGGACCTGCAGCCACTTCTTCGGCACCTCGCACCGCCTCTGCCGCGCAGCCGCAGATGGCGCCGCCAATGCAGGACGCACCGCCGATGGCTGATGATTACGCCGATATGCAACCGGCGCCAGAACATATGTCCGACTCCACCAGCCAGCTGTTACAGGCGCGAACGCAGTTGCTGCGTCAGGGAGCCGGCAAAGCAAAAAAGAGTGAGCCGGCAGCGCGTCCCGCGCGGCCGGCGAACCCGGCGCTGGAACGTCTTGCCAGTGTCACCGAACGCGTGCAGCAGCGTGCGTCTGAACCCGCGGTAAAAACGCCCGCGAAGCCAGAAGCCTATCGCTGGAAAGCCCAGCAAACGGTCGAGGTAAAAGCGGAGCCCATCGCAACGCCAAAAGCCTTGCGTTCCGCTCTGGAGCATGAGAAAACGCCTGAGCTGGCGCTTCGTCTGGCCGAAGAAGCCCAGCAGCGCGATGCGTGGGCCGCCGAAATAGCCGCACTGACGTTGCCAAAACTGGTGCAGCAGGTGGCGTTAAACGCGTGGAAAGAGGTGGGCGAGAACGCCGTCACGCTGCATTTGCGCAGCAGTCAACGCCACCTGAATTCAGCGTCGGCAAAACAGGCGTTGACGGAAGCGCTCAGTCAGGCAGCCGGACAAACGGTTGAACTGACCATCGTTGAAGACGATAATCCTGCGGTGTTGACGCCACTGGAATGGCGTCAGGCCATTTATGAAGAGAAACTGGTGCAGGCGCGCCAGTCGATTGAAAGTGATACTCACATTCAGACATTGCGTCGATTCTTCGATGCCGATCTGGATGAAGAGAGTATTCGACCCGTTTGAACACCCGCTGTCGCGCGTGAGTGGCGCGCAGCCCCAGCAGAGAGAGAAGACTATGTTTGGTAAAGGCGGATTGGGCAACCTGATGAAACAGGCCCAGCAGATGCAAGACAAAATGGCCAAAGTTCAGGAAGAGATTGCCGCGCTGGAAGTGACCGGTGAATCAGGCGCTGGCCTGGTCAAAGTCACCATTAACGGTGCACATAACTGCCGCCGTGTTGAAGTCGATCCAAGCTTGCTGGAAGACGACAAAGACATGCTGGAAGATCTGATTGCGGCAGCCTTCAACGATGCAGCACGTCGTATCGATGAAACGCAGAAAGAGAAAATGGCTTCTGTGTCTTCTGGTATGCAGTTGCCACCTGGCTTCAAGATGCCGTTCTGATGCAAACCAGTCCACTGCTTGAATCTTTGATGGAGTCGCTGCGTTGCCTGCCGGGCGTGGGCCCGAAATCGGCGCAGCGCATGGCTTTTCAGCTGTTACAGCGCGATCGTAGCGGTGGTATGCGTCTGGCGCAGGCTTTGACCCGCGCGATGTCGGAAATCGGCCACTGTGCCGATTGCCGCACTTTCACCGAGCAGGAAATTTGCACCATCTGCGCCAATCCGCGCCGTCAACAAAACGGCCAGATTTGCGTGGTGGAGAGTCCTGCCGATATCCACGCCATTGAGCAAACCGGCCAGTTTGGCGGCCGTTACTTTGTGCTGATGGGCCACTTGTCACCGCTGGATGGCATCGGTCCGCAAGATATCGGTCTGGATCGGTTAGAGCAGCGCCTCGAGCGTGAAACGCTGACCGAAGTGATCCTCGCCACCAACCCAACGGTGGAAGGTGAAGCCACGGCCAACTACATCGCTGAGCTGTGCGGGCAATATGGCGTTGATGCCAGCCGCATTGCACACGGTGTGCCGGTCGGTGGTGAGCTGGAAATGGTCGATGGCACCACGCTGTCGCACTCACTTGCCGGACGCCACAAGATTAAATTCTAATCACTTGCCGATGTCTTCACCGACATCGGCTTGA
This sequence comes from Pantoea sp. USMM079, assembly GCF_037153115.1. Lineage (NCBI taxonomy): Bacteria > Pseudomonadati > Pseudomonadota > Gammaproteobacteria > Enterobacterales > Erwiniaceae > Pantoea > Pantoea sp. USMM079. The sequence goes on from NZ_JBBCKX010000027.1 coordinate 61,295, forward strand.
AATTCCCATCATCATCCCCATTTCTCTCTCAACATATGATCAACCCCGATTTAGTTGAGGTAGCAATGACCATGAAAGGACAAGAGACGCGTGGCTTCCAGTCAGAGGTAAAACAACTTCTGCACCTGATGATTCACTCCCTCTATTCAAACAAAGAGATTTTCCTGCGTGAACTGATCTCCAACGCTTCGGATGCCGCCGACAAACTGCGCTTCCGCGCCCTGTCCACGCCGGATCTGTATGAAGGCGATGGCGACCTGCGCGTGCGTATCTCGGTCGATAAGGATAATCGTACGCTGACCTTAAGCGATAACGGTATCGGTATGCGCCGTGATGAGGTGATTGAGAACCTCGGTACCATCGCGAAGTCCGGCACCAAATCCTTCCTTGAATCCATGGGCTCAGACCAGGCGAAAGACAGTCAGCTGATCGGTCAGTTTGGCGTGGGCTTCTACTCGGCGTTTATCGTTGCAGATAAAGTCACCGTGCGTACTCGTGCTGCGGGCGCGAAAGCCGATGAAGCCGTGTTCTGGGAATCGGCGGGCGAGGGTGAATACACTCTGGCAGAAATTGAGAAAGCCGATCGCGGTACCGAAATCACGCTGCACTTCCGCGAAGGCGAGGATGATTTCCTCGATGCGTGGCGCGTACGCAACGTGATCAGCAAATACTCCGATCACATTGCGCTGCCGGTTGAGATTGAGACCAAAGACGAAGAGAACGACACCACTACCTGGGAGAAGATCAACAAAGCTCAGGCGCTGTGGACGCGCAACAAGTCTGACATCAGCGACGAAGAGTACAACGAGTTCTATAAACACATCGCCCATGATTACAGCGATCCGGCGATCTGGAGCCACAACCGTGTTGAAGGCAAGCAGGAGTACACCAGCCTGCTGTACATCCCGCAGCGTGCGCCATTCGACATGTTCAACCGCGACAGCAAACACGGCCTGAAGCTGTATGTGCAGCGCGTGTTCATCATGGACGATGCCGAGCAGTTCATGCCGAACTACCTGCGCTTCGTACGTGGCCTGATAGATTCCAACGATCTGCCGCTGAACGTCTCGCGTGAAATCCTGCAGGACAGCCGTGTCACCCAGAGCCTGCGCGCCGCGCTGACCAAGCGTAGCCTGCAGATGCTGGAAAAACTGGCTAAAGACGACGCCGAAAAATACCAGCAGTTCTGGAAAGAGTTTGGTCTGGTCCTGAAAGAAGGCCCCGCCGAAGACAACACCAATCAGCAGGCGATTGCTAAACTGCTGCGCTTTGCCACCACGCAGAGTGAAGGCGCTGAGCAGACCATTTCGCTGGACGATTACCTGAGCCGCATGGTGGAAGGGCAGGATAAGATTTACTACATCACTGCTGACAGCTATGCCGCCGCGAAGAGCAGCCCGCATCTGGAACTGTTCCGCAAAAAAGGTATCGAGGTGCTGCTGCTGTCCGATCGTATCGACGAGTGGATGATGAGCTACCTGACCGAGTTCGACGGTAAAACCTTCCAGTCAGTGAGCAAAGCGGATGAGTCGCTGAGCAAACTGGCCGATGAAGAGACCGAAGAGCAGAAGGAAGCGGAAAAAGCGCTGGAGCCGTTTGTTGAGCGCGTGAAAACGCTGCTGGGCGAGCGTGTGAAAGAGGTGCGTCTGACTCATCGTCTGACCGACACCCCGGCGATTGTCACCACCGACGCCAACGAAATGACCACCCAGATGGCGAAGCTGTTTGCTGCTGCGGGCCAGGAAGTGCCGGATGTGAAGTACATCTTCGAAATCAACCCGGAGCATACGCTGGTGAAACGCGTGGCGGATACCCATGACGAAGCGCATTTTGCTGAATGGGTTGAGCTGCTGCTGGATCAGGCGCTGCTGGCTGAGCGCGGCACGCTGGACGATCCTAACCAGTTTATCCGTCGTATGAACCAACTGCTGACGGCATAAGCCATTCAGCGCCCGCGCCGGTTGGCATCAATACCGGCGGCAGGGTTGGCAAGAGACAAAAAGGTCGGCATTGAATGCCGACCTTTTTTTAATGCAGCGCCTGATCGCGCAGCCAATCCCGGAACAACGTTTTCTCCGCATCATGCTGACGTGACATTTTCGTCATCATCCAGGTGGCGCGGTCCACACGCACAAATCCCAATGGGGCGATAAGCGTACCGTCGCTCAACTCCTGCCTGACCAGTAAGCGCGGGGCCATGATCACCCCTAAACCATTTCTCGCCGCCTGAATGCCCAGAGTGAGATTATCGAAATGCTTACCGACCCAATAATTGCCACGCGCACCGCTGGTTTTCGCCCACTCGGCCCAGGCATGCAGCCGCGTGTCGGCATGCAGCAGCGGCAATGACGCTAAATCCTGCTCATTGTGAAAACGCGCGGCATACTGAGGTGCGCAAAGCGGGCCGATGTAGTCATCGCTGATCAGCGTAGCATCAATATCCTCATCCGGTGACTGCTCATAGCTGAGAATCAGCACATCGGTGTGTTCACTGCGCAACTGGTCGATCTCCACCAGCGGCTGAAACTGCACTTCAATATCGGGATAGCGTTGATAAAAACTGCTAATACGTGGAATCAGCCATTGCGAGAGAAAACTGGGCGCGCAAGATACGCTGAGGTGATGACGCATGCCGGTGCGAATGCTTTCGCAGGTGGTGGAGAGTTCGCTAAACGCCTTCTGACAGCTCACCAGCAAGCGCTCGCCGTGTGAGGTTAATTTGACGCGTCCATTGGTGCGGACGAATAAGGGCTTTCCCATCCAGCTTTCCAGCTGTCTAATCTGATGGCTAATGGCGCTGTGAGTCACATGAAGACGCTCGGCCGCCACGCTAAAACTGCTGTGCAGTGCTGCCTGATGAAAATAGTGCAGTGCACGTAACGACGGAAGCGCGGTCATACTCATCCCCTGTGTAAAAACCTAACAGGGATTGTCAGTTTATATCATTTTAATGTCCAGCCGCATTGGCCTAACCTTTCCCCCAGATTATGGCGGGTTGACGGATGGCGTTGTCTGTGTTTAACGCGGCTAATGTTCCCTCCTCAATCTGCGACACACACAGCATCCTTATAATTAGAGAAACCTCACGCGATGGATCACCAACATGCTACTGCCAGGGCGGCGGCAGCGCGCGATCGACTTCGCGGCTTGCTATCCCGTCACTATCGGCTGGAAAATTACGATCTTTTCTTTGCACCCTCTTTGCATATTGCGCGGGTGCTGCTCTCACAACTGTTTTTGCGCCAGGAGCAGGCGCGCAACCAAACCCGTTATGCCTCGCAATATCCGGTCAGCGAACTGAGTGTGTTACCTGCAGTGCCCATGATGGCCGGTAACATTGCGCTGGTGGAGCATGTCGACATGCAGCAGGGGCGGGTGCGTTCGCTGGCGGAGTGTCAAAGTCAGGGCGTGACCGATGCCTCAGAATCCTTTGCGACCTTGTTGCATAAACGATTAATCAGCGATGCGCGATTGTTTGTGGCGCGGCTCGATCGTCATGCGGCGTTAAGCAGTGACCTGGTGTTAATTGCATTGAAAACCTGCGATTTCAGCACGCTGGTGCGCAGCGAATTGCGGTTATTTGAGCAGGGACTGGCCTTTGGCTCGTCACTGGATCAAACCCTTGAAATGATGGAAAACAGCGACTGGCGGCCGTTTAATATCGCTAGCGTGGATAATATTACGCTTGAGGCCCCGGTTAAGCTGCAATCGATTCAGCAGCACGGCTTACCTTTCGCCCTGTTCCCCATGCCGGTCAGTCTTACCTTGCCCGACTTACCGCAGGATATGCATCTGCTTCCCGCTCATCACCGATTGCGCCTGCATGCCAACGTGCGCGGCGGTGTGAACAAAAATCAAAACGTCACGCCGATCCTGAAGAGACGTCTGAAAGACGTGTTAAGCGTTAGCCTTGATTCTTAAAAACGGGCACTCTGCTGGTGTTTTGCGCTAAAGCAAGTCAAAGTAAAGCTTTCACCGGAAGCGCGCCTGTTTCCTTGTGGTGCGCGGGTCATAATGGTATGTTCTTGGCCTTCTCAGATTGATCAATGCGATTCGCAAGGGGAATTACGCAATGCGTATTATTCTGCTCGGGGCACCGGGCGCAGGTAAAGGCACTCAGGCTCAATTCATCATGGAGAAATACGGTATTCCGCAAATCTCCACCGGTGACATGTTGCGTGCGGCAGTTAAAGCAGGCACCGAACTGGGCCAACAGGCGAAAGCCATCATGGATGCCGGTAAACTGGTGACAGACGAGCTGGTGATTGCGCTGGTTAAAGAGCGTATCGCGCAGGAAGACTGCAAAAACGGTTTCCTGCTCGATGGCTTCCCACGCACTATCCCACAAGCTGATGCCATGAAAGACGCGGGCATCAATGTGGACTTCGTGCTGGAGTTTGCCGTACCGGACGAACTGATTGTGGATCGTATTGTTGGTCGTCGCGTGCATGCGCCGTCTGGCCGCGTGTATCACGTCACCTATAATCCTCCAAAAGTGGAAGGCAAAGATGACGTGACCGGCGAAGAGCTGACCACGCGTAAAGACGACCAGGAAGAAACCGTGCGTAAGCGTCTGGTGGAATACCATCAGCTGACTGCACCGCTGATTGCTTACTACAGCAAAGAAGCGGAAGCCGGTAACACCCAGTATCACAAGATCGACGGCACCCGTAAGGTGGCTGAAGTGAGCACGCAGCTGGCCGGTATTCTCGGTTAATGCGGATCAGGGGCCGGTTGTCCGGCCCTTTTGCAGCAATTGCTTTCCCCTCCCACGATTTCCGCTACAATTTCCCCCTGATTTTGATCCATTCGTTTTGACATCAAGGAAATACCAATGAGGCAAGAAAAGCCTGGGGTTTTGCTGGTCAACTTAGGCACACCTGATGCGCCTACAACACCTGCCGTTAAGCGCTATCTGAAACAGTTCCTTGGCGACCCGCGCGTGGTGGATACACCGCGTTGGTTGTGGTGGCCGATTCTCAATTTCGCCATTTTGCCGTTCCGTTCGCCGCGCGTGTCGAAGCTGTACGCCTCGGTGTGGATGAAAGAAGGCTCTCCGCTGATGGTGTTCAGCAAGCAGCAGCGCGATGCGCTGGCGCAGCGCGTGGATATGCCGGTTGAGCTGGGCATGAGCTACGGCCAGCCAAGCCTCGACGGGGCGGTACAGCGTTTGCTGGACCAGGGTGTCACCAAACTGATTGTGTTGCCGCTCTATCCGCAATTCTCGTGCTCGACGGTGGCTGCCGTTTGGGACGGATTATCCGCCAGCTTTAAACCGCTGCGCTCCCTGCCTGAAGTGGCTTTCATTCGCGATTATGCCGAGCATCCTGCCTATATCGCAGCACTGAAGGCTTCGGTTGAGCGTTCGTTTGCGCAGCATGGCGAACCGGACCTGCTGGTGCTGTCGTATCACGGCATCCCACAGCGCTTTGCCGACGAAGGTGATGATTATCCGCAGCGCTGCAAAGACACTACCGAGGGGCTGGCTGCCGCGTTGGGCATCGCGCCGCACAAAATCATGATGACCTTCCAGTCACGCTTCGGTCGCGAGCCATGGTTGACACCGTACACCGACGAAACCATGCAAGGTTTACCGGCCAAGGGCATCAAACATGTGCAGGTGATGAGTCCCGGCTTCTCCGCAGACTGTCTGGAAACCCTGGAAGAGATCAGCGAGCAGAACTGTGAGTTCTTCCTGCACGCCGGTGGCGAGAAGTTCGAATACATTCCCGCGCTCAACGCCGATGACGAGCACATCGAGATGATGGTTCAGCTGGTCAACGCACGCCGATAAAGTGCTGGCAGAGAGTGTGATATCATTCTCTGTCAGATTTCCCTTACGGCAGCCACGATGAAATTTCCCGGCAAACGCAAATCCAAACACTATTTCCCCGTTAACGCGCGCGATCCGCTGCTGCAAGCCACACCTCAAGAGCAGGAAGAGGGCAGTTGTGTGGTGGGTATCGACCAGACGCTGGTGGATATTGAAGCCAAAGTTGATGATGACTTTCTGCAACGCTACGGGCTGAGCGCCGGCAACTCGCTGGTGATCGACGATGCTACCGCAGAAGCTTTGTATGACGAGCTGATGCGCGATGCGCTGATCAGCCATCAATTTGCCGGCGGCACCATCGGTAATACGCTGCACAACTATTCCGTGCTGGCCGATGACCGTTCCGTATTGCTCGGCGTGATGTGCAACAACATCCCGATTGGCGGCTACGCTTATCGCTATCTGTGCAACACCTCCAGCCGTATGGATCTCAACTTCCTGCAGGGCGTGGATGGCGCGATTGGCCGCTGCTTCACTCTGATTGGTGAGCAGGGCGAACGCACCTTTGCCATCAGCCCGGGTTTAATGAACCAACTGCAGGCGGACAGCATTCCGGAAGAGGTGATTGCCGGGGCGTCGACGCTGGTGCTGACTTCCTATCTGGTGCGCTGCCAGCCGGGTGAACCGATGCCAGCGGCCACGCTGCGTGCCATCGACTACGCGAAAAAACATAACGTGCCGGTGGTGCTGACGCTGGGAACCAAATACGTGATTCAGGACGATCCGCAGTTCTGGCGCGATTTCCTGCGCGATCATGTGTCGATCGTGGCGATGAACGAAGAAGAGGCGCTGGCGCTGACCGGTGAGCAGGATCCGCTGCTGGCGTCAAATATTGCGCTGGACTGGGTGGATCTGGTGCTGTGCACTGCTGGCCCTACCGGTTTGTATATGGCTGGCTTCACCGAAGATGAATTCAAGCGCAAAACCAATCATCCGCTGCTGCCGGGCGCAATTGCCGAGTTCAACCAATATGAGTTCAGCCGCGCTATGCGTCATCAGGATTGCCAGCAGCCGCTGCGCATCTTCTCGCACATCGCGCCTTATATGGGCGGCCCTGAGAAGATCATGAACACCAACGGCGCGGGCGATGGTGCTCTGGCCGCGCTGCTGCACGACATCACTGCCAATAATTTCCACCGCCAGAAAGTGCCGAACTCCAGTAAACACGCACGCGGTTATCTCACCTATTCGTCGCTGGCGCAGGTGTGTAAGTATGCCAACCGGGTGAGTTATCAGGTGCTGAATCAGCATTCACCGCGTCTGATGCGCGGGCTGCCTGAGCGGGAAGACAGTTTAGAAGAGTCGTACTGGGACAGGTAACAGTGAACCCGTAACGGCGCGATTTATCGCGCGTTTGTTGGCAGCGGTGCTGCTTGAATTGCGCGATTAATCCCGCCGCTACGGTGTCTGTTGAATAGCGGCGCTACGGTATCAGTTGAATTATGGCGCTACGGTGTCTGTTATATCGGGCACTCCCGCACAATCGGGTTCTGCGCAATCTCTTCCTGCAGCACGTTCAACATGCTGTTGGCGATCTCACGCTCGCCCATCACCACGCGATTGGCACCGCGTTCCATGATGTAATTCACTTCATCGTCGTAATGCGCGCGGGCAATAATTTCGATATCCGGACGCTTCTCACGAGCGGCGGTGACAATTTCCCCGGCTTCGTAACCGTTTGGAATGGTCAGCAGCAGCCAGCGTGCACAGTCGAGTCGGGCTAACTCCATGGTATCGACGCGAGCCGCATTGCCCAGCACCGCCTTGATCCCTTGCTCACGCAGCGCTTCAACGCGCGGACGGGAATTTTCCACCACCACCAGCGGCACATCGGCTTCCATCAGCTGCTGGCCCAGCAAGCTGCCAACGCGGCCATAACCCACAATGACCGCGTGATTACAGATATCCAGCGGAATCTGCTTCTCTTCTTCAATCGCCTCTTCCAGCGTCTGCTCTTCGATGGTTTCAGTCTTATCGAGGTAGCGCTCCAGAAGGGTAAACAGAATCGGGTTGAGCATAATCGAGAGGATCGCAGCCGCCAGCACCAGATTGCGTCCTTCATCACTCAACATGCCGAGTGAAATACCTAATCCGGCAAGGATAAAAGCAAATTCCCCAATCTGCGCCAGACTCACTGAAATGGTCATGGCGGTGCGGCGCGAGTGGCCGAGCAGCGTCACCAGCAGCCAGGCGGCGATGGATTTCCCGAGCACGATGATCGCCAGCGCGCCCAGCACCGCCAGCGGCTGCTCGATCAAAATCATCGGGTCAAACAACATACCGACCGAGACAAAGAACAGCACCGCAAAAGCATCGCGTAGTGGGAGAGTATCGTGCGCGGCACGGTGGCTGAGTTCGGATTCGTTAAGCACCATACCGGCAAAGAAGGCGCCGAGGGCGAAGGAGACATCGAAGAATTCAACCGCACCGAAAGCGATGCCCAGCGCCAGGGCCAGTACGGATAAGGTAAAGAGTTCACGCGATCCGGTGGCGGCACTTTTTGCCAGAATCCACGGCACCACGCGACGGCCGACCACCATCATCAGCACCATAAAGGCGACGACTTTGCCGATGGTCAGCATCAGGTCCCAGAACAGCAGAGAGGGGCTGGCGTTGCCTTCTTCCAGCATTCCGGCAATGGCGGGCAGCAGCACCAGCGTCAGGACCATCACCAAATCTTCAACAATCAGCCAGCCAATGGCGATCTGCCCCCGCTGGCTATCAATCAGTTGACGCTCTTCCAGCGCACGCAGCAACACCACAGTACTGGCGGTGGAGAGACAGAGGCCAAACACCAGACCGGTCATCCACGACCAGCCCATCGCCCACGACAGCCCCATTCCCAGCAGCGTGGCCACCGCGATTTGCGCGATGGCGCCGGGAATGGCGATCGACTTTACCGACATCAAATCCTTCAGCGAGAAGTGCAAACCCACGCCAAACATTAGCAGGATAACGCCGAGTTCGGCGAGCTCAGGCGCGAGGTTAGTATCGGCGACGAAGCCCGGGGTAAAGGGACCGGCGAGCACGCCAGCCAGCAGATAACCGACCAGCGGGGAGATTCGCAGACGGTTGGCAATCATTCCAAGGATAAAGGCGAGGACCAGGCCCCCGACAATGGTGGTGATCAACGGTGTGGTGTGATGCATGCCTGTCTCCTTGTGTGCAAATGTATCCGCTTGTAACAACCTAGTGTAATGCACAATCGCTAACCACGTTTAAACATTTGAGCGGTGAAAAGCGATTAAATTGAAAAATTAAGAAGAAAACGCAGCTTAAGCAGCATTTTCCTCAGTTATCTCATACTATCGGCAGGTTTTACGCAGAATGGAGGGGGGCGAGGAAAAAGCGTTGCCCCCCAAAAGTGGCTTACGCGTGGCGGTTATCAGGTAAGAAAGCGGTTAAAAGGCCGATTAAAGGCAGCCAGGCACAGATTTGATATACCCATTCGATGCTGGTGTGGTCTGCCACCACGCCGAGTACTGCAGCACCAAGCCCGCCCATGCCAAAGGCAAAACCGAAAAACAGCCCGGAAACCATACCGATACGTCCCGGCATCAGCTCCTGCGCATATACCAAAATGGCAGAAAACGCCGAGGCGAGAATCAACCCGATGATCACGCTCAGTACGCTGGTCCACATTAAGTTGGCGTGTGGCAGCAGCAAGGTAAAGGGCGCAACGCCGAGAATCGATACCCAAATCACGTATTTACGGCCAATTTTGTCGCCAATCGGCCCGCCAATAATAGTGCCCGCAGCCACCGCGCCGAGGAAGGCAAACAGATGGAATTGCGAGGCCTGAACAGAAAGTCCGAACTTCTGGATTAAATAGAAGGTGTAGTAGCTGCTGAGGCTGGTGAGATAGAAGTATTTAGAGAATATCAGCAGCAGCAAAATGCTGATCGCCAACGCCACTTTCTTACGCGGCAGCGGGTTAACCGGAGCAACCGTTGCCTTTGCTTTACTGGCGCGCTGCTGGTGGCTATACCAGCGGCTGACCTGCAGCAGCACGATAATGCCGAGCAGTGCCGCCAGCACGAACCAGGCAAGATGCCCTTTGCCGTAAGGGGCCACGATCATCGCTGCCAACAACGGACCTAACGCGCTACCAAAGTTGCCGCCCACCTGGAACAGGGATTGAGCCAGGCCATGACGTCCACCGGAGGCCATACGCGCCACGCGCGAAGATTCCGGATGAAACACCGAGGAACCACTGCCCACCAGCGCGGCAGCGAGCAGCACCTGCGGATAGGTGCTGGAGAACGTCAGCAGCACCAGACCACACAGCGTAAAGCCCATCCCCACCGGCAAAGACCAGGGTTTTGGGTATTTGTCGGTGTAATGACCGATGATCGGCTGTAGCAGCGAAGCGGTGACCTGAAAGGTTAGCGTTATCAGACCTATCTGGACGAAGTTAAGGCTAAAATCTTTTTGCAGCATCGGGTAGATCGCCAGCAGCAGCGATTGCAGCATATCGTTGAGCAGATGCGCGAGGCTGATGGCACCTAAAATGCCAAAAGCGGTCCGTCCCGGTGCGCGTGCCGGGGTTGCGATGTCACTTGCCATAAAAATCCTGAAGAGTGCGGTTATCGTTATCAGTTTGTTACTACCGCATGACTCTATAAGCCTTTAGTCTTGAGTTAAAGTGCCATCTGTGCGACACAGAAGGGTGATAAAGCACATTAAGTCCACGGCAAAGTGGAAAGACGCAGAATAAGGAGATCGGCTTTGTTGTTATTCCCGCGGAGAGGGCGCTGGCTGGCGCTGATCATGCTGTTGCTGCCGATGCTGGCGCAGGCATGGCAGACGGATCGCAGTTATCGATTCAGTATTCTGCACACCAACGATCATCACGGTCGCTACTGGACCAATGCGCAGGGCGAATACGGTCTGGCGGCGCAGAAAACGCTGATGGATAAACAGCGTTATGATGTGCAGGCTAAAGGCGGTGGTGCCTTGATCCTTTCCGCCGGAGACGTGAATACCGGCGTGCCGGAATCGGATCTGCTCAATGCCGAACCCGATATTCGTGGCATGAACCTCATCGGCTACGATGCCATGGCGCTCGGCAATCACGAATTCGATAAGCCGCTCAGCGTGCTGCAACAGCAACAGAAGTGGGCCAAATTTCCCTTCCTCTCTGCCAATATCTATCAAAAGGGCACCGACCAGCGTCTGTTCAAGCCGTGGGCGATCTTTAATCGCATGGGGCTGAAGATCGCGGTGATTGGCCTGACCACCACCGATACGCTGAAAATTTCCAATCCGGAAAATATTGCCAATATCGACATCCGCGATCCGGTGAAAGAGACGGAAAAAGCGGTGGCGGAACTGCGTGCCAGTGAAAAACCCGATGTGATTGTGGCGCTGACTCACATGGGCCATTACGACGATGGGCAGCACGGCAGCAACGCACCGGGTGATGTGGAACTGGCGCGCAGCCTGCCGCCGGGCACTATTAATGTGATTATTGGTGGCCACTCGCAGGACGCGGTGTGCATGGAAAAAGATAACGTCAGCGTGAAAGATTATCAGCCCGGCCAGCCTTGTCAGCCCGATCGCCAAAATGGCGTGTGGATCATGCAGGCAAAAGAGTGGGGCAAATACGTCGGGCGCGGCGATTTCACCTTCCGCAACGGCGAATTGACGCTGGACAGCTATCAGCTGATCCCGGTGAACCTCAAGCACGAAGTGAAGAATCTGGATGGCAGTGTTTCCTGGCTTACCTGGCAGGAAGAGATCCCACCCAACAGCGCAATGATGAAATTGTTGACGCCGTATCAACTGCGCGCGGCAAAGAAACTCGACGTCACGGTTGGCAGCAGTGATGGCGTGTTCGTGGGCGAACGCGACAAAGTGCGCTTTGAACAAACCAACCTTGGGCAGCTGATTCTGCGCGCGCAGATGGCAGCGACCCAAGCGGATTTCGCGGTGATCAGTGGCGGTGGCATTCGCACTTCACTGGCCGCGGGCAAACTGAGCTGGCGCGATCTGTTGCAGGTGCAGCCGTTTGGTAATCAGGTGGTGTCAGTCACGCTGACCGGAGACGAATTACTGAAGTATCTTGCCACGGTTGCCAATATCAAGACCAACGCCGGTGGTTACGCGCAATTCAGCAATATCAGTCTGGTGGCGGATGGCAAAGCGGTGAGTGAGGTGAAGATCAATGGCGAGCCGCTGCAAAAAGACAAAACCTATCGCATGGCCACCAATAGCTTTAATGCCAGCGGCGGTGATGGTTATCCCAACATCGAGGCGCATGCGGGCTTCAGCAATACCGGACTGCGCGATGCAGATGTGCTGCGCGATTTTGTCACGGCGCACTCACCGCTGAAAATCGCCGACTATGCGCCAACCGGCATCGTGCATTTGACGGAGCAGCAGGTACAGGAGCGCGACAAAGCGCAGGAAAAACCCAGGAAGCGCAGCTACCCGCAAGCCATTTTGGCGTGGATCTGGCCGCGTGCGCTGCACAATTAAAAACGGCGCCCGATTTGAAGTGAACCCCTTAACCTGGACAGTTATAACATCGCCTGTTGGTACTGAGTTCGGTATTGTACCGGACTCAGTCCACCTAACCCCGTCTTGATCCGTTCGTAGTTG
>NZ_JBBCKX010000028.1:0-67880 GCF_037153115.1 Pantoea sp. USMM079
TCCTCCTTCAGAGTCAAACACTTTTTTCAGCGTTTTTCTCCGGCGGGATGAATTTCTTCACTCCCTGCTGAGCCGTCTGCGTTGCCGCTTTGCCGTCTCAGTGGTGGCGCATTATAGGGAGTTATTCGGAGCTGACAAGGGTTTATTGCAAAAAATTGACTGAGCGCTACTTTTTTAACCGAACAGGCTAAAAACAGACATTTCTCGATCAATAATCAGTCAAAAGCGCCCGTTTGGCGGCACAAATCAGCGTCACGCGTATAAGCACCAATGCTATTCTGTTAGTCCAACGCCGTTTTCTTTGTTGCAGACTGAACAATTATTAAAGAAGGACTTTCAATGATTCGCTCCGCGCGCAGTATGGCCGGCTTGCCCTGGATCGCCGCAATGGCGTTTTTCATGCAAGCCCTCGATGCCACCATCCTCAATACTGCGCTTCCTGCTATCGCCACCAGTCTCGACCGCTCCCCTCTTGCCATGCAATCTGCTGTGATCAGCTATACGCTCACTGTCGCCATGCTGATCCCGGTCAGCGGCTGGCTGGCCGATCGCTTCGGCACGCGCAAAGTCTTTATCGTGGCCGTTTCACTGTTTACGTTGGGGTCTTTAGCTTGTGCACTCTCGGGCTCGCTGAGCATGCTGGTTATCTCACGCATTATCCAGGGTGTTGGTGGCGCGATGATGATGCCGGTCGCGCGCCTGGCATTGTTGCGTGCTTATCCACGCAGTGAATTGCTGCCGGTACTTAACTTTGTGACCATGCCGGGATTAGTCGGACCGATTCTGGGGCCGATGCTCGGTGGCTTGCTGGTCACCTACGCCAGCTGGCACTGGATATTCCTGATCAACATTCCCATTGGCATCGCGGGCATCTTCTATGCACGTAAATATATGCCGGATTTCACCACGCCTAAGCGCCGCTTTGATTTTGGCGGCTTCATTCTGTTTGGCTTAGGTCTGGTGCTGATATCCGTCGGTATCGAACTGTTCGGAGAGCGTATCGTGTCGCCGTGGCAGGCGGTGCTGGTGCTGTTAGCCGGTGTCGCGCTATTGCTTCTATATATAGTGCATGCACGCCGCCATCCTGCACCGCTGATCAACTTACCGATGTTTAAGACCCGAACCTTCTCGGTCGGCATTATTGGTAATATCGCGGCACGTCTGGGCACGGGTTGTATTCCCTTCCTGATGCCATTGATGTTACAGGTGGGCTTTGGTTATCCCGCACTGATAGCGGGTTGCATGATGGGGCCAACAGCGATTGGCTCGCTGCTGGCCAAATCCACCGTGACACAAGTGCTACGTCGCTTCGGCTATCGTAAAACGTTGGTCGGTATCACCATCATCATCGGCATTCTTGTCGCCAGCTTCTCACTGCAAACACCGGGTGAAAGTGTATTAATGCTGTTAGCCGCGCTGTTTGTATTAGGTATGGCGATGTCGACACAATTCACCGCGATGAACACCATCACACTGGCCGATTTGAATGATGAGAATGCCAGCGGTGGTAACAGCGTGCTGGCAGTAACGCAGCAGGTATCGATCAGCTTTGGCGTGGCCGTCAGTGCGGCGGTACTGCGTTTCTATCAGGATTTCGAGAGCACAACCGTGCAGCAATTCCACGCCACCTTCCTGACGATGGGCGTGATCACCGTGCTGTCCGCGTTTGCTTTCCTGATGCTGCGTCCCGGCGATGGCCGCAATCTGATCGCTAATCGCGAGAAAAAGAAGAAAACCGCTTAAACCGAACCGCGTTCCACCAGCTCCGGCGTCAGTACCAGCGTTTGCTGGCTGGCGTCGGGATCGCTCATACGATGAATCAGCGTATCAATCGCCAGTTCGCCCAGTTCATCCTTGGGCTGATGGATGGTACTAAGCGGTGGTGTGAGATAACGTGCCAGTTCGATATTGTCATAACCCATCACCGCGATATCTTGCGGCACGCGTAATCCCGCCTGGAATAGCGCGTGATATACGCCCACTGCCATCGCATCGTTACTGGTGAAAACCGCTTCGGGTAGCAACTCAAGGGTCAGTAGCTGGTTCATCGCATTAAACCCACCCTGAAATTCGAAATCACCGTCGACCACATAGCCGGGCAACACCGGTAATCCACTGTTGGTCATCGCTTTATGGAAACCTTCCAGACGCAAACGCGCCGGAGTTTTATCCTGCGGACCGGCAATACAGGCAATACGCGTGTATCCGCGATCGATCAGATGCTGCGTTGCCAATTCACCGCCCAGCAGCGCATTATCCTGAATGATGTCGCCACGCCCTTCAAACGGCGCCCAATCCATCATCACCATGGGTACGGACGGATAACGATTGAGGATCTCCGCAGAGGGAAGGTGCGTCTCGGTGCACATCATTAATAAGCCATCGACACGCTTTTGCATCAGCGTTTCGAGGCTGCGATTCATGCGTTCTTCATCGCCTTCGGTATTGCACAGAATCAGACTGTAGCCGCGCTCGTAGCAGCTATTTTCTACGCCGCGTACCACTTCTGAATAAAACGGGTTACTGCTGGCCGTCAGTAACATGCCAATAGTGCGGGTTTGGTTGATTTTCAGGCTGCGTGCCAGCGCGGAGGGCGCGTAATTCAGCTCACGGATTGCCTGATCCACTTTTTCCCGCACCTGTTCGCTCACAAAACGATTGTTATTGATGACGTGGGAAACAGTGGAAGTGGAGACGCCCGCCAGGCGGGCGACATCTTTCATGGTCGCCAAAGGCTTAACCCTGTTGCTGCAGGAAGTTATCGATCTCAGTGCGCCACGGCACTGAGGGCTGCGCACCCGGACGCGTCACCGCAATCGCGGCGGCAGCGTGGGCAAAACGCACGGCATCATGCATCGCCACACCTTCCAGACGCGCGGTAATAAAGGCGCCGTTAAAGGTATCGCCCGCAGCGATGGTATCGATGGCCTGCACGCTGAAACCCGGAATACGCACGCCTTTACCCTGTTCGCTCAGCCACACGCCGCGACGTCCCAGGGTAATCAAAACGGTAGAGATGCCTTTATCATGCAACGCCTGTGCGGCACGAGCGGCATCCTCATCATTCTTCACCGCGATCCCAGTCAGAATTTCAGCTTCGGTTTCGTTCGGTGTGATGATATCGATTAAGGCCAGCAGCTCATCAGACAAATGTGTGGCAGGCGCTGGATTCAGAATCACTTGCGTGGCATTGGCACGCGCAATCTTCGCTGCCGCCAACACGCTTTCCAGCGGCGATTCCAACTGCATCAGCAAGGCCTCAGCATCAGCAATCACTTGCTGATGGCGATCGACACAGGCTGGCGTCAGCGCCGCGTTAGCACCGGAATAGATGCCGATATTATTTTCACCTTCGCCATTAACGAAGATCATCGCCACGCCGGTGGCTTCGTCTGCCACGATTTCTACCGGAGCAGTATCAATACGGTCCTGCTGCAGCTGCTGGCGGATACGTTCGCCAATGTCATCTGCACCTACACAGGCAATAAAAGCGATATCCGCGCCAGCACGACCGGCCGCCACGGCCTGGTTAGCCCCTTTGCCACCAAAGGCAATCTGATACTGTTTGCCGATCACCGTTTCGCCCGGACGCGGAAAATGGGTGAGGTTCAGAATGTGGTCGGCATTGATGCTGCCAAGTACCGCCAGTTTTGCACTTGTGTTCATAGGGAGTGATCCAGAAAGTTGCGCCACCAGGACGGTGGCGCGTTGCCATGCTTTTCTTTGTTTTTTATTTGGTGACCAGCTTCAGGTCAACTGGATTAACCGACTGTACTTTTTCGCCTTTCAGCACTTTATCTGCAGTGTCCACACCAATCACGCCAATTTTATCAGGCATCTGCGCCACTGTGGCGGTCAGTTTACCGGCTTCTACCGCTTTCACACCGTCAGCGGTACCGTCAAAGCCCACCACCAGTACATCGGTTTTACCGGCAGTCTGCAGCGCACGCAGTGCGCCCAGCGCCATTTCGTCGTTCTGAGCAAATACAGCCTGTACATCCGGATGCGCCTGCAGCAGGTTCTGCATCACGTTCAGACCTTTAGTACGGTCGAAATCTGCTGGCTGGCTCGCCAGGATATTAAATTTGTGCGCATCAGCAGCCTGCTTGAAGCCTTCGCCACGCTCGCGCGCTGCGGAAGTCCCGGCAATACCCTGCAGCTCGATGATTTTTGCGCCATCGCCCAGTTTCTTCGCGATGAAGTCACCGGCCATTTTGCCGCCGAAGCGGTTGTCAGAAGCCACGTGGCTCACCACGGTGCCTTGTGCCGCCACGCGGTCCAGGGTGATCACCGGAATGTTGGCCTGGTTGGCCATCTTCACGGCGTTACCCACGGCATCAGAATCCGTTGGGTTAATCAGCATCAGCTTGGTGCCACGCACAGTCAGATCCTGTACGTTCGCCAGCTCTTTCGCCGGGTTATTCTGCGAATCCAGCACCACCAGGTTATAACCCAGTTTGTCGGCTTCTTTCTGTGCGCCATCTTTCAGAGACACAAAGAACGGATTATTCAGCGTTGATACAACCAGCGCAATGGTGTCCTTAGCCATCGCGCCAGCACTGAGGGTGGCGCCAAGGATGACGGCCAATGCAGTTAACTTTTTCATTTATAGAGTCCTGTGTGAAGGTCAGAGTTATTTGCTGCTTTTGTTATCCACCAGCACCGCCAGCAGAATGACAACGGCTTTGACAATCATTTGGTAGTAAGAAGATACGCCCATCAGATTCAGGCCGTTGTTCAGGAAACCCAGGATCAGCGCGCCAATCAGCGTGCCCATAATGCGACCTTTGCCGCCCGCCAGGCTGGTTCCGCCTAAGACCACCGCCGCAATCGCATCCAGTTCATAACCAGTACCTGCCGTCGGTTGCGCAGAGGAAAGGCGCGCGACTTCGATGGTGCCCGCCAGCGCCGCCAACAGACCACACAGCGAATAGACGATGATTTTGACGCGGTTAACATTGATGCCTGACAGACGTGTCGCCGCTTCATTGCCGCCTAACGCATAAATGTAACGACCGAGGCGCGTGTGATGCAGCATGTACCACGCCAGCGCGAACACTACTGCCATCAGCCACACCGGCGTTGGGATACCCAGCGGACGGCCAATACCGAACCAGCCGAACAGATCGGCGTTATCACTGAAACCGGTGTTGATCGGGCTACCGTTGGTGTACACCATGGTCACGCCGCGCAGCAGCAGCATCATCACCAGCGTGGCGATAAACGCCTGTACCTTGCCGCGTGCCACAATCACGCCGGTAATACCACCAATCGCCGCACCCAGCGCCAGCGAAGCCGCTACTGCCACCAGCGCATTCACTTCCAAACCGACAATCGAGGCGGCGACCGCACCGGTGAGCGCCAGCAGCGATCCCACCGACAGATCAATACCCGACGTCAGAATCACCAGCGTCATGCCGACGGCCATAATGGCGTTAACCGAGGTCTGCTGCAGGATGTTGAACATGTTGGCAACAGTGAAGAAGTTCGGGCTTTGGCTCGCCACCACGGCAATCAGCACGATCAGCGCAATCAGCGATTTCTGCTCCAGCAGCCAGGCTTTGCTAAACCAGCGACGGCTGGCGGGTAAGGTTTGGGTGCTCATACAACTAACTCCTCGCTGTGTTGCTTACCGACTGCCGCCGCCATCAGGGATTCCTGGGTAGCCTGCTCACGGGAAAATTCGCCACTCAGATGGCCTTCATGCATCACCAGGATGCGATCGCTCATGCCCAGCACTTCCGGCATTTCCGATGACACCAAAATGATGCTCAGCCCTTCGGCTTTAAACTGGTTAATTAACTGATAAATCTCTTTTTTCGCACCCACGTCCACGCCACGCGTCGGCTCATCCAGAATCAGTACGTTCGGGCGCGTCATTAATCCGCGCGCAATCGCCACTTTCTGCTGATTACCACCCGACAGCAGGCCAATCGGCTGCTCCATTGACGGGGTTTTAACGTTGAACAAACGGATGAAGTCGCCTACTGCCAGTTGTTCTTCACTGTGTTTCAGATTACCGGTGGCATGGCTGAAATAGCGCAGCGCGGTCAATGACATGTTCTCTTTCACCGACATGCCGAGCACCAGGCCATCGCGCTTGCGGTCTTCTGAGATGTAGACGATGCCGTTGGCCAGGCCGTCCTGGGGTGATCGGGTAATAATTTCGCGACCGTTGAGCGTAACGGTGCCGTTGCTGCGAGGCAGTGCGCCGTACAGCACTTTCATCAGTTCCGTCCGTCCCGCGCCCATTAAACCGGAAATGCCAAGGATTTCCCCTTTGCGTAGGTTAAAACTGACGTTATCCACGCCCGGCCCGCTGAGATTTTTAACAGTTAAACGAATATCGCCCGGTGCCTGATCAATATGCGGATATTGATCTTCCAGCTTACGGCCCACCATCATCTCGATCAGACTCTCTTCGCTGAGATCGCTCACCGCGCGCTCGGCAATAAATTGCCCGTCACGAAACACGGTGACATCATCGCAAATCTCGAAGATCTCTTTCATACGGTGCGAGATATAAACAATGCCGCAGCCCTGCGCTTTCAGTTCATTGATGACGCGGAACAGCGACAGGGTTTCGGTATCGGTCAGCGCATCGGTCGGTTCATCCATAATGATGACCTTCGACTCGAAGCTAAGTACTTTGGCGATCTCAACCATCTGCTGATCGCCAATCGATAAATCGCCCACCAGCTTATGGCTATTGAAGCGCAGGTTCAGACGATGTAATAAGGCATCCGCCTCGGCGTACATCCGGTTCCATTCGATGCGGCCAAAGCGGTTAATAAATTCGCGACCGAGGAAAATATTCTCTGCAACGGTCAATTGCGGAATCAGGTTGAGTTCCTGATGAATAATGCCAATGCCCGCTTCCTGCGACGCTTTCGGTCCAGAAAAAGCCACATCCTTGCCCAGCCACTGCAGAGAGCCCGCATCCATGCTGTAAATGCCGGTCAGCACTTTCATCATGGTGGATTTCCCCGCGCCGTTTTCACCCACCAGCGCCATCACGCGCCCCGGATAAACAGCCAGCGAAGCGCCATTCAGCGCTTTCACGCCGGGAAACGACTTTTCAATCCCTTTGAGTTGCAATAACGGTTGCATAACGACCTCAGAAGGTTACGCCAGCGCTCAGGATGACATTCGCATACGGAGAACACTCTCCGCTGCGAATGACGGCCTGGCTACACTGCGTTTCTTGTTTGAACTGTTCATGGCTGGTGTAACGGATGGTGATGACATTCCCCTGGTGCCGTTGCAAGGCATCGAGCACGGCGAGCAGTGCGCTGTGGAGTTGCGGATTGTGTTGCTTGATCTCCTCCGCCATCAGGGCGCTTTCGACTTGCATCTCCTGAGTGACAACATCAACCACCTGTAAAAATTCGGGCGTTCCCGGCGTCAACGCCAGGTCGATTCGCTGTGGTCCGGCCGGAATCGGCAAGCCCGCATCCGCAATCGTCAGCGTATCGGTGTGCCCCAGGCGGGCAATCACATGAGAGAGTTCAGCGTTTAACAAGCGACCTTTTTTCATTTCTTCCACTCCACAGCGAAACGTTTCGCTGAGCGTGAGTGTATTAAATGTGCGCGGCAACTCAATGACGTCATCACGGAAATGTGATCGCCATCGAAACGTTTCGCTTGTGCCGGGAATAATTTGAGTTTGGTGGTGGATGCGAGCCGCCTGAGCGGCTCTGAAGGGTGTTATGGCAGCTTGCGGACCTGCTTAACGTCCAGTTCAATGGAATTAAAGTCCTTATCCAGCTCGCCGGTCAGTTCAACCTGATCCTTCGGAGTGATGGTCTGTCCGTGCCAACGCTTATGGTCGATTTCCACTTTCATGTTGCCGCTACCGTCACGGAACAGATAATCCTCATCGCCGATTTGCTTATCGAGATAACCGCGCACGGTGATCCAGCTGTCGTCTTTCATCTCTTCAGCCTGCTTAACGGTCACTACACTGGTGTTATCCGCCTGGAAGCCACCTGCGTGAACCTGAGCCTTTGGCGCACTCGGGTCAACAAATCCCCCCTGTTGTGCGGCCAGAACCGGCGTGGAAGCCAACATAATAATCGCGATTAACGCTGCACTCTTTTTCATTTTTCACCTCTGTTCCATGAATGTGTGGGATACGGAGGCTATTACAGCACAGGGTTCTTAACAGGATCTTAAGGGGTAAAAAAACACGAAAAATAGCCAATCTGCGGCGATTGACGCTGTACAAGCGGATTTTTGCTTCGTATAACGACTCTTGCACTCAAGGAGAAACACATGCGCATATTATTGATCGAGGACGACACGCTGATTGGCGATGGCCTGAAAGTCGGGCTAACGAAACTCGGCTTCAGCGCTGACTGGTTCGTGTCAGGCGAAGCGGGATTTCAGGCTTTATCGGCCGCACCCTGGGATGCCGTGGTACTGGATCTTTCGCTGCCCGGGCGTGATGGGCTGGAGATCCTGCGTCAATGGCGTGAGCAGGGCGCAGATGTACCCGTGCTGATCCTCACCGCACGCGATGCGCTCGATCAGCGCATACAAGGATTACAGTCAGGCGCTGACGACTATTTGTGTAAGCCCTTCGCGCTCGCTGAAGTCGCCGCGCGTTTACAGGCGCTGATTCGCCGCCGTCATGGACAACTTCAGCCCGAGTTGAAACACGGCAAGGTGGTGATGTCGCCCAGCAGCCACAGCGTCTGGATTGACGGCGAAACCATCAGCCTGAAGAGCCGTGAACTGGCGCTGCTGGAGCTGTTTATGCGCAATCCAGGTCGCGTGCTAACCCGCAGCCAGCTGGAGGAAAAACTCTACAGCTGGGATGACGATGTCTCCAGCAACGCAGTAGAAGTGCATATTCACCATCTGCGCAAAAAGCTCGGCACAGCGTTTATTCGTACCGTTCACGGCGTGGGTTATACACTCGGTGCGGCAGAATGAGTCTGTTTCTACGACTCGCCATCGGCTTTGTGCTGCTGATTACGCTGTGCGGTGCGGTGGCCAGTTACAGCGCCTGCCATCAGACCCGCGACACCGTTAATGAGCTATTCGATACCCAGCAAATGCTGTTTGCCAAACGCCTGCTGTCACTCGATCCCACCAGCTTGCACGCCGCCTCACTGCCAAAAACCAAATCCATTTTGCGCCATCACCGCGGCGATCAGGATGATGATGCACTGGCGTTTGCCATTTTCCGTGCGGACGGCCAGCCGTTGCTTAACGATGGCGAGAACGGGCGCGATATGCAGTTTGATGATAAGCGTGACGGTTTTCGCGAGGGTCGTCTGCGCGGCGACGATGACAGTTGGCGGCTGCTTTGGCTGACTTCTGCTGATAAACAATATCGCGTGGTAGTGGGCCAGGAGTGGGAATACCGCGACGATATGACGCGCGATCTGGCACTGGCGAGTTTGATGCCGTGGCTTTACGCCATGCCCTTTATGCTGCTGATGCTGCTGGCATTGGTGTGGTTCGAATTGCGCCCGCTAAAGCGCCTGACGGCATCACTCCAGTTGCGAGCACCCGATGACGCCACACCGCTCGACGAAGCACGCTTGCCCAAAGAGGTGCAGCCGTTGGTGGCGGCATTAAACGGGCTGTTTCACCGTATGGCGCAACTCGTGCAGCGCGAGCGCCGTTTTACCTCCGATGCGGCGCACGAACTGCGCAGTCCGTTAGCTGCACTGCGCGTGCAGAGTGAGGTGATTCAGCTGGCGGATGATGACGAAGCAATGCGCAAACGGGCATTGCAGCAGCTTGATAGCGGCATCCAGCGCGCCACACGGCTGGTGGATCAACTCTTGACGCTATCAAGAGTGGAAGCGGACGATCTGCGCAGCGAATTTCAGCCGGTGCCACTGGCACCGCTGCTGCAAAAGCTTCTGATAGAACATTTTCCACAGGCCGAGGCGCAGCAGATGGATCTGCAATTGCATGCACAGGCCGAACCAGTGATGAACGGTCATCCTCTGCTGTTGAATTTGCTGATGCGTAACCTGCTGGATAACGCGCTGCGCTATGCGCCGCCGGGCAGCCAGATTCAGTTCACGTTAAACGCGCGGACGATAATTATTGAAGATAACGGGTCAGGCGTTAGCGATGAGCAGCTTGCGCGCCTTGGTGAGCGTTTCTGGCGACCGCCGGGGCAAACGCAAACGGGCAGCGGTTTAGGAATATCGATTGTGAAAAACATTGCGCAACTGCACGGTATTCGCATCGCATTCAGCCATGTGCAGCCTCAAGGCTTGCGCGTCACCTTGAGCTGGTGACGCGCTTAATCCTTAAATCTCGACCTGCGTGCCCAGCTCGATCACGCGATTAGGCGGGATTTCAAACTGATCCGGCGCACGCAGCGCATTGCGTTGCAGCGCAAGGAACAGTTTGCCGCGCAGACGCAGATACCACGGGCGATCGCCAATAATCAGCGATTCATGGGACATGAAGAATGAGGTTTCCATCATGCGGCAGTTGAGACCTTCCAGCCCGCAGCGGTGGAAAATTTCTTCCACGTTCGGGGTTTCACGCCAGCCGTAACTCGCCACCACGCGCCAGAAGGTGGGCGATAACTGTTCGATGGTAACGCGACGCACGTTATGCACGTAAGGCGCATCCTCAGTACGTAGCGTCAGCAGTACCACACGCTCATGCAGCACTTTGTTGTGCTTGAGATTATGCAGCATGGCAAAAGGGATCACATTCAGGGCACGCGACATATAGACTGCGGTGCCCGGCACGCGTACCGGCGGAGATTTCTCCAGCGAAGCGATCATCGCTTCAAGCGAATTGCCGTGCTCATGCATACGACGCAACAGGCGGAAGCGCTCGCTTTTCCAGGTGGTCATAACGATAAACATCATCAGTGCCAGGGTCAGCGGCAGCCAACCGCCGGAGAATACTTTGACCAGGTTTGCCGAGAACAAGGACACGTCAATACACAGCATGCCAATCAGAATCAGCACCACCAGATAACGGTTCCAGTGCCAGTTCTGAATTGCCACCGTGGAGCAGAGAATCGCAGTCAGCACCATGGTGCCGGTTACCGCGATGCCGTAAGCCGCCGCCAGGTTACTGGAGTGCTCAAAGCCAACAATCACGATCACCACGGAGAAGTAGAGCAGCCAGTTGATCACCGGAATGTAAATCTGACCCGATTCTTCTTCCGAGGTGTGCACGATACGCATCGGCGGGAGATAGCCTAAACGCACCGCCTGACGTGTTAAGGAGAACACACCAGAGATCACCGCCTGCGAGGCGATAACCGTGGCCAGCGTCGCCAGAATCAGCATGGGAATCAGCATCCAGTCTGGCGCCAGCAGGAAGAAGGGGTTTTTGATCGCTTCGGGATGTTTAAGTAGCAGCGCGCCCTGACCAAAGTAGTTCAGCACCAGCGAGGGCAGCACCACGATAAACCAGGCAAGACGAATCGGGAATTTGCCGAAGTGGCCCATATCCGCATACAGCGCTTCCACACCGGTAATGGCCAATACCACCGCGCCGAGCGCAAAGAACGACACCGTTTTGTACTGGATAAAGAAGTGCATCGCCCAATACGGGTTCATGGCATGCAGCACATCAGGGTTACTGATGATGCTACGCGCGCCCAGCACGGCCAGAATGATAAACCACACCAGCATCACCGGCGCAAACAGCTTACCCACGATGCCGGTACCGTGCTTCTGAATCACAAACAGCAGCGTCAGCACTGCAATCGCAAGCGGAACGATATACGCATCCAGGCTCGGTGCCGCAATCTCCAGCCCTTCAATCGCCGACAACACCGAGACGGCGGGCGTGATCACCACTTCACCATAGAAGAAGCTGCCACCAATCAGCCCCATGATGACAAGAATCGCCGTCGCACGTGCACCGGTATTGCGTCCGGCCAGTGACATCAAGGTCAGGATCCCGCCTTCACCGGCGTTATCGGCACGCATCACGTAACTGATGTACTTCAGTGACACCACTAAAATCAGCAACCAGAAGATCAGCGAGAGAAAGCCAAATACCGCTTCGCGTTCTACGCCAAAGCCAAACTGACCGGAGAGACATTCACGCAAAGTATAGAGCGGGCTGGTACCGATATCGCCATACACCACGCCAATCGCGGCGAGTGTGACTGCGCCAAGGGACTGCTTCTTATCCGAGCTCATAAGTTGTCTTTTGTTGGAGCCGATGAGGCACTTGCCTACCGCTCAGGCCATCAAAAAGCGCACAGTATGCACATATTCCCAAAAAAACCTACTCTTACAACATGTCATCATGACGTCAGCGAGGCGGTTTTTCGCCGAAATTAGGCGCCAAAAACCGTCTGAAGCAGCGAGTTCTCTCGCCTCAACCTTCTGAAACAAAAAAGCTGACGGCTATCAACGCAATCAAGCATGATAACCAGTAGAGTATTGCGCTCGCCAGAATATGACGGCTCCAGGATCAGAAGGACAATGATGTGATTATGGCTCAACCCCATCTTTTGGCAGAAAGAATTTCTCGCCTGAGTAACGCCCTGGAGAAAGGGCTGTATGAACGGCATCATGCGATCCGCCTGTGCTTATTAGCTGCACTCAGTGGCGAGAGCGTATTTTTGCTGGGGCCGCCCGGCATTGCCAAGAGCTTGATTGCCCGCCGCCTGAAATACGCCTTCCAACACGCCCGCGCCTTTGAATACCTGATGACCCGTTTTTCTACCCCTGAAGAAGTGTTTGGCCCGCTGTCGATTCAGGCGTTAAAAGATGAAGGTCGTTATCAGCGATTAACCAAAGGCTATCTGCCGGATGCCGAAATCGTCTTCCTTGATGAAATCTGGAAAGCCGGTCCGGCGATATTGAACACCTTACTCACCGCCATCAACGAACGCCGCTTTCGCAATGGCGACAGCGAAGAAAAGATTCCGATGCGCCTGCTGGTGACCGCTTCCAACGAATTGCCGGAGGCCGATAGCGGGCTGGAAGCCTTGTATGATCGCATGTTGATTCGCCTATGGCTGGATAACGTGCATGAGAAGCAGAACTTCCGCAGCATGCTCACCCACCAGCAGGACGAAAATGATAATCCGGTGACGGAAGCGCTGCGCATCAGTGATGAAGAGTATCACCAGTGGCAGAAAGGCATCAGCCAGGTCTCCTTACCTGATCATGTGTTTGAGCTGATTTACCAACTGCGTCAGCAACTGGAGAATTTGCCCAGCGCACCTTACATTTCCGATCGCCGCTGGAAAAAAGCGATTCATCTGCTGCAGGCCAGTGCGTTTTACAGTGGCCGCGTGACCATTGCGCCGATCGATCTGATTCTGCTCAAGGATTGCCTGTGGCATGACGTCGCATCGATGCAGCTATTGGATCGCGAAATTGATGCTTTGATGACCCAGCACGCCTGGCAACAGCAGGCGTTGCTGCACAAACTGCAGCAGATCAAAGCACGTCGTCTCGCCTTGCAACAGCAGCAGAGCGTGGCACAAGCGCTGACGCTGGAGAAACACAGCGGTATGTTTAGCCGCAAACCCCATTACGAATTGCCTGCTGCCATCAGCGATGAACAACTGACGCTCATGCTGCAACAGCCGTTAACGCTGCACGACATGCAAGTGACGCATGTGCTGATTGCCCGTGAAGCCTTAACCCAGTGGCTGATTAAAGGCGGTGAAATTCGCGGCAAACTGAATGGCATTGGTTTTGGCCAGACGCTGGATCTGCTGGTGGATGCGCATCACTGCCTGACGCTACGCGATGTCAGCCTGCAATCCACACGCTTAACATTGCCCGGAGCCAGCAACAGTAGCGACATGCCGCAGGAAATCCAGGATGAATACGAAGCGCTGGATACCCAGCTCCGCGCACAGCGCACGCTGTTTAGCCAGCACCATCGCTGCTTGTTTATCAGCGATGACTGGCTGGCACGTATTGAAACCAGCCTGCAGGATGTGGCAGAACAGCTGAAACAGGCGCGTAAATGATCTCACTGGAGACGCTGAGCACGCTGTTATCGATTGGCGAAACGGAGTTAATCGAAGAGTTGATTCTGGCCCTGCTCGCGTCGCCACAGCTGGCGCTGTTCTTTGAAAAATTTCCGCGCATGAAACAAGCCTTAATGCGCGATTTACCCCGCTGGCGCACTGAAATCGCGGAACAGATGAAAACCACGCCGGTGCCGGAAGCGCTGGCGCAGGAGTTTCAGCTGTTTCAGCAAATGCAATTGATCAGCACGCAGGATTTCAGCCACCAGCTTCCCCACATTATGTCGCAGCTAAAAAACCTGCCGTCGCCATTTCTCGAAGAAGCCAGCAAACTGCTGCTGCACAACGAAGCTGAACAACTGAGCAATGCTCAGCACACGCTGTTTTTGCAACGCTGGCGACTCAGCCTGACGCTGCAAACGCTCACGCTCAACGAAACCCTTCTTGAGGAGCAGCGCGAACGTCTGATGGCCGAGCTGCAGCAACGGATGGCAATCAGTGGCCAGCTGGCGCCAATCCTTACCAACGATGATGAAGCCGCAGCCGGACGTTTGTGGGATATGAGCAAAGCGTCACTTCAGCACGGTGATTATGAGCTGATTGTGCAATATGGCGATTTCCTCGCACAGCAGCCGGAATTAATGAAACTGGCGCAGCAGTTGGGCCGCAGCCGCGAAGCCAAATCGGTGCCTTCGCAGGATGCACCGCTGGAAGAATTTCACCAACTGGTGCGTGAGCCCGATCATGTGCCGGAAGAGGTCAGCGGTATTCATCAGAGCGATGACGTACTGCGTCTGTTACCGCCTGAGCTGGCGGCGCTGAGCATCAGTGAGCTGGAGCTGGAATTTTATCGTCGCCTGGTGGAAAAACGCCTGCTGACTTACCAGTTACAAGGTGATGCCTGGCACGAGAAAGTCACACTGCGCCCGGTCAGCCATCAGCAGCATGAAGCGCAGCCGCGCGGCCCTTTTATTGTTTGTGTCGATACATCAGGCTCGATGGGCGGATTCAACGAACGCTGCGCCAAAGCCTTCTGCCTTGCGCTGTTAAAGGTGGCATTAGCCGATAAGCGCCGCTGCTACATCATGCTGTTCGCTCACGAAGTGATTGGCTACGAACTCACTGCCGATAGCGGCATTGAGCAGGCTATCCGTTTTCTTAGCCAACGTTTTCGTGGTGGCACCGATCTGGCGGCTTGCCTTGCTGCGGTGGTTAAACGTATGGAGGGCAGCGTCTGGGATGAGGCCGATGCGGTGATCGTGTCGGATTTTATCGCCCAGCGTTTACCGGATGACACCATCAACGCGATCAAGCAACGCCAGCGCCAGCATCAACAGCGTTTCCACGCAGTGGCGATGTCGCTTCACGGTAAACCGGGCATTCTGCGCATCTTCGATCACATCTGGCGCTTCGATACCGGACTGAAAAGCCGCCTGCTGCGCCGCTGGAAACGCTAATTCATCTGGCAGAAATGCTTATTTGCTATAGTGAATAGTTCGCACACTGAGCATCTGGAGCATCTTGTGAACACCGCCCAACTTCCTGCACCGACCCGCACTTTGCAGCTCTCCGGCCAAAACGCCGAACAAAAACGGAGCGAGCTGCTGGCGTATTTCACCCAAACCTGGGAGCTGTACGAAAGCCTGTTTGATTGCCTTGCCGACGAACGCGCGTATTTCAACAAAGCGATCTCATTACGCCATCCGTTGATCTTCTACTTTGGCCACACCGCTACGTTCTATATGAATAAGCTGATGGCTGGTCGCTATCTGGACAACCGCGTAGACGATCGCATCGAAGCCATGATGGCAATCGGCGTGGACGAGATGAGCTGGGACGATCTCAACGACAGCCATTACGCCTGGCCGACGGTCGAAGAGGTGCGTGACTACCGTGGAAAAGTCAAAAACCTGGTGAGCGAGTTTATTCGCACCATGCCGCTGGAACTGCCGATCACCTGGGAAAGCCCGGCTTGGGTGGTATTGATGGGCATTGAACATGAGCGTATCCACCTGGAAACCTCCAGCGTGCTGATCCGCCAGCTACCGATAGAATGGGTAAAACCGCAGGCGCATTGGCCGGTTTGTCCGCAGGCGCGCCACGATCGCGCATCGGTTCCGGATAACTCGCTGATTGCGATGCCTGGCGGTCGCGTGCAACAAGGCAAAACGGATGACACTTACGGCTGGGATAACGAATACGGCAATCAGGTAACTGAACTCAAACCATTTAAGGCCAGTAAAATGCTGGTCAGCAACGCCGAGTTTTATCGCTTTATCGCCGCTAACGGCTATCAGGATCAGCGCTGGTGGGATGAGGAAGGCTGGGGCTGGCGTGAATTCTCTGGCGCGCAAATGCCCACCTTCTGGGTCGGCGAGATTACGCAACCCGATCAACTGAAACTGCGCTTAATGGCTGAAGAAGTCGCTCTGCCGTGGGACTGGCCAGCGGAAGTGAATCAGCTTGAAGCCGCCGCGTTTTGTCGCTGGCTGGCGGAAGAGACGGGTAAATCTATTCAACTCCCTTGTGAAGCCGAATGGATGCAGCTACGCGAACAGGTGAGCGGCGATCAGCCCGACTGGATCGAGGCGCCCGGCAATATCAATCTGGCCTATTGGGCTTCATCCAGTCCTGTGGATCGCTTTGCGCAGGGCGAGTTTTTCGACATTGTTGGCAACGTCTGGCAGTGGACCACAACGCCAACTAACGGTTTCGAAGGTTTCAAAGTTCATCCGCTGTATGACGATTTCTCGACGCCGACCTTCGACGGCAAACACGCGCTGATCAAAGGTGGCAGTTGGATTTCCACCGGCAACGAGGCGTTAAAATCGGCTCGTTATGCCTTCCGTCGTCATTTCTTCCAGCACGCCGGTTTCCGCTATGTGGTCTCCTCACATGAAGAGACCATGGCACTCAATCCGTATGAAACGGACAGCATGGTGTCACAGTATCTCGATTTCCAGTACGGACCGGACTACTACAACGTGCCGAATTACGCCGTGGCGCTGGTGGAAAAACTGCTGCCGCACTGCAAACAACGCGGTGTGGCTCTGGACCTCGGCTGCGCGACCGGCCGTGCCAGTTTTGAACTGGCACGCCATTTCGCGACGGTCACAGGCATGGATTATTCCGCGCGCTTTATTGATGTAGCGCTGCAGCTGACCTCCGGTGAGGACTTCCGCTATGTGGTGCCGGAAGAGGGCGAGCTGGTGGAATATCGCCAGGTGCGCCTGAAGGACTTCAATGTTAGTGACGAGCAAGCGGCACGCATTCAGTTTGTGCAGGGCGACGCCTGTAATCTTAAACCGCAGCCGGATCGTTACGATCTGGTATTGGCTTCAAACCTGATCGATCGTCTGCGTCAGCCAAAACGTTTCCTGCAGGACGTCATCCCGATGATCCGCTCTGGCGGGCTTTTGGTGCTTTCGTCGCCTTATACCTGGCTGGAGGAATTCACGCCGAAGGAGAACTGGCTGGGCGGCGTGCGTGAGAACGGTGAAGCTTTGACGACCTATCAGGCATTGCAGCGTTTGCTGCGTGATGCCTTTGAAGAAGTGGTGCCGCCGCAGGATGTGCCGTTTGTGATCCGCGAGACGGCGCGCAAGTATCAACATACCGAAGCGCAGCTCACAATCTGGCGTAAGCGATAAAAAAAGCGTGCAGACTGCGGCTACCACGCGGTCTGCACCTTGCCTGCACTGCTAATTTGCTGCACATTCTCCACTGTTCATAGAAGAAGAACTTAAAGAGGATGGATGATGGCAGAACAACTGCAACTGGATAACCTTGATCGCGGCATTCTCAATGCGCTGTTGGAAAACGCGCGCACCGCATATGCCGAGCTGGCCAAACAGTTCAATGTCAGTCCCGGCACCATTCACGTACGCGTAGAAAAAATGCGCCAGGCAGGCATTATCCTGGGCACTCGTGTTGAAATCGATCCTCGTCAGTTGGGTTTTGATGTCTGCTGCTTTATCGGCATCATTCTGAAAAGCGCCCGCGATTATCCCGCAGCACTCAGCAAGCTGGAGGCGCTGGATGAAGTGGTAGAAGCCTGGTACACCACCGGCCACTACAGCATCTTTATTAAGGTGATGTGCCGATCCATCGATGCACTTCAGCAGGTGTTGATCAACAAGATCCAGACCATAGACGAAATCCAGTCCACCGAAACCCTGATCTCGCTGCAAAACCCGATCATGCGTACCATCAAGCCGTAATTCCCTCTCTTTCCTGTGCACAACCTTTTCCCAGGCGGATCACTTGTGTGATGCGCCTTGTCGGCTGATGCTTTCTGTTATTAACCCTGTTTTCCACAGGTGGATCACGGCTTGATCACAGCGTACAATGCTCGCCTTTAGTGCGGGAGAAGATCATGGCCGATATTACCTTAATCAGTGGCAGTACCCTTGGCAGCGCCGAATACGTCGCCGAACATCTGGAAGCAAAACTGCAGGAAGCGGGCTTTTCAACCGAGGTGCTGCACGGGCCAGAGCTGGACGAGCTGCCACAGGAAGGGATCTGGCTGATTGTGACTTCCACGCACGGTGCGGGCGAACTGCCAGACAATCTGCTTCCTTTATATGAAGCCTTGCAGGAAACGCAGCCGGACCTTTCCGCGGTACGTTATGGCGCAGTGGGTATCGGCAACCATGAATATGACCTTTTCTGCGGTGCCATTAAGCTGCTGGAAGATCAACTCAACCAGTTAGGCGCCAAACGCATTGGCGATCGCCTGGAGATCGACGTTCTCGAACATGAGATTCCTGAGGATCCGGCTGAAGTGTGGGTTGAGACCTGGAAAACGCAAATTTAAGACGATCTTTGCCGGTTGGGGATCGGGAAAAGTGAACGATCCCCAGTTTATTTCGCTGTTTTATTGTTTTTTTTATGCCATTGTCTGTGGATAACACAGCCTTAATCTTGCGTATAACCGGTAGTTATCCCAATAACTACCCGTGATGCTTTTTTCGGCTGTGTATAAGTCGCCATTTAGATCCCAGCTTATACGGATCAGGATCACCGATCATTCACAGCAAGCGATCCTCTCTAATCCTCTGTTAATGCTTTGCTTTTCGGGGTTATCAACAGACCCTGACGATCCTAATAAGAGATCTAACAGAGAGATCATATAAAAGAATAAAGATCCTTTCTTTTAAACCGCAGGATCCCGCGGCTTTCGCAGTCGACAGAATTTCAGTAGAATCCACCGCCCAGGGCAACGATCCCTGTCCGAACATTAACGAGGACCCACTTCATGTTTTATCCAGATCCTTTTGACGTCATCGTAATCGGTGGTGGTCATGCGGGCACAGAAGCCGCGATGGCCGCTGCCCGAATGGGTCAGCAAACGCTGTTACTCACCCATAACATTGATACGCTTGGACAAATGTCCTGCAACCCGGCGATTGGTGGCATTGGGAAAGGACACCTGGTGAAGGAAGTGGATGCCTTAGGCGGTTTGATGGCGACAGCAATTGACCAGGCCGGCATTCAGTTTAGGATACTAAACGCGAGCAAAGGTCCTGCTGTGCGGGCAACGCGTGCGCAAGCCGACCGCGTGCTCTATCGCCAGGCAGTACGTACGGCGTTGGAGAACCAGCCGAACCTGATGATCTTCCAGCAGGCCGTTGACGATCTGATTGTGGAAAACGATCGCGTCGTCGGTGCTGTCACGCAGATGGGCCTGAAATTCCGTGCCAAAAGTGTGGTGCTGACAGTCGGGACATTCCTTGACGGCAAAATTCATATTGGTCTGGATAACTACAGCGGTGGCCGTGCTGGCGATCCGCCATCCATTCCACTGGCGAAACGCCTGCGTGCTTTGCCGCTGCGCGTAAATCGTCTGAAAACTGGTACGCCGCCCCGTATTGACGCACGCACCATCGATTTTTCGGTGCTGACACCGCAGCATGGCGATACGCCAATGCCGGTGTTCTCGTTTATGGGTAATGTTTCTCAGCATCCGCAACAAGTGCCATGCTGGATCACCCATACCAACGAACAAACGCACGATGTGATCCGCAATAACCTCGATCGCAGCCCGATGTATGCCGGGATCATTGAAGGGATCGGACCACGTTACTGCCCATCGATCGAAGACAAAGTGATGCGCTTTGCCGATCGTAATGCGCATCAGATCTTCCTTGAACCGGAAGGGCTGACCAGCAACGAGATCTACCCTAACGGTATCTCCACCAGCTTGCCGTTTGACGTGCAGATGCAGATCGTCCGTTCGATGAAAGGTCTGGAGAACGCAAAGATTGTGCGCCCAGGTTATGCCATCGAGTACGATTTCTTCGATCCGCGCGATCTGAAGCCGACGCTGGAAAGCAAATTTATCCACGGGCTGTTCTTTGCCGGTCAGATTAACGGCACCACCGGTTATGAAGAAGCTGCGGCGCAGGGCTTGCTGGCCGGTTTGAACGCTGCACGTGCCTCAGCAGACAAAGAGGGCTGGGCGCCGCGCCGCGACCAGGCTTATCTCGGTGTGCTGGTTGACGATCTCTGCACCCTCGGCACCAAAGAACCGTACCGTATGTTTACCTCGCGCGCGGAATATCGTTTGATGCTGCGCGAAGACAACGCCGATCTGCGTTTGACAGAAAAAGGTCGCGAGTTGGGTCTGGTCGATGATGCGCGTTGGGCGCGTTATAACCAGAAGCTGGAAGCGATTGAGCAGGAGCGCCAGCGCCTGCGCGATCTGTGGGTACATCCGAAATCAGACAATGTGGGCGAAGTGAATAGCGTCATCAGTGCGCCACTGACGAAAGAAGCCAGCGGTGAAGATCTGTTGCGTCGCCCGGAAATGACCTACGAACTGCTGATGACGTTACCGAGTTATGGCCCGGCATTATCTGACGAGCAATCTGCAGAGCAGGTTGAGATTCAGGTGAAGTATGAAGGGTACATTGCACGCCAGCAGGAAGAAATTGACCGCCAGCAACGCAACGAAAACACCTTGCTGCCTGGCGATCTCGACTATCGTCAGGTTAATGGCTTGTCGAATGAAGTGATCGCCAAACTCAACGATCACAAACCTACCTCCATTGGGCAGGCCTCGCGTATTTCAGGCATTACACCAGCAGCGATCTCCATTTTGCTGATTTACCTGAAAAAACAGGGCCTGCTGCGTAAAAGTGCCTGATCGACCCTGGGGCGAGGTCACTCGCCCCCGTTTATGGAACGTTCCTTGTGATTAACAAACTCTCCCAGCTGCTCGATGCGGCAAATATTTCACTTACCTATCAACAAAAACAGCAGCTCGTCGGCTATGTAGAATTGCTGCATAAGTGGAACAAGGCGTACAACCTGACATCGGTGCGCGATCCGCAGCAGATGCTGGTGCGCCATATTCTCGACAGCGTGGTCGTCGAACCGCATTTACAAGGCGAGCGCTTTATTGATGTGGGCACCGGGCCGGGTCTGCCAGGGATTCCGTTAGCCATTGTCCGTCCGCAGGCGCATTTTACGCTGCTGGATAGCCTGGGAAAACGCATCCGTTTCCTGCGTCAGGTACAACATGAGTTAGGGCTCACTAACATCACCCCGGTACAAAGTCGTGTGGAAGAGTTCCCCGCAGAACCACCGTTTGATGGCGTTATCAGCCGTGCCTTTGCTTCGCTGGAAGACATGCTGAACTGGTGCCATCATTTACCGGGCACCTCAGGCCGCTTCTACGCATTGAAGGGGGTGCGTCCGGATGATGAAATTTCAGCCTTGCCTGCGGGCTTTGTGGTGGAGAAGGTTGAATCACTGCATGTGCCAGAACTGGATGGTGAACGTCATTTAGTGGTGCTGTCTCGCCAATAGCCATAAAGAAGGTGCGGATTTAACACCAGCCGCACCTTTAGTCAGTGAAAACGTCCTGAATAAAAAAACAGCAGTTGAACACTTTTAGTCAAAAGCTTTTATTCGGCAGGGCAGGGTGAGACGGTTAACAAGCGCCACGGAAATTATCCGAAAAGCTCTGTTACATTTAACGAACATTTCACATTTCATTATCACTTATATCACTTTATTGGCTGTATTTACTTGCGCAAATAGTCACGTCAGAAAATATAACTCTGCAATAAATCGGCGTGCGTAATATCAATTTTACGTTTTTATTGCGATGTACGATGTCAATAGAGTGTTTTTATCGAAAATCATGACCTGATGCCGGATGGATAATTCTATCGTTATGATAAAAAACAGCTTTCATCACTTTTGAAATCTTAAAATTCATGCTTAAAACAAATTCATTCGCCAGCCTATTGCCTATAATGTGATCTGAAGCACGCTTTAAAAGCAAGCCAACAAGGCAATTTCAGCGATTTAGCTGAGTCATAGTGGAAGGTGATGTTTTGAAAAATAGCCCTCCAGAAAGAAATTTAAATAATTGTTCACCTTTTCGCTACTTACCGATTGAAATCGCAGGTGGCGCCCGTATAATTTGCACGGCTTTTGCTGCTTGACTCAAATGAGTAAAGGCAGTCTTATACGACACGCGACATACCCCGTTCGGGGCAGGAGAGTTCAACGCCATGTCAGTGTCTCTTTACAGTGTGAAATTAGCCCGGACCGTGCTGGTGATCCAGCTGGTGACGTTTGTCATCATCGGTGCACTCTTTACTCTGAAAGATGTTATCTGGGGCGCCTCCGCCATCGCGGGTGGAGCGGCAGCCTGGCTGCCGAATGTGTTGTTTATGTTTTTAGCCTGGCGCCTGCAGGATCAAACGCCTGCCAAAGGTCGTGTGGCCTGGAGCTTCGCCCTCGGTGAAGTGTTGAAGGTCTTCACGACAGTCATTCTTCTCATGGTGGCGTTAGGTGTGTTTGGAGCGGTCTTCTGGCCTCTCGCAATCACTTGGTTATCGGTGCTGGTGGTGCAGATCGTCGCGCCGGCTGTAATTAACAACAAAGGGTAAGAGGCATCATGGCTGCTGGAGAAATCTCTACTCCGCAAGAATACATAGGTCACCACCTGAATAACCTTCAGCTGGACCTGCGTACTTTCGAGTTGGTGAATCCGCACGACGCTCCTGCGACGTTCTGGGTATTAAATATCGATTCCATGTTTTTCTCTGTGGTACTGGGACTGCTTTTCCTGGTGTTGTTCCGTAAAGTGGCAAAAAGCGCCACCAGCGGTGTGCCAGGGAAACTTCAAGCGGCTATCGAACTGGTTGTCGGTTTCGTTGATAACAACGTTCGCGACATGTACCACGGTAAAAGCAAACTTATCGCCCCGCTGGCTCTGACAATTTTTGTCTGGGTCTTCCTGATGAACTTCATGGATCTGCTGCCTATCGATTTGCTGCCGTTTATCGGTGAGCACTATCTTGGCCTGCCAGCGCTGCGCGTTGTGCCGTCTGCAGATGTGAACATCACGCTGTCTATGGCGTTGGGCGTCTTTATTTTGATTCTGTTCTACAGCATCAAAATGAAAGGCATTGGCGGCTTCACCAAAGAACTGACGCTGCAGCCTTTTAATCACCCGATCTTCATCCCAATCAACCTGATTCTTGAAGGTGTTAGCCTGCTGTCTAAACCGGTTTCACTCGGTCTGCGACTGTTCGGCAACATGTATGCGGGTGAACTGATCTTTATCCTGATTGCCGGCTTGCTGCCGTGGTGGTCGCAGTGGGTGTTGAATGTGCCATGGGCCATTTTCCACATCCTGATCATTTCGCTGCAGGCTTTCATTTTCATGGTCCTCACGATCGTCTATCTGTCGATGGCATCTGAAGAACATTGATTTTTTTATCTCAACACTAAGCTTTTAACTGAAACAAACTGGAGACTGTCATGGAAAACCTGAATATGGATCTGCTGTACATGGCTGCCGCTGTGATGATGGGCCTGGCGGCAATCGGTGCTGCGATCGGTATCGGCATCCTCGGAGGCAAATTCCTGGAAGGCGCTGCGCGTCAACCGGATCTGATTCCTCTGCTGCGTACGCAGTTCTTTGTTGTAATGGGTCTGGTGGATGCAATCCCAATGATCGCTGTAGGTCTGGGTCTCTACGTGATGTTTGCGGTCGCCTAAACCTGGTAGCCTTGTTCACTCATGGCACCCGGTGTGATGAGGAACGGATTCTGCCGTTTATCGCTGATAGCGGCAGAGCAAGTTAACTTAATAAGAGGCATTGTGCTGTGAACATTAATGCAACAATCCTCGGCCAGGCCATCGCGTTCATTCTGTTTGTCGCGTTCTGCATGAAGTACGTATGGCCGCCGATCATGGCTGCCATCGAGAAGCGTCAGAAAGAAATTGCTGATGGCCTTGCTTCTGCTGAGCGCGCGAAGAAAGATTTAGATCTCGCGCAGGCCAATGCGACCGACCAGCTGAAAAAAGCGAAAGAAGACGCTCAGGTCATTATCGAGCAGGCGAACAAACGCCGTGCACAGATTCTGGACGAAGCGAAAACCGAAGCTGAGACTGAACGTAACCGCATCGTGGCACAAGCGCAGGCAGAAATCGAAGCCGAGCGTTCACGTGCCCGTGAAGAGCTGCGTAAGCAAGTCGCGTTGCTGGCATTAGCTGGCGCCGAGAAAATCATCGAACGTTCCGTGGATGAAGCTGCTAACAGCGACATCGTTGATAAACTGGTCGCTGAACTGTAAGGAGGGAGGGGCTGATGTCTGATCTGATTACTGTAGCTCGCCCCTACGCCAAAGCAGCTTTTGACTTTGCTGTTGAGCATCAAAGTATCGATCGTTGGCAGACCATGCTGGCGTTTGCCGCTGAAGTGGCTCGCAACGAACAGATGGCAGATCTTCTTTCCGGTGCGCTCGCGCCGGAAGCTTTGTCTGCTTCTTTCAACGCGGTATGTGGCGATCAACTTGATGAACCCGCTCAGAACCTGATTAAGGTAATGGCGGAAAACGGACGTTTGACAGCACTTCCAGCGGTACTGGAACAGTACATCCAACTGCGTGACGCTTATGAAGCGACCGCCGAAGTGGATGTGATTTCTGCCAGTACCCTGAGTGACAGCCAGCTGAGTAAAATCAGCGCCGCGATGGAAAAACGTCTGTCACGCAAAGTTAAGCTGAATTGCAAAATTGACAAGTCTGTAATGGCAGGTGTGGTTATCCGTGCGGGTGACCTGGTCATTGATGGTAGCGTACGCGGCCGTCTTGATCGTCTGGCAGACGTCTTGCAGTCTTAAGGGGACTGGAGCATATGCAACTGAATTCCACCGAAATCAGCGAACTGATCAAGCAGCGCATTGCTCAGTTCAATGTGGTGAGCGAAGCTCACAACGAAGGTACTATTGTTTCTGTAAGTGACGGTATCATCCGCGTACACGGCCTGGCCGATGTGATGCAGGGTGAGATGATTGCCCTGCCGGGCAACCGTTACGCTATCGCACTGAACCTCGAGCGTGACTCGGTTGGTGCAGTAGTGATGGGCCCGTACGCTGACCTCGCCGAAGGCATGAAGGTTAAATGTACTGGCCGTATTCTTGAAGTTCCAGTTGGCCGTGGCCTGCTGGGCCGTGTGGTGAACACCCTGGGTGCACCGATCGACGGTAAAGGCGCAATCGACAACGACGGCTTCTCGCCGGTTGAAGTGATTGCACCGGGCGTTATCGACCGTCAGTCAGTAGACCAGCCTGTTCAGACCGGTTACAAATCTGTCGATGCGATGATTCCAATCGGCCGTGGCCAGCGTGAGCTGATCATCGGTGACCGTCAGACCGGTAAAACCGCAATGGCAATCGACGCCATCATCAACCAGCGCGATTCAGGCATCAAGTGTGTCTACGTTGCGATTGGCCAGAAAGCGTCAACCATTTCTAACGTGGTACGTAAGCTGGAAGAACACGGCGCGTTGGCTAACACCATCGTCGTTGTGGCTTCTGCTTCTGAATCCGCTGCACTGCAATACCTGGCGCCATACGCCGGTTGCGCGATGGGTGAGTACTTCCGTGACCGCGGTGAAGATGCCCTGATCGTATACGATGACCTGTCTAAGCAGGCTGTTGCTTACCGTCAGATTTCTCTGCTGCTGCGCCGTCCACCAGGTCGTGAAGCATTCCCAGGCGACGTGTTCTATCTCCACTCTCGTCTGCTGGAGCGTGCATCACGCGTAAGCGCTGACTA
The DNA here is from genome assembly GCF_037153115.1 of Pantoea sp. USMM079. Classification (NCBI taxonomy): domain Bacteria; kingdom Pseudomonadati; phylum Pseudomonadota; class Gammaproteobacteria; order Enterobacterales; family Erwiniaceae; genus Pantoea; species Pantoea sp. USMM079. The sequence goes on from NZ_JBBCKX010000028.1 coordinate 26,029, forward strand.
CGTTGAGCGTTTCACTAACGGTGCTGTGAAAGGCCAGACCGGTTCTCTGACCGCGCTGCCAATCATCGAAACTCAGGCGGGTGACGTTTCTGCGTTCGTTCCGACCAACGTAATCTCGATTACTGATGGTCAGATCTTCCTGGAATCGAACCTGTTCAACTCCGGTATTCGTCCAGCCGTTAACCCGGGTATCTCTGTATCCCGTGTTGGTGGTGCTGCACAGACCAAGATCATCAAGAAACTGTCCGGTGGTATCCGTACCGCTCTGGCACAGTATCGTGAACTGGCTGCGTTCTCTCAGTTCGCATCCGATCTGGACGATGCAACGCGTAAACAGCTGAGCCACGGTCAGAAAGTGACCGAGCTGCTGAAACAGAAACAGTATGCGCCGATGTCTGTCGCGCAACAGGGTCTGGTGCTGTTTGCTGCTGAGCGCGGCTTCCTGAACGACGTTGAACTGGCGAAAATCGGCAGCTTCGAAGCCGCTCTGCTGGCGTTCGCAGACCGCGATCACGCTGAGCTGATGGCTGAAATCAACCAAGCGGGCAACTTTAATAACGAAATCGAAGAGAAGCTGAAAGGCCTCCTCGAAACGTTTAAAGCAACCCAGTCCTGGTAATGTCTGGCGGCTTGTCTGAAAAGGCAGGCCGCAAGGCTTTGAGGAGAAGCTAATGGCCGGTGCAAAAGAAATACGTACCAAGATTGGAAGCGTAAAAAATACGCAGAAGATCACCAAAGCGATGGAAATGGTCGCCGCCTCCAAAATGCGTAAAACGCAGGAACGCATGGCGGCCAGCCGTCCGTATGCAGATACCATGCGCAAAGTGATTGGTCACCTTGCTCTCGGTAATCTGGAATACAAGCACCCTTACCTGGATGAGCGTGACGTTAAGCGCGTCGGCTACCTGGTCGTTTCGACTGACCGCGGGCTTTGTGGTGGTTTGAACATTAACCTGTTCAAAAAATTGCTGGCAGATATGAAGGGCTGGGCTGATAAAGGTGTACAGAGCGATCTGGCCGTTATCGGTTCTAAAGGCAATTCATTCTTCGGCTCTGTCGGTGGCAACATCGTGGCACAGGTCACTGGTATGGGCGACAAGCCTGCACTGTCTGATCTTATCGGCCCAGTAAAAGTGATGTTGCAGGCCTATGATGAAGGCCGCATCGACAAGCTGTATATCGTCAGCAACAAGTTTAATAACACCATGTCTCAGACTCCGACCATTACCCAACTGCTGCCGTTACCGCCAGCGGAAGGTGAAGAAGAGATGAAGGCGAAGACCTGGGATTACCTGTACGAACCCGATCCGAAAGCGCTGCTGGATACCCTGCTGCGCCGTTATGTCGAATCGCAGGTTTATCAGGGTGTGGTGGAAAACCTGGCCAGTGAGCAGGCTGCACGTATGGTGGCAATGAAAGCTGCAACCGATAACGGCGGAAACCTGATCAAAGAGCTGCAGTTGGTTTACAACAAAGCTCGTCAGGCCAGCATCACCCAGGAACTTACCGAGATCGTCTCGGGAGCCTCCGCGGTTTAACCAGGCATATATCCTGTCGCGCGAGCGCGGCCGGATATTCTCGTATTAGGTAGAGGATTCAAGATGGCAGCTGGAAAGATTGTCCAGATTATCGGCGCCGTAGTTGACGTCGAATTCCCTCAGGACGCGGTACCGCAGGTATATAGCGCGCTTGAGGTTCAAAATGGTGACGCTCGTCTGGTGCTGGAAGTTCAGCAGCAGCTGGGTGGTGGCGTGGTGCGTACCATCGCCATGGGTACTTCTGACGGCCTGAAGCGCGGTCTGCAAGTTACCGACCTGAAAAAACCGATCCAGGTACCGGTTGGTAAAGCAACCCTCGGCCGTATCATGAACGTATTGGGCGAACCAATCGACATGAAAGGCGACCTGCAGAATGACGACGGCACCACTGTAGAGGTTTCCTCTATTCACCGTGCTGCGCCTTCTTATGAAGATCAGTCTAACTCGCAAGAGCTGCTGGAAACCGGCATCAAGGTTATCGACCTGATGTGTCCGTTCGCTAAGGGCGGTAAAGTCGGTCTGTTCGGTGGTGCGGGTGTAGGTAAAACCGTAAACATGATGGAGCTGATCCGTAACATCGCGGCTGAGCACTCAGGTTACTCGGTATTTGCTGGTGTGGGTGAACGTACTCGTGAGGGTAACGACTTCTACCACGAAATGACTGACTCCAACGTTATCGATAAAGTAGCGCTGGTGTATGGCCAGATGAACGAGCCGCCGGGTAACCGTCTGCGCGTAGCACTGACCGGTCTGACCATGGCGGAGAAATTCCGTGATGAAGGCCGTGACGTTCTGCTGTTCATCGACAACATCTACCGTTACACCCTGGCCGGTACTGAAGTATCAGCACTGCTGGGTCGTATGCCATCTGCGGTAGGCTACCAGCCAACGCTGGCAGAAGAGATGGGTGTGTTGCAGGAGCGTATTACCTCCACCAAGACCGGTTCAATCACCTCTGTTCAGGCCGTTTACGTTCCTGCGGATGACTTGACTGACCCGTCACCAGCAACCACCTTTGCTCACTTAGACTCAACCGTTACGCTGAGCCGTCAGATCGCCTCTCTGGGTATCTACCCAGCCGTTGACCCGCTGGATTCAACCAGCCGTCAGCTGGATCCACTGATCGTGGGTCAGGAGCACTACGACGTTGCGCGTGGCGTGCAGTCTCTGCTGCAGCGTTACCAGGAACTGAAAGACATCATCGCCATCCTGGGTATGGACGAGCTGTCTGAAGAAGACAAACTGTTGGTGGCACGTGCGCGTAAGATTCAGCGCTTCCTGTCTCAGCCGTTCTTCGTTGCTGAAGTCTTCACCGGTTCTCCAGGTAAGTACGTGACCCTGAAAGACACGATTCGTGGCTTCAAAGGCATCATGGAAGGCGAATTCGACCACCTGCCAGAGCAGGCGTTCTACATGGTCGGCGCTATCGAAGAAGCTGTAGAAAAAGCGAAGAAACTGTAATAACGGTTTCCCAGGAGGAATAGTATGGCTATGACTTATCATCTGGACGTTGTCAGCGCGGAGCAACAAATGTTCTCCGGTCTGGTTGAGCGCATCCAGGTGTCAGGTAGCGAAGGTGAGCTGGGTATTTACCCAGGCCACGCCCCGCTGCTGACAGCCATCAAGCCTGGTATGATTCGCATCGTGAAACAGCACGGCGAAGAGGAGTATATCTACCTCTCTGGCGGCGTGCTGGAAGTACAGCCGGGCAGCACGACCGTTCTGGCCGACACCGCGATTCGCGGTGAAGACCTCGACGAAGCGCGCGCGCTGGAAGCGAAACGTAAAGCAGAAGAGCACATGAACAGCAGCCACGGTGATGTGGACTATGCTCAGGCCTCTGCGGAACTGGCGAAAGCTATCGCGAAACTGCGTGTAATCGAGCTGACCAAGAAAGCGATGTAATCAGGCTTTATGCGTCACGAAATGCCAGCCCATTGGGTTGGCATTTTTTTTGCGCGCGATAAATCATCCTGCTTTGGGGGAGGACGATGTTGTCTTGCTCTGCCCGATTTCATCGGCAAAATGCATCGCGTGATGCCCAGGCCGGCACTGGTTTTATCTCCAATCAGCCTTTCATCTTTATCCGCTAATTTCGGTCCGAGAAAAATGTAGTAATCTCAGAGGTAAACCTTACACTTTCGAAAGTTAAATTGAGTCTGGATAGTTATGTCTACAAGCGCGATGAGTGTGGTGATCCTGGCCGCTGGCAAAGGCACCCGAATGTATTCCGATCTGCCCAAAGTACTGCACACCCTGGCAGGCAAACCGATGGTTCAGCATGTGATCGATGCCGCGACCGGTCTGGGTGCCCAGCAGGTGCATTTGGTGTACGGTCACGGCGGCGATCTGCTGCAAGATAAACTGGCCCACAACACCCTGAACTGGGTACTGCAGGCTGAACAGCTCGGTACCGGCCATGCAATGCAGCAGGCAGCACCTTTCTTTGCCGATGACGAAGACATCCTGATGCTGTACGGCGACGTACCGCTAATCTCCCAAGCGACATTGCAACGTCTGCGTGATGCCAAGCCTGAGGGCGGTATCGGTTTGCTGACGGTCGTACTCGATAATCCAACCGGTTATGGCCGCATTGTGCGTGAGAATGGCACGGTGACCGGCATTGTTGAGCAGAAAGATGCCTCAGCCGAACAGCTGAAAATCCCTGAGATCAACACCGGTATTTTGGTTGCTAATGGCGAAGACTTAAAACGTTGGCTGGCACAGCTGAATAACAATAATGCGCAGGGTGAATTCTATATCACCGATATCATTGCCATGGCTCACCAGGAAGGTCGCGTGATCAACGCGGTACATCCTGCGCGTATCAGTGAGACCGATGGTGTGAATAACCGCCTGCAACTGGCCACGCTGGAGCGTGCCTATCAGAGCGAGCAGGCAGAACAACTGCTGCTGGCGGGCGTCATGCTGCGCGATCCCGCGCGTTTCGACCTGCGCGGTTCGCTGCAACATGGGCGTGATGTCGAGATCGATACCAACGTTATCATTGAAGGCACCGTGACATTGGGCGACCGCGTCAAAATTGGCGCTGGGTGCATCATCAAAAACAGCGTTATTGGTGATGATTGTGAAATCAGCCCTTATTCAGTCCTCGAAGATGCCACCTTAGCCGCTGCCTGCACCGTTGGGCCATTCGCGCGTCTGCGTCCTGGCAGCGAGTTGGCGGAAGAGGCACATGTCGGCAATTTCGTTGAGATGAAAAAGGCCATCTTGGGCAAAGGTTCCAAAGCGGGTCATCTTTCGTATCTTGGCGACGCAGAAATTGGCGCGGGCGTAAACATCGGGGCTGGCACCATTACCTGTAACTACGATGGCGCGAATAAATCGAAAACCATTATCGGCGACAACGTGTTTGTCGGCTCCGATACCCAGTTGGTGGCCCCGGTCACCGTCGCGGCTGGCGCGACCATCGCGGCAGGTACCACGGTAATGAAAGATGTCACCGCCGCCGATTTGGTCTACAACCGCAAAGAACAGAATCAGAAGTCTGGCTGGCAGCGGCCGGTTAAGAAAAATAAATTTTAAGGGTCGGCAAAGATCGGCCCATGAAAAAAACTACCCGAAATCATTCGAGTTTCTGAAAGGCGGCAAGCGCGAGTCCTCAGGAGCTGACTGAAGTCAGTGACTGAGGTGAATGCGCGTAGCCAACGCACCTGAAATTTGATGTATGAAGGGTAGATCCCCCACTCTCTACAAGGCTCGGGGAATAATCAGGTCAGAAGACAACGCAATGGCCGAAAGCCATGAAGTCAGGAAACTATTATGTGTGGAATTGTTGGTGCAGTAGCGCAGCGTGACATCGCAGAAATTCTGCTGGAAGGTCTGCGTCGTCTTGAGTATCGCGGTTATGACTCAGCGGGTCTGGCCGTTGTCGATCGCCAGGGACATATGACGCGTCTGCGTCGTCTTGGCAAAGTGGCTAATCTGGCCGAGGCCGCAGAGCAGCAGCCACTAATTGGTGGCACTGGTATTGCTCATACGCGTTGGGCAACCCACGGTGAGCCATCAGAAGCCAATGCGCATCCGCATGTCTCTGAGCACATCATCATTGTGCATAACGGCATCATTGAGAACCATGAGCCATTGCGTGCGCAGATGATCGAACGCGGTTACCAGTTTGCCTCAGAAACGGACACCGAAGTGGTGGCGCATCTGGTGCACTGGGAGCAGAAGCAGGGCGGCACATTGCGTGAAGTGGTACTGCGCGTGATCCCGCAACTGCGCGGTGCTTATGGCATGGTGATCATGGACAGCCGCGATCCATCCGTGCTGGTGGCTGCGCGTTCAGGTAGCCCGCTGGTGATTGGCCGTGGCGTGGGTGAAAACTTCATTGCTTCTGACCAACTGGCGCTGCTGCCGGTGACCCGCCGCTTTATGTACCTGGAAGAGGGCGATATCGCCGAGATTACGCGCCGTGAAGTCACCATCATCGATCGTGATGGCAAGCCAGCCAAACGCGCGGAAATCGAATCCACGGCGCAGTACGATGCTGGTGATAAAGGTGCCTATCGTCACTACATGCAGAAAGAGATCTATGAGCAGCCGAACGCGATTAAAAACACCATCACTGGTCGTTTTAATCATGGGCAGATCGATCTCAGCGAACTGGGTGCCAATGCCGAAACCTTGCTGAGCAAGGTTGAGCACATCCAGATTATCGCCTGCGGTACCTCGTATAACTCCGGGATGGTGTCGCGCTACTGGTTTGAGTCGCTGGCCAACATTCCTTGCGATGTGGAAATCGCCTCCGAATTCCGCTATCGCAAATCCGCTGTGCGTAAAAACAGTCTGCTGATCACCTTGTCGCAATCGGGTGAAACCGCCGATACGCTGGCCGCGCTGCGCTTGTCGAAAGAGCTGGGTTATCTCGGTTCGCTGGCCATCTGTAACGTTGCCGGCTCTTCGCTGGTGCGTGAATCCGATCTGGCGCTGATGACCAAAGCCGGCACCGAAATTGGTGTGGCCTCAACGAAAGCCTTCACCACGCAGTTGGCGGTGTTACTGATGCTGGTGGCAAAACTGGGTCGTCTGCATGGCATGAAGCCAGAAACCGAGCACGAAATTGTGCATGCGCTGCAGGCATTGCCAAGCCGCATTGAGCAGATGTTGGCGCAGGATAAAGTGATTGAAAGCCTGGCTGAAGGTTTCTCTGACAAGCATCATGCGTTGTTCCTGGGCCGTGGCGATCAGTATCCGATCGCGATGGAAGGCGCGCTGAAGCTGAAAGAGATCTCCTATATTCACGCAGAAGCCTACGCCGCCGGAGAGCTGAAACACGGCCCGCTGGCGCTGATTGATGCCGATATGCCGGTGATCGTCGTTGCGCCGAATAACGAGCTGCTGGAGAAGCTGAAATCGAACATTGAAGAGGTGCGCGCGCGCGGCGGTTTGCTGTATGTATTTGCCGATCAGGATGCGGGTTTCACCGACAGCGAGGGCATGAAAATCATCTCACTGCCACACGTCGAAGAGGTGATAGCACCGATCTTCTATACCGTGCCGTTGCAGCTGCTTTCGTATCATGTTGCGCTGATTAAAGGCACCGACGTTGACCAGCCCCGTAACCTGGCAAAATCGGTTACTGTTGAATAATCTATAAAAAGGGCGGGCCTGCAACGGGTCCGCTTGCTTTTTAAACGGTGTCATATAACTGTCATATTTCGTACATTTCACTGTCATCAAACTGTCCTATTTTCCCTCCAGCAGCAATCACTGACTCCAACTAAAATGGCATTGAGCCTGATTTTTTTTAAATCCCCTGGAGGGAACATGACACTGATGCGTACATCCGTAGCCCGAATCCTCGCCGCCACCTTCGCAGTAAGCGCGGTATCTGCTTTTGCAGCCACCGACCTGACTGGCGCTGGCGGTACATTCCCGGCACCGGTTTATGCCAAGTGGGCAGCAGAGTATCAGCAAGCCACCGGTAGCAAAATCAACTATCAGGGTATTGGTTCTTCAGGCGGCGTTAAGCAAATCATCGCTAAAACCGTCGATTTCGGTGCGTCTGATGCGCCGTTAAGTGATGCCGATCTGGATAAAAATGGTCTGTTCCAGTTCCCTACCGTAATCGGTGGCGTGGTACTGGCCGTTAACATCCCAGGTATTAAATCAGGTGAACTGACGCTGGACGGCAAAACCGTTGGCGATATCTACCTGGGTAACATCAAAAAGTGGAACGACCCGGCGATCACTAAACTGAACCCAGGCGTGAAACTGCCAGACACCAACATCAACGTAGTTCGCCGCGCAGATGGTTCAGGTACCTCTTTCGTGTTCACCAGCTACCTGTCTAAAGTCAACGCAGACTGGAACAGCAAAATTGGTAAAGGCAACACCGTTAACTGGCCAACCGGTCTGGGCGGTAAAGGTAACGACGGCGTTGCAGCCTTCGTACAGCGTCTGCCGGGTTCAATCGGCTACGTTGAGTACGCTTACGCTAAGCAGAACAACCTGACCTATACCAAGCTGATGGATGCAGATGGCAAGCCAGTAACGCCAAGCGAAACCAGCTTCTCAAACTCTGCTAAAGGCGCAGACTGGAGCAAATCTTTCGCTCAAGACCTGACCTTCCAGAAAGGTGCAGATGCATGGCCAATCTCTTCTACCACCTTCATCCTGATCTACAAAGAGCAGGCTGATGCGGCTAAAGGTGCTGAAGTGATGAAGTTCTTCGACTGGGCTTACAAAGGCGGCAGCAAAACTGCAACCGCACTGGATTACGCTGCGCTGCCAGAAAGCGTTGCTAACCAGATTCGTACTGCCTGGAAAGCGAACATCAAAGACAGCTCAGGCAAAGCGATTTACAAGTAAGCGAATGACCCGGTCAGTCTCCCCTGACTGACCAACCCGATGGGCGGCATGGTATGCCGCCCTGAACTTCCTCTGAGAACCGAGAAACTTATGGCTGCCACTAAGCCGACGTTCAAAGCCCCAGGTAAACAAGGTGACATGATTTTCGGCGCGCTGGTGAAACTTTCCGCGCTTATCGTGTTGTTGTTGATGGGTGGCATTATCGTCTCCCTGATTTTCTCCTCCTGGCCAAGCATCCAAAAATTTGGTTTTTCCTTCTTATGGACCAAAACCTGGGATGCGCCAAACGAACAATTTGGTGCGCTGGTACCGATCTACGGCACCCTCGTCACCTCCATCATTGCCTTAATCATCGCTGTGCCGGTGAGCTTTGGCATTGCGCTATTCCTGACGGAACTGGCACCTAACTGGTTGCGTCGCCCGCTGGGTACCGCAATTGAGTTGCTGGCAGCGATCCCGAGTATCGTTTACGGCATGTGGGGCCTGTTTATCTTCGCCCCGCTGTTCGCTGAGTACTTCCAGACACCGGTCGGCAACATCATGTCGAACATTCCCATTGTGGGTGCCCTGTTCTCAGGCCCGGCTTTTGGTATCGGTATTCTGGCCGCTGGCGTGATCCTCGCCATCATGATCATTCCGTACATTGCATCGGTCATGCGTGATGTGTTTGAGCAGACGCCAGTGATGATGAAAGAGTCCGCCTACGGTATTGGTTGCACCACGTGGGAAGTGATCTGGCGCATCGTGCTGCCGTTCACCAAAAACGGTGTAATCGGTGGTGTGATGCTGGGCCTGGGTCGTGCACTGGGTGAAACCATGGCGGTGACCTTCATCATCGGTAACACCTACCAGCTCGACAGCGCCTCGCTGTTTATGCCGGGCAACAGTATCACCTCCGCGCTGGCTAACGAATTCGCTGAAGCTGAATCCGGTGTGCATGTCGCGGCATTGATGGAACTGGGTCTGATTCTGTTCGTGATTACCTTTATCGTACTGGCCATCTCCAAACTGATGATCCTGCGCCTGGCGAAGAGTGAAGGAGCCCGTTCATGACCGCTATCGAAATGCATGCTCGTGCTGAGCTGGAAGCCTCGCGCCGTAAAATGCAGGCACGTCGCAGCGCTAAAAATAAAGTGGCATTGACGCTGTCGATGCTGACCATGGCCTTTGGCCTGTTCTGGCTGGTGTGGATTCTGTTCACTACCGTCACCAAAGGTATTGATGGTCTGAGCTGGTCACTGTTCACTGAATCAACCCCGCCACCGAACACCGCAGGCGGTGGTTTAGCCAACGCCCTGGCGGGCAGTGGGTTACTCATTCTGTGGTCAACGGTGTTCGGTACACCGCTGGGCATCATGGCCGGTATTTATCTTGCCGAATATGGCCGTAAGCACTGGCTGGCGGAAGTGATTCGCTTCATCAACGACATCCTGTTGTCAGCACCGTCGATTGTAGTGGGCCTGTTCGTCTATACCATCGTGGTGGCACAGATGCAGCACTTCTCTGGCTGGGCGGGTGTGGTGGCGCTGGCGCTGTTGCAGATTCCTATCGTGATTCGTACCTCAGAAAACATGCTGCGTCTGGTACCAGACAGCATGCGTGAAGCGGCTTATGCACTGGGTACGCCGAAGTGGAAGATGATTTCGGCCATTACGCTGAAAGCTTCAGTCTCCGGCATTATTACCGGTGTCCTGCTGGCCGTGGCACGTATCGCGGGCGAAACCGCACCGCTGCTGTTTACTGCGCTGTCGAACCAGTTCTGGAGTACCGACATGATGCAGCCGATCGCGAACCTGCCGGTGACGATTTTCAAATTCGCCATGAGCCCATTTGCCGAGTGGCAAAGCCTGGCATGGGCGGGTGTGTTGATCATTACCCTGTGCGTGCTGCTGCTGAACATTGTCGCGCGAGTGGTTTTCGCCAAGGGCAAACATTAATTTCCCGGCGCGGCTTCGGCGGCGCTGCACATGAGAGATGAGCAATGAGTATGGCAACGACTTCTGCCGGTAAAATTCAGGTTCGCAATCTGAACTTCTATTACGGAAAGTTTCACGCTCTGAAGAACATTAACCTGGATATCGCGAAGAACCAGGTCACCGCCTTCATCGGACCATCAGGTTGTGGTAAATCCACCCTGCTGCGCACCTTCAACAAAATGTACTCGCTCTACCCTGAGCAGCGTGCTGAAGGTGACATTCTGCTGGATGGCGACAATATTCTGGCTTCCCATCAGGATATCGCCCTGCTGCGCGCACGCGTTGGCATGGTGTTCCAGAAGCCAACGCCGTTCCCGATGTCAATTTATGACAACATCGCGTTTGGCGTGCGTCTGTTTGAAAAGTTGTCACGTGCGGATATGGACGAGCGTGTGCAGTGGGCGCTGACCAAAGCCGCGCTGTGGAATGAAACCAAAGACAAGCTGCATCAGAGCGGTTACAGTCTCTCAGGCGGACAGCAGCAGCGTCTGTGCATCGCACGCGGTATCGCGATTCGCCCGGAAGTGCTGTTACTGGATGAGCCATGCTCAGCCCTCGACCCGATCTCTACCGGTCGTATTGAAGAGCTGATCACCGAGCTGAAGCAGGATTACACCGTGGTGATCGTGACGCACAACATGCAGCAGGCCGCGCGTTGTTCTGACCATACCGCTTTCATGTATCTGGGCGAGCTGATCGAATTCAGCGACACCGATACACTGTTTACCAAGCCCGCGCAGAAGCAGACCGAAGATTACATCACCGGTCGTTACGGCTGATTCAGGAGACGCACATGGACAATTTGAATCTGAACAAACACATCTCCGGTCAGTTCAACGCGGAGCTGGAACATATTCGCACCCAGGTGATGATCATGGGTGGCATGGTTGAGCAGCAGCTTACCGATGCCATTACCGCGATGCACAACCAGGATGGCGAGCTGGCACGTCGCGTGATCGACGGTGATCAGAAGGTCAACATGATGGAAGTGGAGATTGATGAAGCCTGCGTGCGCATCATCGCCAAACGTCAACCTACCGCCAGCGACTTGCGTCTGGTAATGGCAATCATCAAGACCATCTCTGAGCTGGAACGTATCGGTGACGTCGCTGAGAAAATCAGCCGCACGGCGCTGGAGAAGTTCAGCCAGCAGCACTTGCCTCTGCTGGTGAGCCTGGAGTCTCTGGGTCGCCACACCGTGCAGATGCTGCACGACGTGCTGGATGCCTTCGCGCGTATGGATCTGAATGAAGCCATTAAGATCTATCGTGAAGATAAGAAGGTCGACAAAGAGTACGAAGGCATTGTGCGTCAGCTGATGACCTACATGATGGAAGATCCCCGCACCATCCCAAGTGTACTGACAGCGCTGTTCTGTGCCCGCGCTATCGAGCGTATCGGTGACCGTTGCCAGAACATCTGCGAAATTATCTTCTATTTCGTTAAAGGTCAGGATTTCCGTCACGTTGGCGGCGACAAGCTGGATGAACTGCTGTCAGGTGACGACGGCAGCAATAAACCCTCTTAATTGCCGTTTCGGCTGCCTGTAGCCACTGTGGCAAACAGGCAGCCATCTTCATTTCTGATTGGTCTCCGCGATTCCCTCTCTTTATACTTGGCGCACTTTTTTCTGCCAGGTGCTGTTAAATGTCTTCCCCAATAACGAAAAAAAACGCCGTGACGCCGGCAAAAGCGATGGTTGCTGCCATTAGTGGCTATGCGATGGACGGCTTCGATCTGTTAATTCTGGGCTTTATGTTACCGGCGATCAGCGTCTCGCTGGCGCTCGATCCCTCTCAGGCCGGTTCGCTGGTCACCTGGACGCTGATCGGCGCGGTGATCGGTGGCATTGTGTTTGGTCATCTCAGCGATCGCTATGGTCGTATCCGTATTCTTACCGTGACGATCCTGATGTTCTCAATCTTCACCGGGCTGTGCGCGGTGGCGCAGGGCTACTGGGATCTGTTGGCCTACCGCACGCTGGCGGGCGTGGGCTTAGGCGGTGAGTTTGGTATTGGCATGGCGCTGATTGCGGAAGCCTGGCCGAAGGAGAAGCGTAATCGCGCCTCGGCATGGGTCGGCATCGGCTGGCAGCTCGGTGTGCTGCTGGCGGCGTTTATTACTCCGCCGCTACTGAGTGTGATCGGCTGGCGCGGCATGTTCCTGGTGGGCCTGTTGCCTGCACTGGTGTCGTTTGTGATTCGCCGTAGCATGGGCGAGCCGGAAGGCTTCACGCGTCACGTTGAGAAGACGCCGCAGCTATCATTCGCCGCACGCATCAAATTGCTGTTCGCCGACCGCGCCACCAGTAAAGCCAGCCTCGGGATTTTCATCCTCTGCTCAGTGCAGAACTTCGGTTACTACGGCTTGATGATCTGGATGCCGAGCTATCTGTCATCGAGCTTTGGATTCAGCCTGACCAAATCCGGCTTGTGGACGGCGGTGACCGTGGTCGGCATGACCTTTGGCATCTGGCTGTTTGGCGTATTGGCCGATCGCTTCGCGCGCTGGAAGATTTTCCTGCTGTACCAGTTTGGCGCGGTCGCCATGGTGGTGGTGTATGCGCAGCTGCGCGATCCTACTGTGATGTTGTTCACTGGTGCGATCATGGGGATGTTTGTGAATGGCATGATTGGCGGCTACGGTGCGCTGATCTCCGACACCTTCCCACCGCAGGCGCGTGCCACTGCGCAGAACGTACTGTTTAACCTCGGACGCGGTGTTGGCGGCTTTGGTCCGCTGGTGATTGGCCTGCTGGCGGCGCAAATATCCTTTACTGCGGCCATCACTTTGCTGGCGCTGATTTATCTGCTGGATATTGTTGCCACCCTGTTCCTGCTGCCGAAGAAACAGAGCAACGAGGATTCACTGGGCGCGATTGGCTAAGGCGTTTAGGTTACCTGGTGCGCATAAATGCGCACCCTATTAGATCTGCGAACAGATCAAAATCGCACATCGGCCTCTGTAGAGGCAGCACCAGGTTCCACCGGGCACGGAGGTAACAGATCAGACCGACCACAGAGGTAACACTTTTGGGGTCAGTCGATTTGCATCCTGCATTGCCCGGACATCGTGCGCCGGTTTCTGCAGGGGCGACATTCATGCCGCCCTGGGTTTACACCAAATCCCAACCCCGTGCGCGCCACAGTGCGGGCAGTTGCGTCATATCATCAAAGCGCGTCACCAGCGGATGATCCAACTTCGGATTGTGCGCATCAGCGCAGTAGTAAAATACCGGAATGCCCGCCGCGATCCCCGCACGCGCACCGGCTTCTGAATCATCCACCAGAATGCACTTCTCAATCGGCACCTGCATTTGCTCCGCCGCGTGATACATCAATTCCGGATCGGGCTTCCAGTGATTGATGTCGTATCCGCTGTACAGCCGACCTTCGAGGTACGGCAGCATGCCGGTTAAGCCCAGCGAGTGCTGCATCTTCTTCACTGTCCCGTTCGAGACCACGCACATCGGCACTTTCACGCTTTCCACCAGCGCTTTGGCACCGGCAATCGGCTTCAGGTCGAGGTCAAACAGGCGGGCCACATCCGCGCGATACGCCGTTTCGAACTCGTCTAACGGCACCTCTTTCTGATGCTGCGCCAGTACATCCCGCACGATGTCATAGAGCTTTACCCCTTTGTACTGCTCAAACATCTGCTGCAAAGAGAGCTCAATACCGTATTGGGCAAAGGTGTTGACGTAGGATTGCGTACAGATCACTTCACTGTCGACCAGCGTACCGTCGCAATCGAAAAACACACATTCAACTGACATCGCACATCATCCTTTTATTAAACAGCCAGCTGACACTCTAGCGCACTGAGCGTAGAAAGCGACCCCGGCAACCGTTTGCGAATAATCAGTGTTTTGCTGCGCTAAAATCTATAGGATACGCGGCGATAAATTTTTTTCCGGGACAGTTGAATGAACAATCAGGGCTTGTTGCAGCGCATCTTTAAGCTGCAGGAACACGGCACAACCGCGCGCACCGAAGTGATCGCCGGTTTCACGACTTTCCTGACGATGGTGTATATCGTCTTTGTAAACCCGCAAATTCTGGGCGCCGCAGGCATGGATACTCAGGCGGTGTTTGTCACCACCTGTTTGATAGCGGCCTTTGGTAGCATCCTGATGGGGCTGGTGGCGAACTTGCCGGTCGCGCTGGCACCGGCGATGGGGCTGAACGCCTTCTTCGCGTTTGTGGTGGTCGGCGCGATGGGTTATTCATGGCAGGTTGGTATGGGCGCGATCTTCTGGGGCGCACTGGGTCTGCTGATCCTCACGCTGTTGCGTGTGCGCTACTGGATGATTGCTAATATCCCGATGAGTCTGCGCGTCGGCATCACCGCCGGTATCGGCCTGTTTATCGCCATGATGGGCCTGAAAAACGCCGGTATCATCGTGCCGAATGCCGACACCATTGTGACGGTCGGGAACCTGACCTCGCATAGCGTACTGCTGGGGGCGCTGGGCTTCTTCATTATCGCGATTCTGGCCTCACGCAATATCCACGCGGCGGTGCTGGTATCGATTGTGGTCACTACGGCGATTGGCTTAGCCATTGGCGATGTGAAATTCAGCGGCGTGTTTGCCGCGCCGCCGGCAGTGACATCGGTGGTGGGTCAGGTCGATATTAAAGGGGCGTTCAACATCGGCATGGCGGGAGTGATCTTCTCCTTTATGCTGGTCAACCTGTTCGACTCTTCCGGCACGCTGATCGGTGTCACCGATAAGGCCGGATTGACCGATGAAAAGGGCACTTTCCCGCGTATGAAGCAGGCGCTGTATGTTGATAGCATCAGCTCGGTGACCGGTTCGCTCATCGGCACCTCTTCAGTGACGGCGTATATCGAAAGCTCTTCCGGCGTGGCGATTGGTGGCCGTACCGGCTTGATGGCGGTCATCACCGGGATTCTGTTCCTGCTGGTGATGTTCCTGTCACCCCTGGCCGCGATGGTGCCTTCTTATGCGGCAGCAGGTGCGCTGATCTATGTGGGAGTCTTGATGACGGCGTCACTGTCACGCGTGCGCTGGGACGATCTCACCGAAGCGGTGCCGGCGTTTGTCACGGCGGCGATGATGCCATTCAGCTTCTCGATCACCGAAGGTATCGCGCTGGGCTTCATCTCGTACTGTGTGATGAAGCTTGGCACAGGACGCTGGCGTGAAATCAGCCCGTGCGTGGTGATTGTTGCCCTGCTGTTTGTGCTAAAAATCGCGTTTATCGACGCGCACTAAAAACAACAGGCCGCGATTGCGGCCTGTTTTGTTAGAGATGTCCGATTTCCTGGGGTGTGTGAGTGAGGCTGGTCAGACGCAGCGAGCGCGGGCCAATATTCGGTTTGCTCATTTCAACGTCGCGCAATGGCTGCCATTGCTGTTGTGCATCAATCTCCCACAGGCATAAGCGCTCAGTGCCCGGAGAGAGCGCGCACGACCACACCAGCATCGGCTCGGCATCACAGACCGCCTGAATATCCGGAAATACGCTGGAGCGCAGACGGCCGGCAGCAGGGTGCAACTGCAGCGAACCGGCACCGTTCTCACTTTCACCGGTTAATTTGAGGATGCTCTGGCGCAGCGTCCAGATTTGCGTCACCGCTTCCATAAAATCCTGCTGCGCGTTGATCCACGCTTTCTCACCCGATGAGAGATCCTGCGTGAGCGTGTCCTGCGTCTGACGGCTGTGGGCGCGGACAATCTCCATATCCAACCCCGCACGTCCGCCTTCTTCCGCCAGCAGCACACCGACCATATTACCGGCGTACGCAATACTAAAGTCAGGGAGGTTAGGATCGGCAAAGCAAGGGCGTCCGCTGCTGGTGGTGATGAGCGGCGGCAGTTCACGAATGCCATAGACACGCAGCATCAGCTGAGCCAGCAATTCGCGTGCGGCGAGAAAACGGCTACGGCGCTTGTCAGGGAAGCGCTCGGCGCTGTTAATCACATCCTGTGGAACCCGCAACAGCTCTGAAGAGAGCGGCGAGTTACCCATCCAACGTACAAAATGACTAGCCATCTGTCGCTCCGTGAAAATGGTCAGATAATCATCAGGGCTATTGTAGGAATTTTCTCAGTGGTTTGCATCCGGCATAACATCTAATGACCAAAAATCAGATAAGACCGAAGCGGCGGATATTCCCATTCTGCGACTTTGCATATAACGCTTTTGCTGAATTCGTTCAGATAGGGTGATGCAAAGCGTGATGTGGTGTAGGATTTGGGCAGCAAAACAGCACATCGAAGTGCGCAAACAATCCACCTCAAGTCATCGTGCTCATCGCAAACAGAGGCACGTCGGAGTTTTTTTATGTCAGTAACCTCACTTACTCGCCAGGAATCAATCTCGCTTGATGAATTTCGTCATGGTATGCGCCGCCTGACCGCAGGCGTTTCTTTAGTGACCACTGAGTTTCAGGGCGAAAAGCTGGGTCTGATTGCGACCTCCGTTAGCTCACTGGCTGCCGAGCCGCCAAGCTTGCTGGTGTGTGTTAACCGTAGTGCATCCAGCCACGACGCATTTGTGAATGCTGGCCATTTTGCCGTCAACGTCTTGCGTGAACAGCATGACGATTTATGCGCGCAGTTCAGTCAGTCTGCACGTCGCGCAGAACGCTTCCAGAGCGGTGAGTGGCAAACGCTGAACACCGGTGCACCGGTGCTGGCTGATGCATTGGTGAGTTTTGACTGCCAGCTGGAGAAAGTGGTGGAGTGGAATACGCACAGCGTGCTGCTGGCGCGCATCGTTGGCATTTCACTGCCAGGTGAAGCGGCGGAGCCGATGGTCTATTTCAACAGCGGTTTTCACTCGCTGGGTTAATGTGAGTGACAGGCGTCGCGCAATGCCCGACGCCTGGAATCAATCAGGCAAATTTGCAGGCTTCATCAAAGCCGAGACGCGGTAAACGCGCATGCAGTTTGCTGGCTTCGCCATAGCCCAGATTAATCAGTAAATTCACCTGCCATTTGCTTTCGCTAAAGAAGGCTTCATTGACTTTTGACGGGTCAAAACCGGACATCGGGCCGGCATCCAGCCCCAGCGAACGCGCCGCCAGAATTAAATATCCTGCCTGCAGGCTGCTATTGCGGAAAGCCGTCTCTTTCGCCAAATCCGGGCTGCTGGTGAACCAGCTACGCGCATCACCGTGCGGGAAGAGTTTGGGCAGCGCTTCATAGAACTCAGGATCCCACGCCACGATCACCGTTGCCGGTGCTGCCATGGTTTTGTCCACGTTGCCGGAGGAGAGCGCAGGTTTCAGCTTCTCTTTGCCTTCCTGCGAAGTGACAAACACGAAGCGTCCTGGTGAACAGTTGGCTGAAGTCGGGCCGAGCGCGGTCAGGCTATAGAGTTGCTGCAGCACATCGTGAGAAATCGGTTTGTCCTGCCAGTAGCTGTGGGTGCGAGCGTCATTGAACAGCGCGTTCAGCGCCACGCTGTCGAGCGGTGTACTCATGTTTCTCTCCTGTTCAGGCAGCAACTTGCGCCTAATGTTTAGCATGAATCGTGGGTGAGGCCGATACGCTTTAGCACGGGCCAGCGATCGTTATACTGCAAAGGAGAGGGGGTGCCAAATAACAAAGACGCATGTTTCCCCCAACCAAACAGTGATGGGGGAAACAGGGGAAAGACTACTTACCAATACAGAAGCTGGAGAAAATCCGGCCGAGCAGATCGTCGGAGGTAAACTCACCGGTGATTTCACTCAGCGCCTGCTGAGCCAGACGCAGCTCTTCCGCCAGCAGTTCACCGGCCCATGCACCCAGCAGCTGGTCTTTACCCTGCTGTAAGTGAGTGGCAGCTAACTCCAGCGCCTGCAGATGGCGTCGGCGTGCCAGGAAGCCACCTTCCATATTGCCAGAGAAGCCCATGCTCTGTTTTAGATGGTCGCGCAGTGCATCCACGCCTTCCCCCGTCCGCGCAGAGAGACGAATCAGTGAGTGATCATTCACTTCTGTCAGACCCAGCACTTCCCCGGTCATATCGGCTTTGTTACGCACCACAGTAATCGGCAGTTGTGCCGGTAAACGTGCGACAAAATCAGGCCAGATTGCGGCCGCTTCGGTGGCGTCGGTGGTGGTGCCATCCACCATAAACAGCACGCGATCGGCTTGCTCGATTTCCTGCCAGGCGCGTTCAATTCCAATTCGCTCAACTTCATCACTGGCTTCACGCAGCCCCGCAGTATCGATGATGTGCAGCGGCATGCCGTCGATATGAATATGCTCACGCAGCACGTCACGCGTGGTGCCAGCGATATCGGTGACAATCGCGGCTTC
The DNA here is from genome assembly GCF_037153115.1 of Pantoea sp. USMM079. Classification (NCBI taxonomy): domain Bacteria; kingdom Pseudomonadati; phylum Pseudomonadota; class Gammaproteobacteria; order Enterobacterales; family Erwiniaceae; genus Pantoea; species Pantoea sp. USMM079. Next base: position 44,655 of record NZ_JBBCKX010000028.1, read on the forward strand.
ACGACCGGCGAGGGCATTCAGCAAGCTGGATTTACCGGCATTAGGACGACCAGCAATCACCACTTTCATTCCTTCGCGCAGCAGGCTGCCCTGACGCGCTTCGGCGCGCACGTTATCAAGATCGCCGATCACCGCATTAAGCTGACCTTCGATTTTGCCGTCAGACAGAAAATCGATCTCCTCATCCGGGAAGTCGATAGCGGCCTCCACGTAGATGCGCAGGTGAGTGAGTGCTTCCACGAGTGTATTGATGCGCAGGGAAAATGCGCCTTGCAGTGAATTCACGGCGGAACGCGCGGCCTGCTCTGAACTGGCGTCGATCAGGTCGGCGATCGCTTCTGCCTGCGCCAGATCGAGTTTGTCGTTGAGGAACGCACGTTCGGAGAATTCACCCGGCTGAGCGATGCGTACACCCGACAGCGCCACGATGCGTTTCAGCAGCAGATCCAGAATCACCGGGCCGCCGTGACCCTGCAGCTCCAGCACATCTTCGCCGGTGAAAGAGTTGGGACCAGGAAACCACAGCGCAATCCCCTGATCCAGCACGCTGCCATCCGCATCTTTGAACGGCAAGTAGTCGGCATAGCGCGGCTTCGGCAATTTGCCGAGCACGGCTTGCGCGACGTCAGCGGCTTTGGCACCGGAAATACGCAGAATACCGACGCCGCCACGGCCGGGAGGTGTCGCCTGGGCAACGATAGTATCGCTGTGGCTCATGATTCTCTCTCTTACCCGTCCTACTTCAAGCTGCAGCAGCGTTGGCTGCGCTCGAATCATTCAGGGTACAAATTTTGAAAAAAAACAGGGCGACATAAATGCCGCCCCTTGAGTATACGCTGCTGCTGTTGCAGTCAGACGTTACGCTTTCTTCTTGTCGCGGCTGTGCAGACCACGTTTTTCCAGGCCGCGATAAATCAGCTGCTGCTGGAGGATGGTCACCAGGTTACTGACGATGTAGTACAGCACCAGACCGGCAGGGAACCACAGGAAGAACACGGTAAAGATAACCGGCATGTAGGTCATGATCTTCTGCTGCATCGGATCGGTCACGGTGGTCGGTGACATCTTCTGGATGAAGAACATGGTGATACCCATGATAACCGGCAGAATGTAGTACGGATCCTGCGCGGACAGGTCATGAATCCACAGAATGAACGGTGCATGACGCAGTTCAATCGAACCTGACAGCATGTAGTACAAGGCCAGGAAGATAGGCATCTGGATAACCAGCGGCAAGCAGCCACCCAGCGGGTTCACTTTCTCTGCTTTGTACAGCGCCATCATTTCCTGGCTCTGCTTCTGCTTGTCATCGCCCAGACGCTCACGCATTGCCTGAATCTTCGGCTGCAGCATGCGCATCTTCGCCATGGAGGTGTACTGCGCTTTGGTCAGCGGGTACATGATGCCACGAACGATGAAGGTGATAACGATAATCGAGAAGCCCCAGTTACCGATAAAGCTGTGCAGGAACTTCAGCAGCTTAAACAGTGGCTGAGAGATGAACCACAACCAACCGTAATCTACAGTCAGATCCAGGTGAGGCGCGATAGCGGCCATCTTGTCCTGGATTTCTGGCCCCAACCACAGGGTCGCGCCCAGGTCTTGCTGTGCGCCTGCTGCCACGGTCACCGGTGAAGATTTATAACCGATTGCCGCAACACCGTTACCGAGGTTGCTGGTGTACAGGGTGTTGTTACCCTGAGTACGCGGCACCCAGGCGGTAGCAAAGTACTGCTGCAGCATCGCCACCCAACCATTGCTGGTGGTGGCGTTCAGGTTCTCGTTATCCGCGATGGTATCGAATTTGTATTTTTCGTATTTCGCTTCGCTGGTCGAGTACGCTGCGCCACGGAAGGTGTGCAGGGCAAAGTTGTTGCTGCCGGTATCACGGTGCTTCGGCAGATCAATGGTCTGCTTCAACTGACCGAACATCGACACTTCCAGCGGCTGCTGCGAGGCGTTATTGATGTTGTAGTCAACGTTAACCGCGAAGTCGCCACGCTTGAACACGAAGGTTTTGGTATAAACCACACCTTTTTCATCGGTCCAGGTCAGTGGTACACGCAGCTCGGTCTGGCCATCGGCCATCTCGAAGTGATCCTGAGTGGTGGTGAACAGCGGACGAGCGCCATTGTTCGGGTTATCCGGGCCATTACGACCGGTTAAGCCACTTTGCGCCTGATAAACGAAGGCGGGGGTGGTTTCCAGCAACTGGAACGGTGCGTCTGAACCCAGTTTGTCCGGGTAAGTCAGCAGCTGTGCCTGCTCAATATCGCCACCGCGAGTATTGATGCTGAGTGACAGGACATCAGTCTTAACGGTGATCGTTTGGCCCTGACCGCTAGCCGGCACGCCGGAAGAGGCGGCATCACCCGCTGCGCTGCTTGTGTTCTGCGTGGTCTGAGTCTGCTGTGGCTGCGGAGCGTGGTCCGTCTGCCAGGCTTGCCAGATCATAAAAGACACGAACAGAAAAGCGATGAGAAAGAGATTGCGTTGCGAATCCATCGTTAATGTTCTCTGGTATCAAAGGTTTTTGGCGGCACAGGATCGTCACCACCCGGGTTCAAAGGGTGGCATTTTAATACGCGTTTTATCGTCAACCAACTACCTTTTACGACGCCGAAACGACGTAATGCCTCAATCCCATACTGCGAGCAGGTGGGATGGAACCGACAATGAGGTCCAAGTAGTGGGCTGATGGCGCGTTGATAAACGCGTATCAGGGCGATCAGGAGCCGCGAGCCAGGCGACAGTGACGACGCCATAATTTCTCCAACGCTTCCGTTAACGCACGGTTATCGAGGTCAGCAATCCCCTTTTTCGCCACGATGACAAAATCCATCGCAGGCAGCTCATGTTGGCGCAGACGAAAGCTTTCGCGGGTCAATCGCTTGATCCGGTTGCGTTCATGGGCGCGTTTCACATGCTTTTTGGCGACGGTAAGACCGATGCGGGGATGCCCCAGCGAGTTAAGGCGGCCGAGGATGGTGATTTGCGGCGTACCGGCTCTTTGTGGCTGCTGGAAGACGAAAGTGAAATGAGTGGGAGTTAACAAACGTAACTCCCTGGGAAATGCGAGCTTAACCACGAGGGTTAGCTTTATTACTTAGAAACGGTCAAACGAGCACGGCCTTTAGCACGACGACGTGCCAGAACCTGACGACCATTTTTTGTTGCCATACGAGCACGGAAACCGTGTGAACGGTTGCGCTTCAGTACGGACGGTTGAAAAGTGCGTTTCATGGCGATTTCTACCTAAACTTGAAAATTTTCACTGGGTGACGCGTTTTCGGGCCAGTAAATCGACCTACGCCTCAATGTGTCTTTAATAAAGAGGCGGGATTGTAATAATTGTACAGTCCAGAGTCAATTTACTTCGCAGTTCGCGGCACCTGGAAACCAGATACAGCCCGCTGATTCCGGGCATCAAAGCTTCACGCAATAATGCCGGGTGGGGAATTATACGGGCTATAGGGTAAAGCGCAAGGATCGCGCAGGATCTTCTTGCGATCAATTTGCAGATTTATTGCGCGGAAACGAGAGGCGACCAGAAAAATTGCCTCTTTCAGCAAGATCACCGCTCGCTTTTTCCACAGAAAGCGTAAACTCATTAGCGCTTCACTAGCCTGTGGATAAATTGGATCAAAACTGTGTAGAAAGGGAAGATCTCTGTGCCGCTTTGCGCTATGATCCGCCCTTCCGCTGACGATCCTCACTGCGATCGCCAGGGATGACTACCGCGGATAGCGGTCGCAGGCGCTTTCTGATCGCCTGTGTCAAAAAAGACAGTTTCTATTATTAGCGCCTGAAATTCTTATCGATTTTGTACGAGTGGAGTCCGCCGTGTCACTTACGCTTTGGCAACAGTGTCTTGCCCGTTTGCAGGATGAGCTTCCTGCCACCGAATTCAGCATGTGGATTCGTCCGCTGCAAGCTGAATTAAACGACAATACGCTGACCTTGTATGCACCAAATCGGTTTGTACTCGACTGGGTTCGGGATAAATATCTCAATAGTATTAATGGGCTGCTGAATGAATTCTGCGGTCCGAATGTGCCTTTGCTGCGTTTTGAAGTGGGCACGCGCCCGGCTGCGCAGGTTGCAACCAGCCAGCCAGCCATGGCGGCTTACAGCACCCCTGCTCCTGTTGAAAACCGTCCTGCTCCGGCGCAAATCTTGCGTCCAAGCTGGGACTCAGTGCCCGCCCCGGCGGATGTCACCTACCGCTCAAATGTGAATAACCGCCATAACTTCGATAACTTCGTTGAAGGTAAATCTAACCAACTGGCGCGCGCGGCGGCACGTCAGGTGGCGGATAACCCTGGTGGCGCTTACAACCCGCTCTTCCTTTATGGCGGAACCGGTTTAGGTAAAACTCACCTGTTACATGCAGTGGGAAATGGCATTATTGCGCGCAAGCCGAATGCCAAAGTGGTTTACATGCACTCAGAACGTTTTGTGCAGGACATGGTAAAAGCGCTGCAGAACAACGCCATTGAAGAATTTAAGCGTTATTACCGCTCCGTCGATGCACTGTTGATCGATGACATTCAGTTCTTTGCCAATAAAGAGCGCTCGCAGGAAGAGTTTTTCCATACCTTTAACGCCCTGCTGGAAGGCAATCAGCAGATCATTTTGACCTCGGATCGCTATCCTAAAGAGATCAATGGTGTTGAAGATCGCCTGAAGTCGCGCTTTGGCTGGGGATTAACCGTCGCGATCGAGCCGCCTGAGCTGGAAACGCGTGTAGCGATCCTGATGAAGAAAGCGGATGAAAACGATATACGCCTGCCTGGAGAAGTCGCCTTCTTTATTGCCAAGCGTCTGCGCTCCAATGTGCGTGAGTTGGAAGGTGCGCTGAACCGCGTCATCGCCAATGCCAACTTTACCGGCCGCGCGATCACCATCGATTTCGTGCGCGAAGCGCTGCGGGATTTGCTGGCGCTGCAGGAAAAGCTGGTCACCATCGATAACATCCAGAAAACGGTGGCCGAATACTACAAGATCAAAGTCGCGGATTTACTGTCGAAGCGCCGTTCGCGCTCGGTGGCACGTCCGCGTCAGATGGCAATGGCAATGGCGAAAGAGTTGACCAACCATAGCCTGCCGGAAATTGGCGATGCGTTTGGTGGCCGCGATCATACCACCGTGCTCCATGCCTGCCGTAAAATTGAGCAGTTGCGTGAAGAGAGCCACGACATCAAAGAAGATTTCTCTAACCTCATTCGAACATTATCTTCCTGACGCATATGAAATTTATTGTAGAACGTGAGCAGTTGCTGAAACCACTGCAACAGGTTAGCGGCCCGCTTGGTGGACGCCCGACCTTACCGATCCTCGGAAATTTACTGTTGCAGGTGAGTGAAGGCGTACTGCGTCTGACCGGCACCGATTTGGAAATGGAGATGGTGGCCCGCGTTGCATTAACGCAGCCCCACGAGCCCGGTGCGACCACCGTGCCCGCGCGTAAATTCCTCGATATCTGTCGCGGTTTGCCAGAGGGGGCGGAAATTAGCCTGACGCTGGAAGGTGACAGAATGCTGGTGCGTTCTGGCCGTAGCCGTTTTTCCTTATCGACGCTGCCCGCCACTGACTTCCCTAATCTGGATGACTGGCAGAGCGAGGTGGAATTCACCTTGCCGCAGGCCACGCTGAAACGTCTGATCGAAGCGACCCAGTTCTCAATGGCGCATCAGGATGTGCGTTACTACCTCAACGGCATGCTGTTTGAGACTGAAGGTGAAGAGTTACGCACCGTCGCTACTGATGGTCACCGTCTGGCAGTCTGCTCCATGCCGATTGGCCAGGCGTTGCCTAACCATTCGGTGATCGTGCCACGTAAAGGCGTGATTGAATTAGTCCGTCTGCTGGATGGCGGCGAGACTCCGCTGCAGGTGCAGATCGGCAGCAGCAACATTCGCGCGCACGTTGGTGACTTCATCTTCACCTCTAAGCTTGTTGATGGACGTTTCCCTGATTATCGCCGCGTATTGCCGAAGAACCCGGATAAAGCGCTGGAGGCCGGTTGCGATCTGCTGAAGCAGGCGTTTGCCCGTGCAGCGATCCTCTCTAACGAGAAGTTCCGCGGCGTTCGCATCTATATCACCGAAAATCAGCTCAAGATCACCGCTAATAACCCAGAACAGGAAGAAGCGGAAGAGATGCTGGATGTGTCGTATAGCGGCACTGAACTGGAGATCGGCTTTAACGTGAGTTACGTGTTAGATGTGCTGAATGCGCTGAAATGCGAAAACGTGCGTTTGCTGCTGACCGATTCGGTTTCGAGTGTGCAAATTGAAGACGTTGCCAGCCCAGCGGCGGCATACGTCGTCATGCCAATGCGCTTGTGATTTTATAGCGGGCTAACTTACTCGCTATTTTGCCCCCGGGCAGTGCTCGTCCCTGGTCACATACTTCAGTATGCTCCCAGGGACTGCGCGCTGGCCGTGAGCAAACTAGCTTCGCCGTTAACGCCCTCGATGGCAGGGTTAGGTGAAAACCACTTCTTAATGCGCAGCTGGATTCGTTCATGGCTTTAACCCGCCTCCTGATTAAAGATTTCCGCAACATCGAGCAGGCCGATCTCACGCTGGCACCAGGCTTTAATTTCCTCGTGGGTGCTAACGGCAGCGGTAAAACCAGCGTGCTGGAGGCTATCTACACCCTCGGACATGGCCGCGCATTTCGCAGTTTGCAGGCTGGACGCGTCATTCGTCACGATCAGGATGCGTTTGTCCTGCACGGACGAATTGAAGGCAGTGAGCGCGAATTGGCCGTGGGGCTGACCAAAAATCGCGCCGGTGATAGCAAAGTGCGCATCGACGGCAGTGACGGTCATAAAGTGGCGGAGCTGGCGCAATTGCTGCCGATGCAGTTGATCACGCCGGAAGGGTTTACTTTGCTCAACGGCGGCCCCAAATACCGTAGAGCCTATATTGATTGGGGATGCTTTCACTCCGCACCCGGTTTCTTCAATGCCTGGAATAATCTACGGCGTCTGATGAAACAGCGTAACGCCGCGCTGCGACAAGTTTCACGTTACAGCCAAATTCGCCCGTGGGATCAGGAACTGGTGCCGCTGGCCGAACAGATTAGTCAGTGGCGCGCTGAGTACAGTGCGGCGATAGCGAAAGAGATCATCGCCACCTGTGGTCAATTTTTACCAGAGTTTGAGCTGTCGTTTTCATTCCAACGTGGCTGGGATAAAGAGAGCGATTTTGCCGAACTGCTGGAACGCAATTTCGAGCGCGATCGCGCGCTCACCTACACCGCCAGCGGCCCGCACAAAGCGGATTTTCGCATTCGTGCAGAAGGCACGCCGGTGGAAGATTTACTCTCACGCGGTCAATTAAAGCTGCTGATGTGTGCGCTGCGTTTAGCGCAGGGCGAATATCTGACGCGCAGCAGCGGACGTCGCTGTTTGTACCTGATTGATGACTTCGCCTCGGAGCTGGACGATTCGCGTCGTCGGTTGCTTGCCGAGCGCCTGAAAGCCACGCAGGCTCAGGTATTTGTCAGCGCCATTGGTGTCGAACATGTAATCGACATGAGTGACGAAAAGGGCAAGATGTTCCGCGTGGAACAGGGTAAAATAGCGGTTCAACCTGAAGATTAAATGAGCGAGAAACGTTGATGTCGAATTCTTATGACTCCTCAAGTATCAAAGTCCTTAAAGGGCTTGATGCGGTACGCAAACGCCCGGGTATGTATATCGGTGATACCGATGACGGCACCGGTCTGCATCACATGGTATTCGAGGTCGTGGATAACGCAATCGACGAAGCGCTCGCGGGTCACTGTAGTGACATCGTCGTCACCATCCATGCGGACAATTCTGTGTCTGTTCAGGATGATGGCCGTGGTATTCCGACCGGCATTCACCCGGAAGAGGGTGTGTCTGCGGCAGAAGTGATCATGACCGTGCTGCACGCCGGCGGTAAATTCGACGATAACTCGTATAAAGTGTCCGGTGGTCTGCACGGCGTGGGCGTGTCAGTGGTTAACGCCCTGTCGCAGAAGCTGGAACTGACCATTCGCCGCGAAGGTAAAGTGCATCAGCAGATTTATCAGCACGGTGTGCCGCAGGCACCGCTGGCGGTATCTGGTGATACTGAAACCACCGGTACACGCGTCCGTTTCTGGCCGAGCTACGAAACCTTCACCAATGTAGTGGAGTTCGAGTATGACATTTTGGCGAAACGCCTGCGTGAACTCTCCTTCCTGAACTCGGGTGTTTCTATCCGTCTGGAAGACAAGCGTGACGGCAAGAGTGACCACTTCCACTACGAAGGCGGCATCAAGGCGTTTGTTGAGTACCTCAACAAGAACAAAACCCCGATTCACCCAACCGTGTTCTATTTCTCTAACGAGAAAGACGGTATTGGTGTGGAAGTCGCGCTGCAGTGGAACGATGGTTTCCAGGAAAACATCTACTGCTTCACCAACAACATTCCACAGCGCGATGGCGGTACGCACCTTGCGGGCTTCCGTGCGGCAATGACGCGTACGCTGAACGCTTATATGGACAAAGAAGGCTACAGCAAAAAAGCCAAAGTCAGCGCTACTGGTGATGATGCGCGTGAAGGCCTGATTGCTGTGGTCTCGGTGAAAGTGCCGGATCCAAAGTTCTCCTCACAGACCAAAGACAAACTGGTCTCTTCTGAGGTGAAATCCGCGGTTGAGCAGCAGATGAACGAACTGCTGAGCGAATACCTGCTGGAAAACCCGTCAGACGCGAAAATCGTGGTTGGCAAAATTATCGATGCCGCGCGTGCACGTGAAGCGGCGCGCCGCGCCCGTGAAATGACCCGTCGTAAAGGCGCGCTGGACTTGGCGGGTCTGCCGGGCAAGCTGGCTGATTGCCAGGAACGTGACCCTGCGCTGTCTGAAATTTACCTTGTGGAAGGGGACTCAGCGGGCGGCTCTGCCAAGCAGGGACGTAACCGTAAGAACCAGGCGATCCTGCCGCTGAAAGGTAAAATCCTCAACGTGGAGAAAGCGCGTTTCGACAAGATGCTATCCTCTCAGGAAGTGGCGACGCTGATCACCGCACTCGGCTGTGGTATTGGTCGCGACGAATACAACCCGGATAAACTGCGTTATCACAGCATCATCATCATGACCGATGCCGACGTCGATGGCTCGCACATCCGTACGCTGCTGTTGACCTTCTTCTATCGTCAGATGCCGGAAATCGTCGAGCGTGGTCATGTTTATATTGCTCAGCCGCCACTGTACAAAGTGAAGAAAGGCAAGCAGGAACAATACATTAAAGATGACGAAGCGATGGATCAGTACCAGATCGCTATCGCACTGGATGGCGCAACACTGCACACCAACGCCAGCGCACCGGCTCTCGGCGGCCAGCCGCTGGAAAATCTGGTGGGTGATTTCAACAGCACCGAGCGCATGATCAAACGTATGGAACGTCGCTTCCCAACGGCAATGCTGCGTGGCCTGATCTACCATCCAACCCTCAGCGATCTCAGCAATGAAGCCGCAGTTAAAGGCTGGATTGAAGGTTTAGTCGCATACCTGAGCGAGCGCGAAGCGCACGGCAGCAGCTATATGGCGCACGTACGCACCAACAGCGAACTGAACGTGTTCGAACCGGTATTGCGTGTGCGTACGCACGGCGTTGATACCGACTATCCGATGGACAGCGAGTTCATTGATGGACCGGAATACCGTAAAATTTGTGGTCTGGGCGAGCAGCTGCGCGGCCTGATTGAAGAAGATGCGTTTATCGAACGTGGCGATCGCCGTCAGCCAGTGACCAGCTTCGAGCAGGCAATTGAGTGGCTGGTGAAAGAGTCGCGCCGTGGTCTGTCAGTCCAGCGCTATAAAGGTCTGGGCGAGATGAACCCAGAGCAGCTGTGGGAAACTACCATGGATCCAGACAGCCGCCGCATGCTGCGCGTCACCATCAAAGACGCCATCGCGGCTGACCAGCTGTTCACCACGCTGATGGGCGATGCGGTTGAACCGCGCCGCGCCTTCATCGAAGAGAACGCGCTGAAAGCCGCTAACATCGATATCTGATTTGTCACATCAACCCTTCCCTATCGGGAAGGGTTTTTTATTCCCCCTATTTTGTTATCCGCCTGACAATCTTCTTTTTCCTTGAAAAACATCTGCATTCGCTTTTGTTTGCTTCCGTTTTTTCCCGAGTGCTGAGATCCGCATCACTTTCATAAATAGTCGTCTCCCTTACGCTTGCGAGCGAAACGGAGGGAAACGCATGTTTTTGGAAGAACGACGTAGCCAGATTTTGCAATGGCTGGATGAGCACGAACGGGTCACGGTTAATGGACTGGCAAGCCAGTTAGGCGTGACACGAGAAACCATTCGTACCGATCTCAGTGCACTGGCACAGCAGGGCTTAGTGCAGCGCTGCTATGGTGGAGCGATTGCGTTACGCCGCAATTTGCAGGAAAAGCTCATCAGCGAAAGCGGCAACTTTGAGGTGTTGCTACAACGCCTGCAGTCACGTAAAGGCCAGATAAAGTCATCCGGTAAGCAGGGGAAAGTCTGCATTCTTGGTGCTTTTAACGTCGATATCGTGGCGAAAGTGGCGCAGTTTCCGCAAAGTGGCGAATCACTGATGGCGTTAGGCAGCACGCTGGGGCCTGGCGGTAAAGGCGCCAATCAGGCGATGGCCGCTAGCTGTGCGGGTACGCGCGTCCATTTTGTGGCCAAAGTCGGTACCGATCAATTCAGCCAGTTTGCGTTCGATCATCTCTCCGCTTCCGACATTCACTCCTTTCGTCTCTATCAGACCGATACCGAACCCACGGGCAGCGCCATCATTTATGTCTCGCAAGAAAATGGCGAGAACATGATTGCCATCTATTCGGGTGCCAACAAAACCATTACCGACGAAGAGATTGCTGAACTCACGCATGAATTAACCGATGCGGATGTGATGCTACTGCAGTTGGAAAACAACTTTGAAGCTACCCGCAGCGCCATCCGTCTCGCACACACCATGGGCGTGCGCGTCATTATGAACCCTGCGCCATTTTCCCCTGACGTGGTGAGCTGCCTGCCGATGATTGATGTACTCACGCCGAATGAAACCGAAGCTTCGCGTCTGTCTGGCATTGAAATCCATGATGTCCCCAGCGCACGCGCGGCTGCTCAGGCCATTGTCGCACTGGGCGCGCGGAGGGTGATCATCACCATGGGATCGCGCGGTGCACTGCTGTTTGATAACCAACAATTTCACCATATTCCGGCATTTCCTGCGCTCAGCGTGGATACCACGGGCGCGGGCGATGCCTTCAACGGCGCGTTGGCGGCGGCACTCGCTCAGGGCCAAAGCTTGCTGCAAGCGGCGACCTGGGCCTCTGCTTTTGCTTCGCTCGCTGTTGAACGAGAAGGGGCAAGCAACATGCCCGATCGTCAGCAGGTGCTGACCCGACTTCAACAACGATAAACCAGATAACTAATCACAGCGGCCTTTCGCTGGCAGGAGAGATGATGAAAAAGATTGAAGGCATTGTACCGGTCATGCTGACCCCGTTTACCCCAGATAACCAGATTGATTATCCCGGCCTGGAAAAGCTAATTAGCTGGTACTTAAAAGAGGGCGTGGATGCGCTATTCGCGGTGTGCCAGTCGAGTGAGATGCAGTATCTCAGCCTTGAGGAGCGAGTAGAACTGGCTCGCTTTGTGGTACAGAAAGTAGAAGGCCGTGTGCCCGTTATCGCCTCAGGCCATATCAGTGATGATCTGGCAGAGCAAACTAAAGAGCTGCAGGCTATGGCCAATACCGGGATTGATGCTTTGGTCCTGGTGACCAACCACCTCGATCCTCAAAATCAGGGCAGCGAAGCATTCTATACCCATCTCAATCATCTGTTGGAATCGTTACCCGCAGACATGCCATTGGGGCTTTATGAGTGCCCGGCGCCATATCGTCGACTGTTGAGTGATGAAGAGTTCAGTTTCTGCGCCAATAGTGGCCGTTTTGTGGTGCTGAAAGATGTGAGCTGCGATCTGCCAACTGTTGAGCGCCGCGTCAAACTGGCTCAGGGCACGCCACTAGCCATTATCAATGCGAATGCCGCGATTGCCTGGCCGGCGATGCAAGCGGGATCCAAAGGTTTCAGCGGTGTGTTCACCAACTTCCATCCGGGCTTGTATCACTGGCTTTATCACCATGGCGCACAGCAGCCGGAAAAAGCCCATGAACTGTCGCTGTTCCTGTCGCTGAGCGCTGTGACTGAAACGCTCGGCTATCCAAAAAACGCCAAGATTTATCACCAGCGACTGGGCACGTTCTCCAGTGAGCACTGCCGGGTGAACAAAGACAACGTGCTGGAAAAATTCTGGGGATTGAGCGTGCTGCTCGATCAAATCCGTGATGGCAGTGCGTTGTGGCAGCCACGTGTAGCCAAATAACACCTCTCAGGGAGGATGCTTATCCTCCCGCTGTACCTGAACCCTCTAACGATAACGACACGGGAAGACATCATGATTGTATGCGATCGACTGGACTGGACGCGCGAGCGCCACGCTTTTCATCCCATAGTTGACCAGGCTATTCGCTGGATTGCGGATACCGATTTCAGCCAGCTGGAAGCAGGGAAATACGATTTACTGCCCAACAACCAGATGTTCTGTCTGGTGCAGGAAATGGAGACCGAGCCGGCGAGTGCGCGCCGTGCGGAGTCGCACTTTAACTATGTTGATATTCAATATTTACTGGAAGGACGTGAAAATATCGGCGTGGCGCGTGCGCATCCGCAGCATGTCATTACTGAAGATCTGCGCAATGAACGAGATGTGGTGTTTTATCAGGACACCATCAATGAATCGATGATTACTTTAACGCCGGGCCAATTCGCGCTGTTTTTCCCGCACGATGTGCATCGCCCATGCTGTGCCGCGCCCGAAGTACAGCGCATTCGCAAAGCAGTGATTAAAATCCATCTCGACCTGTTTACTGCACCGCAGGAGGCGTCATGAAACCTTCTGCGCATACCTTATCTGATGCGACCATTACCCAGCCGACAACCATAGGTAAACTGCGCTGGGGCATCGTCCTCCTTCTGTTGTTGGCAGCGGTGGTTAACTATCTTGATCGCGCCAACCTGAGCATTGCCAACACCACCATTGCCGCTGAATTTGGTTTCTCTCAAACGGAAATGGGCTTGTTACTTTCCGCGTTCCTCTGGCCTTATGCGCTGGCGAATTTACCCGCTGGCTGGCTGGTGGATAAGTTTGGCCCGAAGAAAATGTTTTCATGGGCGCTTGGCTTATGGTCCACGTTTACTGTGCTGGCGGCGTTTGTGAACAGCTACAGCTTCTTCTATGGCTTACGCATGATGTTAGGGATCGCCGAATCGCCGTTTTTCACTTCGGGCATTAAGATCACCCATCGCTGGTTTGGTGATAACGAGCGAGGCTTACCCACGGCGATCATCAATACCGGTTCGCAAATCGCAAATGCGATTGCCCCTCCGATTCTGACCGTACTGTTGCTGACATTCGGCTGGCGCGGCATGTTTGTCGCCATTGGCTTAATGGGGATCCCATTACTGCTGGCGTGGTGGAAGTTTTATCGTGATCCAGAAGCGCGTGAAGATGCTTTGCTGCATGCCGGGCAGCGCAGTGTCGCTGCACCAGAAGAGAAGGCACAAGCCAGTTGGGGCGCACTGTTCCGCCATAGCACCACCTGGTTTATGGTGATCGGCAACTTCTCCATCATGTTCACTATTTGGGTCTATCTCACCTGGCTGCCCGGCTATCTGGAAAAATCCCTGGGTTTCAGTCTCAAAGCCACTGGTTGGATCGCCTCGATTCCATTCTTCGCCGGCATTTTAGGCGTGCTGGTGGGCGGTATGCTGTCCGATCGATTAGTGCGTCGCGGTGTGCGGGCCATCACCGCGCGTAAAGTTCCGATTGTGACTGGCGCAGCATTGGCCGCCTGCTTCGTGGCACCGATCCCCTTCGTGGATAGTACGCCACTGGCAATTGGCCTGCTGGCCATGGGCTACTTCTGTTCGCAGATGCCACAAGGGGCACTTTGGACGCTGGCCAGTGATATTGCACCAAAATCTCAGGTGGCTTCCCTTGGTGCGATTCAGAACTTTGGTGGCTTCCTCGGCGCAGCAATGGCACCCATTGTCACGGGCATCATCCTGGATACTACCGGCAAATTTACCAACGTGTTCTTGCTGGGAGCGGGCTTGCTAATGCTGGGTGCGCTGAGCTATGGCTTGTTTGTCCGCAAGCCGCTGACCGCAAAATAGCCTGAAGTGCCGTCCGTTGCCGATTAACTGGTCAATGTGAGCTGAATCGCGCTAGCATTAAACAAACTCTGACTTAACCGAGGATGTTATGGCGATAAAATTGATTGCGATCGATATGGACGGCACGCTGCTCAACCCGCAGCACGAAGTGACGGCGGCGGTGAAATCGGCGATTGGTCGTGCGCGTGATAAAGGCGTATCCATTGTGCTGGCGACTGGTCGTCCGTTGGTCGGCATTGAGCGCTATCTGATGGAACTCGATATGCAGCAGCCCGGCCAGTATTGCATCAGTAACAACGGTGCGCTGGTGCACAGCGCGGATAGCGGCGATGTGGTGGCAGAAAAAACGCTGAGCTTTGATGACTATCTTTATCTGGAACAGCTGGCGCGCGACCTCGGCGTGCATTTCCAGGCATTCGACAAATCTTTCCTCTACACGCCAAATAAAGACATCAGCGAATATACCATCCATGAAGCCAGCCTGACCGGCATTCCGGTTCGCTACCGCGCGGTAGAAGAGATGGACCCGGCCACTCGCTTCCCGAAACTGATGATGATCGACAAGCCACATTTGCTGGATAAAGCGATTGCTGGCCTGCCTGCGCGTGCCCGTGACAGCTACACCATCCTGAAAAGTGCGCCGTACTACCTCGAAATTCTCAATCCACTGGTCAACAAAGGCTACGGCGTGAAAATGCTGGCGGACAAACTCGGCCTGCAGCAGTCGGAAGTGATGGCGATTGGTGATCAGGAAAACGACCTGGCGATGATTGAGTACGCGGGAACCGGCGTGGCGATGGGTAATGCCATTGATTCAGTCAAAAACATTGCGCAGTTCGTGACCAAAACCAATATGGAAGATGGCGTCGCGCATGCCATTGAAGAGCTGGTGCTGTAATCCTTTCTTTTGCGGGCAGCGTGCTGCTGTCCGCCTCTCTGAATTCATTCTGCAAATGTCCATCGGTCGCCATCAATGCCGACACGACGAATGATCGTTACGGTTTCCGTGAAGCAGCTATTCATACTTCATAAATGATGAACCCGCGAACGATCAGTCCCGTTTCCACCCGGAGCGCATTGCTTCACCATGAATGATCACCCAACGAGCGAGCTTCTAAGTTTCTGCCTGGGGCACACTGATCCGTCATAAGTGATGCCCTAACTCACACTCAGCTCGATTTAATCGGGTGCACATTTATGCGTCGATGAATTGTCTATTATGTGATCCAGATTGTAGTACAACTAACTTAGTTAGTACTACAATATGCGTCGTGACGTGAGGTGTCTGTTAGTTTTCACGCGTCGAAAGCAGTAATCTGATGGGCTACCGTCTTTCACTGAATGGAACATCATGACGCAAGAACAATTAAGCAAAACCGAGCGCATCATCCTGACGCTGGGTGAAGAAATTGTAGCAGGGAAGTATGTGCCGGGCGCCGCGTTGCCAGCCGAAGCAGAGTTGTGTGAACGGTTTGGCACCTCGCGAAACATCATCCGCGAAGTATTTCGCTCGCTGATGGCAAAGCGGTTGATGGAGATGAAGCGTTATCGTGGGGCCTTTGTCACCCCGCGCAATCAGTGGAATTACCTCGACAGCGATGTCCTGCAATGGGCACTGGCGCACGATCAAGATCCCAGGCTGATTGCCGCCATGAGTGAAGTGCGCGTGCTGGTGGAGCCGCAGATTGCGCGCTGGTCGGCGGAACGCGCGACCTCCAACGATTTGGCGGCGATTGAGCAGGCTTATAACGACATGGTTGCCCATCATCTCGATCGGGAAGCATTCAATGAGGCGGATATCCGCTACCACGAAGCGGTGCTGGCTTCGGTGCACAATCCGGTATTGCAGCAGCTTAATGTGGCGATCAGCCAGTTACAGAAAGCGGTGTTTGCGAAAACCTACATGGCGGATTCCGGCAACATGCCGCGCACCTTAGCCGAACACAAGGCGCTGTTTGATGCCATCCGACATCAGGATGGTGATGCGGCGGAGCAGGCGGCAAAAGCGATGATCGCCAGCTCCACCGCCCGACTCAAGGAGATTATGTGACCAGCTATATCGCGATTGATTGGGGCTCAACCAATCTGCGTGCCTGGCATTATCAGCAGGGTAACTGCGTTGATGAGCGCCGGTCAGAAGCGGGCGTCACGCGTCTTGGCGGACGCACGCCTGCAGAGGTCTTTGCCAGTGTGACAGACGGCTGGCCAGTGAATGATGTGCCGGTGGTGATGGCGGGCATGGTCGGTAGCAATGCAGGCTGGCTTACGGTGCCTTATCTGGCCTGTCCTGTGGCGTTGGATCAACTCAGCAGCCGCCTGACCTGCGTTGAAGATAAAGCGTGGATCGTGCCGGGATTGAGCGTCGAACGTGCTGACAACTACAACGTGATGCGCGGTGAAGAGACACAGTTGCTAGGTGCCTTCGCGCTGCAACCCGCTATGCAGTATGTGATGCCTGGCACGCATGCCAAATGGGTGCAGGTGGAGCAGCAGCGTGTGCAGGACTTTCGCACGGTGATGACGGGTGAACTGCATCATCTGCTGCTGAAACAGTCGCTAATCGGTGCGGGTTTACCCGAACAGGAAGAGAATGCCGCCGCTTTCCGTGAGGGCTTAGCGGTCGGCAGCCACGACGCATCGATCCTTTCCCGGCTGTTCGAAGTGCGTGCTTCTCGTGTATTGGGCGCACGCGATCGCCGCCATATCAGCGATTTCCTATCCGGCCTGCTGATTGGTCATGAAGTGGCGCTGATGACGGAACACGCGGATCGCCGCCAACCGATCATCATTATTGCTGGAAATGCGCTGGCGCAGCGTTATCAGCAGGCGCTGCAATTTATCGGCATGGATTCAGTCACCCTGGAAGGCGACCGCGCGTTCCAGCATGGAATAAGGAGTATTGCAGATGACCTGGCACACTAAATTGCCATTGATCGCCATCCTGCGTGGCATCACGCCAGACGAGGCCGAAGCGCACGTGGGTGCCCTAATCGAAGCGGGTTTCGATGCCATTGAGATCCCGCTGAATTCCCCGGAATGGGCCAAAAGCATCGGCGCGATGGTGCAGACTTTCGGCGATAAAGCGCTGATCGGTGCGGGCACCGTGTTGCATCCGGCGCAGGTCGATGAACTGGCCACGCTTAACAGCAAGCTGGTGGTGACGCCGAATACCGATGCGGCAGTCATCCGTCAGGCCGTGGCGAAAGGGATGATTGTTGCAGCGGGTTGCGCCACCGCCACCGAAGCCTTCACCGCACTGCAAGCGGGCGCCCAGGCGCTGAAAATCTTCCCATCGTCGGCGTTTGGTCCGGGCTACATCAAGGCCTTGAAAGCGGTGCTGCCGCCGGAAGTGCCGGTGTTTGCGGTGGGCGGCGTGACGCCAGAAAATCTGCATGAATTTTTGGCCGCGGGCTGCATTGGCGCAGGTTTGGGCAGCGATCTCTATCGCGCTGGCCAGCCGCTGTCGCGCACTGTGGAGAAAGCTCGCGCATTTATTGCTGCTTATAAGGATGCTGTACGATGAAAATTACCAAACTGACCACTTATCGCCTGCCGCCGCGCTGGATGTTCCTGAAAATCGAAACCGACGAAGGCATCGTTGGCTGGGGCGAACCGGTGATTGAAGGGCGCGCGCGCAGCGTCGAAGCGGCTGTGCATGAGCTGTCGGAATATCTGATTGGTCAGGACCCGGCACGCATCAACGATTTGTGGCAGGTGATGTATCGCGGTGGATTCTATCGCGGTGGTCCGATTTTGATGAGTGCCATCGCCGGTATCGATCAGGCATTGTGGGATATCAAAGGTAAAGCGCTGGGTGTGCCGGTGTATCAGCTGCTTGGTGGTCTGGTGCGTGACAGCATCAAAGCTTACAGCTGGGTGGGGGGCGATCGTCCGGAAGAAGTGGTCGACGGCATCAAGAAACTGCGCAAGATTGGCTTCGACACCTTCAAGCTGAATGGATGCGAAGAGATGGGCATTATCGACAACTCGCGCAAAGTGGATGCAGCGGTGAATACCGTGGCACAGATTCGTGAAGCCTTTGGCAAAGAGATTGAGTTCGGCCTCGATTTCCATGGCCGCGTCAGTGCGCCAATGGCGAAAGTGCTGATCAAAGAGCTGGGGCCGTATCGTCCGCTGTTTATTGAAGAGCCAGTGCTGGCGGAGCAGGCGGAATATTATCCGCGTCTGGCGGCGCAAACCCATATTCCGATTGCGGCAGGCGAACGTATGTTCTCGCGCTTCGAGTTCAAACGCGTGCTGGAAGCGGGTGGCCTGGCGATTCTGCAACCGGATCTGTCGCATGCGGGCGGTATCACCGAGTGCTACAAAATTGCCGCGATGGCAGAGTCTTACGATGTAGCGCTGGCACCACACTGTCCGCTCGGCCCAATCGCGCTGGCTGCCTGCCTGCATGTCGATTTCGTTTCACGCAACGCGGTGTTCCAGGAGCAAAGCATGGGCATTCACTATAATCAGGGTGCTGAACTGCTGGATTACGTTATCAATAAAGATGATTTCAAAATGGATGATGGTCACTTCTATCCACTGAATAAACCGGGTCTCGGCGTGGAAATTAACGAAGAGCTGGTGATTGAAAGAAGTAAGAATGCACCAGACTGGCGTAATCCATTATGGCGTTTCCCAGACGGAACGGTCGCTGAGTGGTAATACTCGTCATAATTTAAGCGACAGATGCGCTGGCTGTGCTTACTCACCTTAAGTAAGCTCTTGGGAGTGTATTCCCATGCCACCATTCTGCACGTCGAATTATTTAGGGTATAAGAATTTATAAAATCTTTTAGATAAAGATATGCCGGTGAAATAAGGCATAGGGCCTCGCTCAGCCTTTTTCCCGGCAAATGACATTTACCGCCTGTGCGGTTTTACCTTCACTATCCTTACCCTGCATTTGTAGCGGCGGGCATCGTCACGCCTGAACTACAAATATGATTATGGAGACACACCATGGATCTCTCTGCTGTTCAGGCCAAACCCACCCGGCGTCGTTATATTACGCTGCTGATGATCTTTATTACGGTGGTGATTTGCTATGTCGACCGCGCTAATTTAGCGGTGGCCTCTGCGCATATTCAGGAAGAGTTCGGCATCAGTAAAGCGGAGATGGGATATGTCTTCTCTGCCTTTGCCTGGTTATATACGCTATGCCAGATTCCCGGCGGCTGGTTCCTCGATCGCGTCGGTTCCCGCCTGACCTATTTTATTGCCATCTTCGGCTGGTCGGTCGCCACGTTATTCCAGGGTTTTGCCAGCGGATTATTATCGCTGATTGGCTTGCGTGCCATCACCGGCATCTTTGAAGCACCCGCGTTCCCGACCAACAATCGTCTGGTCACCAGCTGGTTCCCGGAGCAGGAGCGTGCCTCTGCCGTGGGTTTTTATACCTCGGGTCAGTTTGTCGGTCTCGCTTTTCTCACACCGTTGCTGATCTGGATTCAGGAACTGTTGAGCTGGCACTGGGTGTTCATCATCACAGGCGGCATCGGCATCATCTGGTCGCTGGTGTGGATCAAGTTCTATCAAGCCCCAAGCCAGAGCAAAGGCATCAACCAGGCGGAACTGGACTATATCCGTGAAGGGGGGGCGATGGTGGACGGCGATGCACCCGCGGCGAAAAAAACGCGCACCAAACTCACTGCCGCCGACTGGAAACTGGTGTTCCATCGCAAGCTGTGCGGCGTGTACCTTGGGCAGTTCGCTGTTACCTCTACGCTGTGGTTCTTCCTGACCTGGTTCCCGAACTATCTGACGCAGGAAAAACACATCTCCGCGCTGACAGCAGGCTTTATGACCACCGTGCCGTTCCTCGCCGCCTTCTTTGGTGTGATTCTTTCTGGCATCGTGGCCGATCGTCTGGTGCGCAGCGGGCGTTCCCTTGGTTTTGCGCGTAAGACGCCGATTATCTGTGGATTGCTGATCTCTACGTGCATCATGGGTGCCAACTACACCAACGATCCGGTGTGGATTATGACGCTGATGGCCATCGCGTTCTTCGGCAACGGCTTCGCCTCTATTACCTGGTCGCTGGTGTCGTCGCTGGCGCCGGTTCGCCTGATCGGTTTAACCGGTGGAATGTTTAACTTTATCGGTGGATTGGGCGGCATCACGGTACCGCTGGTGGTGGGCTATCTGGCACAGGATTACGGCTTTGCCCCGGCGCTGGTGTATATCTCCGCCGTGGCATTGGTTGGTGCGCTCTCCTATATCCTGCTGGTGGGGGATGTGAAGCGCGTAGGATGATCGATACCGCGCGATAAATGACGCCGCTACAACGCCCTGCGATGCGTAGCGGCGCCATTCATTGCGTGTCTGTTCACGATTTATCACGCAATCTGTCAGCCATTCATTGCGCGATCTGTTCATGATTTTTGCGCAATCTATCACTCATTCCTGACGTGATCGATTCGTATTGAATTGCGCCAACTGTTCGCAAATTATTGCGCTGTGACTGCTGCACCTCACCCCATAATCGCGTACTTTGTTCGGCAACTGTTGGATGTAAGGTTGCCTCATGTCAGAAAAACAACTCACCTTTGCACAGCGTCATCATCAGCTCACCAATATCAACGTCTGGACCGCGGACAGCCAGTGGCTGGCGTTTGATGTTCGTCCGTCGGGCGCATCCTTTACCAGTCTGACCATCGAACGCGTCAACGTCGCGAGCGGTGCGGTCGAGGTGCTGTATCAGGCACGCGACGGTGCGCATGTCGGCGTGGTGACCGTCAGCCCGGATCTGCCGCCGCGCTATGTGTGCATTCATGGCCCTGAGCATCCCGATGGACACTGGCATTATGATTTCCATCATCGTCGCGGCGTCATTGTGCAGCAGGGCAATGCGGAAAATCTCGATGCCTGTGACATTACCGCACCTTATACGCCCGGCGCATTGCGCGGCGGCTCGCATGTGCATGTATTCAGTCCAGACGGATCGCGCCTCAGCTATACCTATAACGACCATGTGATGCATGAAAAAGATGCGCGTGAGGATCTGCGTAATGTCGGTGTAGCCGTACCGCTGCATCCAGTGTGTCCGCCGAAACAGCATCCCCGTGAATACGATGGCAGCCATTACTGCGTGCTGGTGAGCCAAACCACGCGCGATCCCCAGTCGGGCAGCGATCAGATTGACCGCGCTTATGAAGAGGGCTGGATTGGCGAGCGCGGATATCAAAAACCAGATGGCAGCTGGCAGCGCTGGGCGCTGGCGTTTATCGGCGACACGCGTGCTGCCAACGGCGATAAAGTGCCGGAAGTGTTTGTAGTGGATTTGCCCGAGGCGCTGAGTGATTACGCCAAACCCGGTGCATCACCGTTACAGGGCACGGCGGATAAACTGCCTGCACCGCCTGCCGGTGTGCAGCAACGCCGCATCACGCAAAGTAAAGGGTTAGCATTGCAGCCACGTCACTGGCTGCGCGCGTCGCCGGACGGCAGCACCATCGCCTTCCTGATGGCGGATGAGCAGGGCGTTGTACAGCTGTGGTGTGTGTCGCCTAACGGTGGTCCACCGCGTCAAATCACGCGGCTCAGCAGCACTATTCAGTCAGCATTCAGCTGGCAGCCGTCAGGCGAGGCGATCGCCTTTATTTGCGATAACAGCGTGATGCGCTGTGATGTGGCGACCGGGCACGTCACGCGCTTAACCAAACGCAGCGAGCAGCCGCCTTCCGGTGATGCGGTAGTGTGGTCACCGGACGGCAAACAGATCGCTTACATGCGGGAAATTGAGGGCTGGCGCCAGCTGTTCTGCGTCAGTGCGACGTCGAAGGCATAGCGGCGGCAGTCGCCAGGCTGGCGTCAGTGCCAGCCAATTTTTCACTTTGCAGCACACGGTCATGCGCCGAATCTTTGTCAGTGCGGAAGTAATCCCACGGCAACAGAATCGTATCCAGTACGGCGGAGAAGGGCAGATCGATCACCGCCAGCGGCTTTATCGCCCAGCTGGTATTGTCATCGGCAATCATATCTGCGCTGGCGCGAGTGCCGGGATAATAACCCTGGCTGGCGCCAGTGTGAGACATGACGCTGGAGCAACCCGAAGTAGTCAAAACGCCGCAGACCAGCAGGCCGGTGAGCGGAAAGCTTTTCATCATTTTCATTTCATCATCCCTACAGCCATCACTTCTGGCTGGAGTGTGTCTCCTGCTGCAGCAAAGCTCTGTGGCGATGTCATGCAATGCAGGCGAAGAATTTCTGAGTGTATGCTATTTCGTCAAAATTGCTGTAAAAAAATACGCCATTGCCCTTGAAAGCGATCAAAGCGCACCCATTTTTACTGCACGGTCGCGTTGCTGTTGCCGACAGGGGCAGCAGCGGGCCGCACAACCTGTCCATGGTGGAAGGTTGCCAAAACTTGCTGATTTTCAGGAGTCTTTTTATGCGTAACTTTGATCTCACTCCGCTTTATCGTTCTGCTATTGGTTTCGACCGTCTGTTTAGTCTGCTTGAGTCCAATCAGAATCAGGCCAATGGTGGCTATCCTCCGTACAACGTTGAGCTGGTGGATGAAAACCACTATCGCATCACCATTGCCGTTGCGGGCTTTGCCCAGAGCGAGTTAGATATTACCTCACACGACAATGTGCTGATTATTCGCGGTGCGCACCCCGAAGAGCAACCGGAGCGCAAATACCTGTATCAGGGTATCGCCGAACGTAACTTTGAGCGTAAATTCCAGCTGGCCGATCACATCGTGGTGCGCGATGCGCGTCTCGAACTGGGCCTGCTGAGCATCGATCTGGAACGCATCGTTCCTGAAGAAGCGAAACCGCGTCGCATTGAAATCCTGAATTAAGGATATTGTGTTGAGAAGAAAACGCCGCAGAAATGCGTAATGCCGATCAGTTAAGACAAAAATGATCGGTTGAACGATCCGGCAGTTCTGCAAGAATCCGTAATCTCTCAGGGATTACGGATTTTTTTATGCTTCTCAGTCAGGCTCTCGATATCG